>JAYTQJ010000164.1:0-2234 GCA_043746775.1 Schlesneria sp.
CTGACTGGCCACTCGTCCGGGCAGGTTGGAAACCTGCCCCACGTCAGCGCCGTCCGCGTGAAAGGAGGAGCGATCTATCGTACGAAGGCGGTGGTCATCACGACGGGAACCTTCCTGCAAGCGATCATGCACACGGGCGAAGCGAAGGCATCTGGCGGTCGCGCGGGTGAAGGGACGACAACGGGACTGTCGCAGACGTTGAGCGATCTCGGCTTCGAGTTGCGGCGGTTCAAGACGGGGACGCCGTGTCGATTGAATGGGCGGACGATCGACTTCTCCGTCCTCGAGGAGCAGCCGGGCGACGCCGTGCCGCAGCCGTTCTCATTCATGACCGACTCGGTCACGCAGTCGCAGATGGTCTGTCATCTCACATTGACGAACGCCAAAGTCCACGAGCTGATCCGAGCCAACTTGCATCGAGCCCCGATGTATTCGGGCCAGATTCAATCGACCGGGCCGAGGTACTGCCCCAGCATCGAAGACAAAGTGGTCCGCTTCGCCGAGAAGTCCGAGCATCAGATTTTCCTCGAACCCGAAGGCCGGCAGACCTGCGAGTATTACTGCAACGGCATCTCGACCAGCCTACCGCGCGATGTGCAGGAGGAGATGATCCACTCGATCGTCGGGCTCGAGCGAGCGGAGATCATGCGGTACGGCTACGCGGTGGAGTATGACTTCGCCCCGCCGACTCAATTGCATGCAACGCTCGAAACGCAAGCGGTCGAAGGCTTGTACTTCGCCGGTCAGATCAACGGGACGACCGGCTACGAAGAGGCGGCGGGACAAGGATTGCTCGCTGGTATCAACGCCGCGTTGAAGATCGCCACTCAACCGCCGCTGATCCTCGACCGCAGCCAAGCGTATCTCGGAGTGATGATCGACGACCTCGTCACGAAGGGAGTCGATGAGCCCTATCGCATGTTTACGTCGCGAGCCGAATATCGCTTGCTGCTGCGTCACGATAACTGCGATCGCCGTTTGACACCGATCGGTCGCCGCATCGGCCTTGTCAGCGACGAACGCTGGCAACGCTACCAAGCACACGAAGCGGCGATCGCTTCGGCCGAGCCGATCATGACGAAAAAATTCCATCAAGGGAGCAGCTTGGAAGAGTGGCTCCGCCGACCGGAAACCGAATGGCTCGACGTGTGCCAATTCAGCGAGGAGGCTCGATCGCTCAACCTACCGCCGCTCGCCGCGCGGCAAATTTCGATCGAAGCCAAGTACGCCGGCTACATCCGCCGCCAAACCGCAGCGATCGATCGGCAAGGTCAAGTCGATACCGTCCGCATCCCCGACCACTTCGACTTCTTCGCCTGCCCGCAACTCCGCTGCGAGGCGAAAGAAAAGCTGACCCGCATCCGCCCCCACAACGTCGGCCAAGCCGGTCGCATCAGCGGCATCACCCCCGCCGACCTCGCCGTGCTCATGCTCTATCTGACGGAGCCGACGCGCATGGCAACGTGAGTCGGTTCGTGTATTTCGTAGGTTGGGACTCCGTCCCGACCGTTCTGCTAAAAGGGTCTGCGCTTCCGCGAAGAATGTCGGGACGGAGTCCCAACCTACGGCTTCGGCGTCGCCATGTTGAGCCGCTCGACGATTTCATTCAGCAGCACTTCATCGGTCGGCCAGTGCGCGGGCAACGAGGCCTTGAACGGTATCGGAACTTCGTCCATGCGATACGCGGTGCCGGGCGCGTGCAGTCCGTAAGGAGCCGTCGTGATCCGGACGCTCGGCGCGATGATCGGTGTCGCGGCCGGATAGTCGAGCACGATCGTGGGGATTCGCCGCAGATGATCGAGCGCTGGCGGCTTGAACTGCGGCAACGTTTCGCTGCCGATGATCACGCAGAGATCCGGTTCGCCACGAGTCAGCAGATCGTTCGCAGAGAACTCGCCGGGGTTGTAGCGCGGATAACCGCGAGACAGGTTGACGCTGAAGGGGTAGCCGGTTTGCCAGCAGAGGACGCTGTCCGCACCGGTGACGTCACCGTGTAATCTCATGCGGCGCGCATGAAACCGCGTGTGGTCGTTGAGTTCAGCGACCAAGCGAAGCAAGACCTCGACATTCAAATGACCCAGCCCCGCGCTGCGCGGCGAGCGGTTCAACTCGCTCGCCGTGAGGCCAAGTCCGAAGAAGACGACTCCGCAACGGCAGGACTTCATGCGTTCCGCGAGTTCGATGAGTTCGTGAGGTGTGTCGAGAGTTTTGGTGAGCCGGGTGGCGTCAGCCCC
>JAYTQJ010000165.1:0-2232 GCA_043746775.1 Schlesneria sp.
AGGTTTGTGGGCAGCCGTTGTCGGTCGCGCGCGCGTTGGTCGAGGTCGCCTCGGTCGCAACACGGCAATCTCATCTTGCAGCAGCGTTGGCATTTGCTGAACCGATGAAGGAAGGGGAACTGACTGATCGAGTCCGGCGGCTGGTTGATCCTGATCAAGCACCGCGGTCGAAGGTCTCGTGGGTTTGTCTCGGAGCGGTTTTCCTTGCGCTGGCTGTTACAGCGGTTTTGTTGCAGCGAGGGACCGATCTCGCAGTCCGCGCGGCTGCCGAGTGGATGTCGCCGAAGGAGCGAATTGAAAAGCTTGTGGCACTGGAAGCGGAACGAAACGGAAACATTGTCCCGCTTGCGGAAGGCTTGCAGGGAAAATCGGGAGACAACGATCCTCCTTCACCCAGCGACAGTCCGCCTGCTGATCCGAACGCTGGAAAGATCGCGGTGTTGCTCATCGTGAAGACGGACGACGGCAGCGAGATCAGCCCTAAGTTGAGCCTGATGTCGGCGTCTGCTGTCAGTCACAGCAGCAGTAGCAGCAGCTTGAATACTCCGCGAGAAGCGGTGCCGGAACATCGCTTGACGCTGTATTACCCGCCGTGTCATTTGCGATTCGTCGCGTCGCAGCCGGGTCGAGCGACGGTGGTTTCGCCCGTGATCTCTCTGATGCCGACCGACCGCGAGATGACGATCGAGTTGATCCTTACGAAAGGCACGCCCGTCGATGTCGTTGTGAGGAACGAGCAGGGGCAACCGATTCCGCACGCCTGGGTGCAACAATCGACACCGCTCAAGTTGCGAAGTTCGACATCGTGGAGCGGCGGAGCGGAGCTGCAAGCAGACGAGCATGGCCGCTTGCGGTTCGAGCACATCGGCAACATCGAGCACTCGTTTCAAGTCATGGCTCCAGGGTATCAGCGGTTGCAGTTCGAGAATGCATTTCAGGATCCAACGCCCTTCACTCCGGATGCTCCGCTCTTCATCACACTGAAAGCCGCTCGACCGAGTCCCGTGCGAGTCATCGACGCGGTGACGAATCAGCCGATCAAGAATGCTCAGTTGCGAATCGCTCATCGTCAGTCAAAGACGAACGGCGCGGGCTATGGTGTCTCACGCCGCTGGCTGACGCCGAACAAGTGGAGCGACTACGGAATCACGGATGAAGAAGGCCGCGCGCCGCTCGATCAGCTTGAAGAGGGAGCGACGTATTCGTTCGCGATCTTTGCTGACGGTTACGGGACCGGTGTGCTCGAAACCAAACCGGGCCAACCGGAGCTGACCGTCAAGCTAAGCCCGCCGTTGAAGATCGCTGGGAGAGTCATCGGCAGTGTCGAACGATTGCAGAAGCAGACCGATCCGAAGAAGTCCGGCTATCAGTTCTCGGTTCATTCGCGTCTCTGTGAGCACATCAACGACAGCGTATGGGCTGAAGTTGATGACGAAGGACGCTTCACGCTCGAAGGCTACTCGGTCGGAGAACGGCTCACGTTGACGCTGCCGGACGAGCGACACGACATCCTACTGAAAGCGTCGGTCGCCGATTTGGAATTCGACATCAAGCCGGCTGTTGGGCCGACCAGTTTTCCAAAACGGGACGTCGTGATCCGTCTGACCGGCACAGCACAAGACGCACCCGCTCGCGGCTCGCTGTATGTCAGTTGGCAGCATCCGACGATTCGAGCGGAGCAAACTCAAAATAGCCCGTTGCCTGTTCGCGGTAACGAGATTCGACTCACCGCGCTCGTCGGAGCGCAGCTCTACTTTCGCGAAGAAGACCTCGTCGGCTATCGCATCGCCGAGCAGCAGAACATCGAGATCAAAGAGGGAACCGAGCCACAGGTCATCGAAGTTCCGGCAGTCGCGGCAGGTGGCATTCACGGTGCGATCACGCGAGCGGATGGGAGTCCCACTCAGAGCGCGTTCGTGTTCGTCTTCGCGACGAAGTTGCCGTCGAGCGAGAAGGATCATGGCCGCATCAATCCTTCGAGCTATTCGGGTGGTCCGCAGTATTTGCGAAAGGTGCCGCTCGGAGGACGCTACGTCGTGTTGGCTCGCGAGCAAACTCCGACGAGTTACGTCTGGGCCGTCAGCGACGAAGTGACGATCGACGAGAGTCATCCGATCGCTCAAGCAGATATCAAACTGCCGACCGGACGCGACCTCCCAGTGAAAGTGCTTGACGACACCGGCAAGCCCGTTGTCGGCCAAGAGATCCAATTGGAGATCGGCTTTCGCCAAA
>JAYTQJ010000166.1:0-11431 GCA_043746775.1 Schlesneria sp.
GGACCGATGTCTCCTCGCGGGTCTCCAATCTGTGGAGTGCCAACGTCGTCAACATCTCGATGGATACCCAAGAGGAAGTGCTGTACGGCCCGGTCCGTGAACTGGTCACGATGATGTGGGAAGGGCTGGTCTCGATCTGGATTTCGCCCGAATCGAACTTGGAGGCTTTCGTCCAGTTGGTCTTTAATCTACGCAACTGGCTTAGCTTCGGAGGAGCCGCCGTACTGTGGTTGGGAGTGTCGTCGCTGTGGTTTCTTCGACATCGCCTGCGCGGCCTGAGGTTGGGCTGGTCTCGAAAACAGCGTTCGCTTCAGACCACGCAACGACGTTGGATTGAGTTCTACGAGCGGTTCGTTCGGCTGATGAAGTCGCGCGGACTGGAGCGAGATCCCACGCAAACGCATCACGAATTTTCGGCCCACGCCGCCGAGGCGTTTGCTGCGGAGCTTCGTGCCGCCAGCCTCAACGAAGTGCCGTTGGAACTCTCCCGTTTCTTCTGTCGAGTCCGCTTCGGCGACGAATTGCTCTCAAAAACCGAGGCTCTCGAAATCGACTCACTGCTGACTCGACTCGAAGCCGCCCTCACACCCATGCCGCGATCACCGCGTTAAGGAACGGGGCCGCAATCACTTCCCGATCAGCCGCAGGGCGCTAGCCCCGGTTTGTGTCATCCAAACCGGGGCTAGCGCCTGCGGCTGATCGCAGCCTGTTTCACTTCGGCAAGTTATTGCGCTCCCGTTCCTTAGTGTTGGGTAGCCGGGGTTTCGCGAAGACGCGCTCCAACCCCGGCACCCAAAATCGTGGCCACCACCAGAACGATGATCCCAAACGAGACGTGTCCGACAAAAGTCAAAGTAGTAGGCACATTCCATGTGCCGTTCACCGAATTCCTCGGCGAATCGCGGTCTCGCGGACGGCACACGGAGTGTGCCTGCTACTTTTGTCGGACACGTCAAACGAGAGTTGGGCCAGTCCTGCGGCGCGACCCGTGTGGTGAGTGAACGGACTGTTCTGAATGTTTCGGATCGCCTCCCGCAGCTTTGTATTCTGGGTTCATCCGACTAATGCGTACCGAGGGCTATTGCCTGTCGCCCTCCGAGCTGAAGCAGGAACGCTCGGCACGCATTCATCGGATGAACTCTTCTTCTCATTGGCAGAACATCTGATAACGGGAGCGGCGAGACGACTGTGAAGCAGGCAATCCCCAAACCAAGGCCCGAGACGATTCTACGCGGCAATTGCCGACGCCCTGGCTTATGCTGCGGGTTGATGTTCGAGTCTGGAAATCGTTTCCATGGCTTCCGGCAGGCTGTTGAACCAATCCTACTGCTCCTGCTGATGGTGCGATCGGGAATGCCGTAACGAAGTGGATCGCGATGATCACGTTTGACGAAGCCTATGACGCGGCCGCGAGTTGGCTGGACGAGCGCGGCCTGTTGCTGAACTCACAGCTCTTGCAAATGGTTGCGGGTGACGAGGGACTGCGGGACGACGTGCGCGCGTTGTTGTTGTCCGAGGGCGTCGCGATCGACCGTTACGGAATTGGTCTCATACGCGGTGAGCAGCCCATTCCCTGTCGCGTGCCTCACAGTGAAGAAGGTCCGTCCGAGATTTTGTTTGCGGAAGCGACCGACGCAGCTTTGGAGGAGCAATTTCAAGAGACCGGCCCGGTTTCGGATGAGGCTGTTGAGGCCGAGTGGTGGCTGATGGCCGGCGGCGCGACACGAGGCCCGTTCACGCTTGAGACGTTGCAACGGCTGCGACAGTGCGGCGACGTGACCGACACGCACCTCGTTCGGCTGGGGGAACGCGGCCTGTGGCGCAGCCCCCATGACGTGGAGGAATTGGCCGAGGTCACGAATGAGATGCCTGCGGAGCAGCGGTCCTTTGCGATGGCGACTCCCGTGATGTATCGCACGGGAACTGAAGAACGGTCCATAAGAGACGACCGCGTGGCGTCACTCAGTCTGTCTCGTCCCGCTGGTTCGGTTACGCGTTCTGATGCGGAACCTCGTCGCAGCGAAGTCGATCGCCAGCGTGGATCGCACGATGGGAGTGTTCCGCGACGAGCGGCATCGCCTGCTGCTGAGTCTGCTCGCAATGCGGAGCCGGACAGCGCGGAGGGATCAGGCGGCGTGATCGATGACGAGTGCGAGTTCTTCCTGTGGGAGGGAGGCCACCCGGTTGGGCCGGTATCTCGAGCTGATCTGCGAGAACGATTGGCGAATGGACTGTTGCTCTCGGACGAGTTCGTTCAGGTCGGCGTGGATGGCGAATGGCAACCGGTGGCAAAGGCGCTGAACGTGCGTCGTTCGCCACTCAAGATTCCGGACCGCTCGCGAGACACACACGGCGACGACGCCCGAAGTGCGTCGCGTTCCGGTGAGGTCTCAAACTCGACAACCGGGCTGAACAACAAGGGCGTCGGTTCGCCGTCGTACTCAGGAACACCGCGTCGTTCTGACGGGAGCGTTTCGGCGACCGGCGCGACTCGCGCCGCATCGCGTCCGACATCCCGTTCCGCGAACAACTCGACTTCACCGATCGACGCGACGACGAACGTCGGGCGAGCGTGGCAGCACGCGGCGGCATTTGTCGGCGGCGAGCTTCGTTTGCGTGGCATCGCGGCGGCGCTGGCCGCACTCGTCGCATTGGTCATTTGGTTGAGGCAGCCGCCCGCAGCCAGCACGATCTACCGCGAGTTCACTCAGTACCACACCAAGCTCAACGAGCTGCGAACAAAACGAACGGGACCGACCGACTGGAAGCAGGCCACGTCGCGCGATCAACAGCGGGTTCAAGCATTGCTCGATGGCCTGAAAACGCGGGCGAGTGCCGCACGTCCCATCGAACAGCAGTTGATGTGGGCGGGACGGCTCGGACTTGTGGAACTGTTCAAACGCCCCGCCGATCCCGCTGAATTTGAACGGCTCTATGACTCGCACATGAGTCACGCAAAACGACTGCTCGACGGAGGCCGTGTTGACCGGACGCCGACTGGCGTAGTGGCCGCCCCTCAGTCCGTCAGTTCGCCGGAGACGGATGGTTCACCGGCCCAAGCGGCAACGCCTCGAACCGATGAGTCGAAGTGAGTCCCGTAGACGTGACCGCCAAAAGTAGCCTTCATCGCTCCGCGTGAAGCTTGCCGAATGGCGAACGACGTTTTTTTCGGGGGATTGAGTCGCTGGTCACTCGGCTGTCTTCACGCGGAGCGATGAAGGCTACTTTTAGCGGGCGCATCACCGTCGCCCGGTCGCCCCGCTCAACGGAGCGGACAACCCGGCAACACCTCCCGAGTTTCGGACCTGAAAAATAAATTCAGCCCGAATCGTTTGGGCCGGTGTTGATCGTGCGGACGCTTCGACAGGAAAGTTTCATGGTGATCTCTCGTTCACTGCTACGAATGACGCTGCTTCCGGCGGCTGTGAGAAAACGCGCGGCCACGCGGCTGGGCCTGCGCGCGTCTCCCGGCAACTTGAGATCGCTGGTGAGATCGCTCCAAGACGAGGACGCTTCGGTGCGCGAGGCGAGTCTGGAATCGCTCGTGAAGCTGGGATCGAGCAGTGTTCCCGTTCTCGTCCGTGGCGTGATGACCGATTCGAGCAGCGTGCGCGCGACGATGGCGGCGGCTCTCGGTCGCTTCGGCTCCATGTCATCGTCCGTGGTGCCGACGTTGGAACAACTGTTGCGAGACCCCTCGTCGTCCGTGCGGGCGACGGCGGCCGACGCTCTCGCGCTGATCGGGCCGTCCGCCGCGTCGGCCATCGCCGGATTGGTTCGAGTCGCACAGGAAAACGAAATCGAACCGGTCGCGGCGGCGGTGAAGGCACTCGGGCGAATCGGTGCGGCGGCGCGGTCGAGCCTGCCGGTCATCGTCTCGCTGCTCAAACACGATGACCGCTCGGTGCGCGACGCGGCCGTGACGACGGTCGGATTGCTCGCCACTGCGAGTCGTTCGCAAACCACTGGTCGTTCGGAAGCAGCGGGACGATCGGACGTGAAGACCAGCGAACACGAGTTCCCGGCGCAGTTGATTCAGTTCCTGTTCGACCTCGACACCGGCGTTCGCGAAGCAGCCGCTCGCGCGTGTGGCGAGCTGGGGCCGAATGCCCGGCCCGCTCTCCCCGCGTTAATCCAGCAATCGCAAGACGGCACCGTCGGCGTGAGGCAGGCGGCAGTCTGGGCACTGACGGCGGTCGGCCCCGGTGAGCCGCGCACGCTGCCGGTGTTGATCGCGATGACTCAGGACAAAGAGTGGACGATTCGCGAGATCGCGGTGAAGGGCCTCGGCCCGTTCGGTCCCGCCGCCAAGAACGCGGTCCCACGATTGAACGTGATGCTCAATGATGAACACACGAGCGTCCGACGTGCGGCCATCGAAGCGACCGCCCAGATCGGTGAGCCGGCCCGACATCTCGCCGACACGTTGTACGCGCGCTGCTTCGACAAACAGGAAGCAACGCGCGAGGTCGCGCTGGCGGCTTTTCAGCAGATGGCGTCGTGTTTGCATGAATTCGTTCCGATCGTCATCGGCGAACTGAAGTCACCAGATGCAAACCGCCGCTTGACCGCCATTGCCGTCCTGAAGCAACTCGGCCCCGTGGCCGATGAAGCCACGCCGAGCCTCTTAGAATGCCTGTACGACGATGTCATGGCCGTTCGCGAAGCCGCTTCGTCCGTCACAGGCCAACCCGTGCCGCTCGGCTCACGGCGATAAGAAACAGAATCAGAGAACTCGAACCGCTTGCCTTCCATCGAACGAGTGACTCAGAATCCCAACGACTCGCCGAGGCGATCACTCATTTCGGCGTGACCCTGTCCCTCAAACAGAGAAAGTGAGACGACGACCATGACAATTTCCCGCCCCGCCTCTCGTTCCCGTTACGGCTTCACGTTGGTCGAGTTGCTCGTCGTGATCGCGATCATCGCGGTACTCGTCTCGCTTCTCATGCCCGCCGTGCAGCAAGCACGCGAAGCCGCGCGGCGGACTCAGTGCCAGAACAACCTCCGCCAGATTGGCCTCGCCCTGCACAACTATCACGACACGTTCAAGGTGTTTCCACCGGGCAACACAACATCCGTGCCGAAATGCTCCTGTTCAAAGACCAGCTTTGCCAGCCAATCGACTTGGAGTTGGATGACGATGATTCTCTCTCAGTTGGAACAGTCCAATGCCTATCTCGCCATTGCGCCAGGAAGCGAGCCCGTCGGAATCGCGATACAGAATCCGGTCAAAGCCAATGAGTTCAAGCGACCACTGCCGATCTTTCTCTGCCCTTCCGACAGCGGCCCATTGCTGAACACACAACGGACGCTCAGCGTGGATGGCTGCGGATGTAACAGCACGAGTGGCTACCCCGATGACGGCGATGATACGCAGAAAATTCCCACCGCCCGATCGAGTTATGTTGGATCGCAGGGTGTGATTCCCGGCGATGGCATGTTTGGGACGAACTCGCGCCTGAATTTGGGAGATGTCTTGGATGGGACAAGCAACACCATCTTGGTGGCCGAACGCTCCTATGTGGGTCCGGTTCCGGGTTCCATCACGGGTGGTGCGGTGTGGGGCGGGGTGACTCGGAGTTTCAACCACACGGCACTGATCGATGATGGCCCTTCGGGTGTTCTGGCCAACTTCATTCCGAACATGAATTCGGCTTCCCATCTGGGCGCGGCCAGCTTGCATCCAGCGGGTGCCAATTTTCTGCTCTGCGATGGCTCTGTTCGATTCATCGGCGAGAACATTCATTCGACGTTTGACTCCTCCTTTCCCAACGACACTTCCAAATGGGGGACGTATCAGCGTCTCGCCAATCGCGGTGATCGTCGGACTTTGGGAGAGTTCTAAGGCGAACGGCAGGAAAGGATTTACCGGAAAGAAGGACGCCTCGTCCGTTCAAGCCTCCGCTGTTCTGGACGGACGGACGAGGCGTCCGTCCTACGAGTGGGCAAAAAATCAATGACCGCTCGCCTAATGGGAATGGCGAGGTGGCAGAACTCAGTTCTCTCAATGCGAAACCGGCCCGACAGCTCACACTTGCTGTCGGGCCGGTTGTGTTTTCGCTGTCGGATCAAGTTGCTGTCGTCAGTTCGTCGCCTCGCTCACGCGGCGGCGATGCGTTTCCATTCTTCGGGGAGCTTCATGCGGGCGGTGTTGATGTTGATGACCTCCAAAAACTGGAGGACGTGTTCTTCGCAGATGCGTGGGTTCGACTTGGCCCACTGGATCATCTCCAAGTTGTCGCGGAGAACCTTGCGGTCTTTCATCAGTCTCAGGATTTCGTCGAGTAACTCGTTGAAGGCATTCACATTTTTCAGGACCGCGAAGTCCAGCCCGTTGAATTCGATCCAGCACTGCTCGCCTTCGATGTGCTCGAACCGACGCCAGCGACAGAAATTGGTCCAGAACCGGTCTTCCCAGTCGTCGATGGCCTCCATGCCGAGATTCCGGCCGGCGGCAAAACTCTGATGCCATTTGTGGATTCGCAGTTCTTCGATGACGAACCACTTCATGCTCTGAGCGAACCACTGGAAGAAACGTGCTTCCGGAGAATTGTCAGGGGGCAAGTGTGACAAGGTGCGGCTCCTCGTGTTCCAAAGTTGTGGGAACCCGAACCAATCGGGGGTCGCGAGTATATCGGCCGATTTTCGGAATGGAACTCAACACGGCCTTCTCCGATGCGAGCGTTTTCGCGAGGGACGCGACTCCGTAGAGTGGGCACCGGCGGCTTGAGCCGTGTTGAATCGCGGCACGCGACGGCGCGGCTTGGTCGCCTCCGCAATGGTCAACAATCGGTAACTCCTCATCCACGCATTTGCTCGGGAGAAATGTTCCATGCCTCGCTCCATCGTCTCGTTGTCGCTGTGTCTGGGATTCGGTTGGGCTTGGACGGCATTCGATTCTGCGGTGTCATTCGCGGCGGACGGGAAGTGGCCGAACGTGGCGAAGGTTGAGTCGCAGCCGCTCATCGCGGCGACCGAACGACTCGTGCAGGCGCTCGAGTACGTCGGATCGCCCCTCGGTGCGGAAGAGCGCAACGCGTTGGCTGCCGCGTTGAAAGTCGAAGTGGATGCGGACTGCACCGAGGCCGTGCAGAAGGTGCTCGACAAACTGTGCCTTGTCGGCGTGAGCATCAATCCCGAGAGCCGCGTGTCGCTGGTCGAAGGACCGGCCCAGCGCGAGTTGGTTCAGCAGGGCTGGCGGACGTTTCTCGTGAAGGTTCACAACGAGGCGGGCGTCACCGCGCCGCTCGTCCCCGAAAGCCCCAATCTGCTGCCGGTCTATCAGCGTGGGACGAAGAACGCGCGCGAGAAGCCGATGACCGATGAGAAGCTCGTCCAGCCGGGCGATGTGCCGAACCGGTTCCTCGATGCGCAGATGTTCGACAAGCAGCCGCTCAAGCCCGGCCTGTCGGGACTGGAGTTGGAATACCGCATCGTCCAGCTCTACAGCCGTGATGTCGGACGGCGCGAGGCGTTGCTCGGGTTTCACGTGGGGCAGGGGACGCAGGACTTGGGCTTCCGCAATTCGGTGCCGGTCCTGTTCACCTGCGTTCCGGCGGTCGAGGTTTCGCTCGGGATCAAGGACTTCGACGGGACTCCGACGATGGCCGCGCTGACCATTCGCGACAAGTTTGGCCGCGTCTATCCGAACCCCGCGCGGCGGCTGGCTCCCGACTTCTTCTTCCACGAGCAGATCTATCGCGCCGATGGCGAGTCGGTCCATCTGCCGCCGGGCGAGTACACCGTCGTCGTGCAACGTGGGCCGGAGTACCACGTCGATACGCATTCGTTCGTTGTCGGTGCAACGGAAGAGGACAGGGGACTTACGTCCCCCGCTCAGAAGAACAATCAGAAAGACGGGCAGAAGAATCCGGTCGTCAGTCAGCGGCAGGACTTCAAGCTGCGTCGTTGGATTCACGCGGCGAAGCGAGGCTGGTTCAGTGGCGACCATCACGTTCACGCGGCAGGGTGTGCTCACTACGACAGCCCGACCGAGGGCGTGTCGCCTAGCGACATGATGCGGCACATTCTCGGTGAGGACTTGAACGTAGGCTGCGTCCTCTCGTGGGGGCCGTGCTGGTACACGCAGAAGCGGCACTTCGAGGGAAAGATTTCGGCGCTGTCTCGACCCAACTACCTGATGCGGTACGACGTGGAGGTCTCGGGCTTCCCCTCGTCGCACGCGGGGCATCTCTGTCTGCTCAAGCTCGTCGAGGATGACTATCCCAACACGACGCTGCTCGAAGAATGGCCGACGTGGACTCAACCGGTCCTCGAATGGGGCCAGAAACAAGGGGGCGTGGTCGGCTACAGTCACAGCGGTTGGGGTCTCGCACTGCCCGACGTGATGCCGGATGGCTCGCGCAAGTTCCACGGCCAACCGTGGGGCGGCGCTCCGACAGGATGGCAGGGCAAAGCAACAAGCACTCTGCCCGACTACGCCATGCCGCGCTTCGACGGCATCGGTGCCAACGAGTTCATCGTGACGACCGCTCACGGCGCGTGCGACTTCATCTCGGCCGTCGATACCCCCGCGATCTGGGAACTCAACATTTGGTACCACACGCTGAACTGTGGCATGCGCACCCGCATCAGCGGCGAGACCGACTTCCCCTGCATCTACGGCGACAAAGTGGGCCTCGGCCGCATCTACGTCCAGCAGCCGAAGGACAACCCGCTCGATTACGACTTGTGGGTTCAGGGCCTCAAGGACGGACGGAGCTACTGCGGCGACGGCCTGAGTCACCTGTTCGACTTCAAAGTCAACGATTTTGAAGTGGGCACGCCCGCCCGTAGCTTGGGCACTTCTGCCCGAGCGTCTTCGTCCAGCGATGCGACAACCGAGAAGAGGTCGGGCAAGAGTGCCCAACCTACAGCCAGCCAGCTCGACCTCAAGCAACCCTGTAAAGTCCGCGTGACGTGCGACGCCACCGCGCTCCTCGCCGAAAAACCAACGCCTCAAACTGACGCGATCCGCGCAAAGCGACTCGATGAAAAACCGTACTGGCACCTCGAACGGAGCCGCATCGGTGAAACGCGCACGGTCCCCGTCGAACTGATCGTCAACGGACAGTCTGTCGCCAAGCAGGACATCCCCGCCGACGGCTCAGTCGCCAAGATCGAGTTCGACTACGAAATCAAACACTCAAGCTGGGTCGCCCTGCGCATCCTGCCGTCGTGTCACACGAACCCGATCTTCATCGAAGTGGCCGGCAAACCAATTCGCGCCAGCCGCAAGAGCGCCGACTGGTGCGAGCAGGCGGTCGATGTCTGCTGGAACTCCAAGCAAGGCCGCATCCGTGCTAGTGAACGGGCCGCCGCGAAGGCCGCCTACGACAAGGCCAAAGCGATTTACCGAACGATCTTCAAAGAGTGCATCGCAGAGTGAACGGCCGCAGCGGCTGCGTGAACTGCACCTTGATGATCGGCGTGCTGTCACAACTTTCCATCCGAACGGATGACCGGCGAACCTGACCCTCGACCGTCATTTCGAGTTCCGCATCGCAACTCGGCAAGGTGCCTGGTTCGTGACAGATGACCACGTTCGGACCGACCTAGTGCCCTGTCCGTTCTTAATTTTGGGGTAGCCGAACTCGTAAGAGTTCTGTGTTTTCTGAAGTCTCACGACTTCAGCCCCCCCCCAAAAAAATTAGGAACGGACAGGGCACTAGCATTGACGGTTTGAGCCGCGAAGCGGCGGCAGAAGTTGGCGTACTCAAGTCTGCCGCCGCTTCGCGGCTCAAAGCCTTTCCTTTCGTGGCCAACCTTGGGACGAGGCCCAAGGCTATTCGCTGGCGCTGCTTCGCAGCTCAAAGGCGCAACTTTAAAAGCGTGAGCAAGGATATCTCCACGCCCGAGCGTCTCGACATTCTTGCTCACGCTGCGGATTGGTGTGGATGCCGCCTTGATGAGCCTCACGCTCACTTCTGTCGGACTGCCCACAGGTGGTCGAACGTCCGCATGTAGATCGTGCCGTTCGAGATTGCCGGAGACGATGACTGGTCTTCACCGAGATCATTCACGGCGAGAACTTTGAATTCGCGGCCCGCTTGAATCACATGGACCTTGCCGTCACGAGCGGTCAGATACAGCTTGCCGTCCGCGTGGACGGGCGAGGCGCGGTGACGCTGCCGGTGCGTGGCTTGCGAATAAACTTCCTTCCCCGTGCGGGCTTCGAGGACCGTCAGATTTCCGTTTTCCATGCAGAGGTACGCGAGATCACCCACGACGACGGGCGTGGGCACGTCGGGCGTTTTCTTGAACGACCAGTAATGCAGCGACGCATCGTTGGTGATGTCACCCTTGCCGTCCGGTTTGATGCACAGAACCGGATGTTGCTTGGCCGAGGGGGCGATGATGAGTCCCGGCACGGCGACCGGTGACGCGACGAATCGCAGCGTGCGGTCGTAGCCGAGCGACGGATCGTCACGCCGATTCAGTCCGCCGCACCGCCACAGTTCATGCCCATCCTTCAGATCGTGAGCGACCAAGACATCGGCTCCGTGCGTGAGTAGGAACTTTTTGTCGCTGTCTTGGTAGAGCATGGCCGAGGCGTACGAGTGCTCATTCTCGGCAATCGCATCGCTGGGCCGATCGACTCGCCAAGCTTGTTTGCCCGTCGCGCCGTCGATCGCCACCACGCAGGCTTCGCGAGTTTTGGCGTCGCCTTCACCATGAATCAGTTGCAGATAGAGGACGCCGCCATCGAGGACCGGCGTGGAACTCATGCCAAACTGGATGCTGAACTTGCCGTACCGATCTTGGACGTTGAACTTCCAGATTTCTTTTCCCTCGACCGTGTAGCAGGCGAGCGTGCCGTCGCCCATGAACGTCCAGACAGACTTGCCATCGGTCACGGGTGAAGGGGATGCCGAGTTCCCTTCGTCGCCGCGCGCCTTCTGGTTCCCGCTCGCGACGACCTGCTGCCAGAGCTGTTTGCCATCGGTACCGACGGCGATGAGCAGCAACTCCCCCGCGTCGTTGACCGAGGTCAGGAAGACTCGCTCACCCCACACGACGGGCGTCGCTCCAGCCGGTCCCGGCAAGGGCAACTTCCACGCGACGTTCTGCGTTGGAGACCATTCGGTCGCAAGCCCCTGCTCGGTACACAGTCCATTTCCCGTCGGTCCGCGCCAACCGGGCCAGTTGTCGGCAAAGGTGGATGTGGTGAGCAAAGCCAACGCGGCGCAGGCAACAATCCGTCGGAGCGGCAACATACGGGAGGATCCTCAAAAGGCGGGAGTCACAGGCGGGGAATGAACGGGCGAGAGTGTGTCCCCGGTCAGGGCGTGCGTCAAACGTCCGCGATGTTCTACTCACGTCTCGTTTCTACGCGCGACGCGAAGAAATGAGGGGACGATTTTGGAGCGTGAGTCCTGTTGGATGAATTTCGGAGCGGGGTGGCGTCAGCCCCCTGGGTCTTCGGGCG
>JAYTQJ010000167.1:0-2230 GCA_043746775.1 Schlesneria sp.
ATGTGTGGTAGAAAGATGGCTCAGCACAGAGCCTCAGTGTCGCGGCACCCCTTGGGGACGACACGATCTCCTGCGGAATTCTCGGACGTAATTGATGCATAGCCCCCAAGCAGAAGCCAACCGCCCGCAAGTCCATGAAGTGAGACTTCAGCCGCTGACATCCTTCGCGACTCAACGAGCAAACCCACAACGGCTGAGCGGCCGGCCACGTTCGCACGGGTGCCACTGGCGAGGGGCTTCGCTCGCCAGTGCTCTTCACGCACACTGGCGGCTCAAGGCTACCGCCAGTGGTACACGGTGTCGGGATCATTGCCGATGATCGGTGGTCGGCACATGCTGAGTCACGCTGATGACACTGCTTTGAGCCTCCCGCTGACAGGATTCACACCGTGGTTGATGCTGACGATCCTTCTGATCGCGACTTGACCCCTGGCACGTTTGAGTACATCGAAGCGAAGATTCGTCGCGAGGCTGACGGCACTTCATTTGGTGGCGACTTCGAGTGGCTGTGCCGTTGGTTCTTGGAAAACGCTCCCCGGTATCGCGGTCAATTCGATAAGGTTTGGCTGTGGAAAGATTGGCCGGATCGGTGGGGGCCGGATGCGGGAATCGACCTTGTCGCGCGCACGCGATCAGGCGAATTGTGGGCCATTCAAGCCAAAGCGGATCATCCCGACCGAGCGATCCCCAAGCGAGAAATCGACTAGTTCCTGTCTGAATCGAACCGTTCGCAGTTCGCCTATCGACTGCTCATGGCCACGACGGACGATGTTGGAGCCACGGCTCGCCGGACGCTGCACGGCCAAGAGAAGCTGGTGGGGCTGGTCCTGCGTGGTCAGTTGTTGACGGAAGAAGTTCAGTGGCCGGTTCAGATTGGAGGAGCAGGCACGCGGTTGCCTCCGTGGCCTGTGAAGCCGCATCAAACCACGGCCATTGAAGCCGTGGTTAACGGGTTTCGTGACCATGACCGAGGCCGACTGATCATGGCCTGCGGTACGGGCAAGACACTCACCGCACTGTGGATCGTCGAGCGGTTGCAGAGTTCTCTTACGCTGGTGCTGGTCCCGTCGCTGTCGTTGGTGCAGCAGAACCTGGCCGAGTGGGGCCGCAACTCCGCAGCGGACTTCGACACGCTTATCGTCTGTTCCGATGAGACGGTTGGTCGGAAAAATGCAGACGAGATGGTTCAGTCGGCAGCAGACCTCGCGGTGAAGCCGACAACCGATCCCGAGCAGATTCGGCACTTCCTCCAGCAGCGGCGAAAACGTCCGGCCGTGGTGTTTGCCACGTACCAATCGTCCAACCGAATCGCGGCCGCGCAGGCTGGCAAAACAAAGAAATTCGATCTGGTGATCTGTGACGAGAGCCACCGTCTGGCGGGCGACATGGAGGGCGAGTTCGCGACCGTGCTGGATGGCAAGAAGATCAAGGCGTCCAAGCGGCTGTTCATGACCGCCACGCCGCGCTACATCAAGGACCACGTCAAGCGGCGCGCGGCGGAGTTGGATACTGAGCTTGTCTCGATGGACGATGTTCACGTCTTCGGCCCCGAGTTCCACGTTCTCGAATTCTACGAGGCCATGAATGCGAAACCGGTCCCGTTGCTGACCGATTATCAGGTCGTCGTGATTGGAGTCACCGACCGCGACGCCAAGGCGTGGGCAGAGGAAGCCCGTTTGGTCCGCACCACCGAAGATCTCAGGACCGACGCGCGGACGTTGGCCGCACAGATCGGCTTGGCCAAGGCGATGCAGAAATACAATCTGCGGAAGATCATCACGTTTCATTCGACCGTGGCGAAGGCCGCCCGGTTCGTCGATGCCACGCAGCGAGATTCCCTGCCCGGCGTGATTTCTCATCTGAAAAGCTCGGTCCGTCCCTCGGGGACGCTGTGGACGAAACACATCTCGGGTGAGACGCCCGCTGGGATGCGTGCCACGCTGTTGAAAGAGTTCGCCCACCTGCCGGACGACACGCGAGGCATCCTCTCCAACTGCGCCTGCCTGGGCGAAGGGGTCGATGTTCCGGTGCTCGATGGCGTGGCCTTTATAGACCCCAAGCGGTCGATGGTGGACATCATTCAGGCGGTCGGCCGAGTGATCCGCAAAGCCGCCGGCAAGCAGATCGGCACCATCGTGATTCCGGTCTTCATCGACGAGTCCGAAGACGCCGACCACGTCCTCTCGCAATCGGCCTTCGAGCCAGTCTGGCAAGTGCTCAAGGCCCTGCG
>JAYTQJ010000168.1:0-4890 GCA_043746775.1 Schlesneria sp.
AACCGGCGGCTAGCGCCGTGCCGCTCACAATGAGTTGCAGCCCGCGAAAGAAACGACTCGCCTACATCACCGATACTGTGGCAGACGGTTCGTATGTTGAGTTCATTCGCGGCGCGGATGTTCTCATCCACGAATGCAACTTTCCGGACGAGATGTCTCAATGGTGCGAGCAGACGGGGCACAGCCACACATCAGCGGTGGCTCGGTTGGCGAAGGAGGCGGGTGTGGGACGGCTCTATCTCACTCACATCGATCCGCAGCAGCCGGACGACGACCCGATTGGCCTCGCCACCGCACGGGCCATCTTCCCTGAGACAACTCTCGCCGAAGACCTGATGGAGATCGAGTTCTGATGAAAGAAGACTTGAACCACAGAGACGCAGAGGCACAGAGAAGAGGAGCGGTCGCAACAACTCTGCTTCCAACGCCTCCGCACTCCTTCTCGATGTCCTTTCTTCTCCTCTCTGCTTCTTGTCTTCTCTGCGTCTCTGTGCCTCTGTGGTAAACCGCCTTCACAAGATCAAAGACTCATGGACGCCGCTGCTGCTCAACTCGAACTAATTCGCATACTGCACTGTCCGGCGTGCGGCAGTCCTCTCAACGTGAATGGCGAGCGGATCGAATGCTCGACGTGCAAACAGTCGCTTCCAGTCGTCGAAGGGATCGCGCGGTTCACGAGCGACGAACACTTGGCCAGTTTCGGGCGGCAGTGGAACAAGTACGAGGTCGCTCACGACGACGAGGACCGCGCGACGTTTCAGGCCAAGACGGGCGTAAGGCTTGAAGAGCTAAAGGGCCTGCGCGTGTTGGACGCGGGCTGCGGTGGAGGCCGCTACAGCAAGGTCTGCGGTGAAGCCGGTGCCAACGTCGTCGGAGCCGATCACAGCGGAGCGGTCTCGAAGGCGCGGCAACTTTGCGGAGACTTGCCGAACGTCGCGTTCGTCCAAGCCGACTTGAAGCGACTCCCGCTCGAACCCGCTTCGTTCGACTTCGTCTTCTCCATCGGAGTCATGCACCACGATGCCGACACCCGCGCGGTGTTCGATGCAGTGGCAAAACTCGTCAAACCGGGAGGCCGCTATTCGGTCTGGCTCTACCGCCGCAATCAGTGGTGGCAGGAACTCATCAACAACGCGCTCAGACGCCGCACGACGAAGATGGCTCCCGAGAAACTCGAACGCTGGTGCGAATGGGGAGCCTTCTGGGGCGGACTGCCGGTCCTCAACCAGACGCTCAACAAGGTCGTCAACTTCAGCGCTCATCCCTCGCGCGAGAACCGCGTCTGCGACACGTTCGACTGGTTCGCCCCGCAGTACCAATACCATCACACCGTCGATGAACTCAGCGGTTGGTTCCGCGACGCAGGCTTCGACAACCTGCAAGTCCTTCCCCCCGAAAAGACCGGCTGGCTCTATCGTCGCGTCTACGAAGCCAACCTCCTCATCGGCAGCGGCGTGAACGTGACGGGCGTGAGAAAGTGAATCTCTGCGGGACCAATGTTTCCGGACAGAGTGGCCGAGGTTGGAGTGTTTCGCGAAACCGTGGGGTGGCCCAGCTCGGCGTTGGCCAGCATTCCGTGGACTGCGGCAGCCTGCTGCCGCTTTGCCGCACGCAGCCTGCTGCTGAGGCGGCCTGCGCGAGGTCAAGTAGCCCCACAGGACTCTCGCTCACGGCATCTGTGCGCAAACCACGTCGAACCCCGGCAGCAGGCTGCCACCAACCCAAAGCGGCAGCAGGCTGCCGCAGTCCAAGGGGTTAGCCACCCTGTGCGGAACGCTGGCCGGGTTACGAGAGCGGCAGGACTTGGCCGTCGCTGATGGGGAAGGGGCGGTCGAGCATGTCGCGGATTTCGGACTTCGGGGGGATGCCCAGCGATTGGAAGATGGTGGCGTGGAGGTCGGCGGGGGAGCAGGGTTGGGTTTTGGGGAAGGCGGCGTGGCTGTCGGTGCTGCCGTAGACTTGGCCTCCGCGAATGCCGCCGCCCGCGAAGGCGACCGAGTAGGCGTCGGGATAGTGGTCGCGGCCAGCGTTGGCGTTGATGCGCGGGGTGCGACCGAAATCGGTCAGGAGGACGACGAGCGTTTCATCGAGTGTCCCTCGGTCAGTCAGGTCTTGCAGCAGCGCGGATACAGACCGATCGAACACCGGCAGCATCCGGTTCTTGAGATGGTTGAAGTTGTTGCCGTGCGTGTCCCACGTATCGCGTCCGCCGCCGAGGTCTCCCGCTCCGACACAGACTTGGACGACGGGAACGCCCGCCTCCGTCAGCCGTCGCGCGAGCAACAGGCTTTGTCCCGCGATGTGATCGCCGTAGGACTCGCGCACCTTCGGACTCTCGTTGTCGAAGTTGTAGGCGTTCTTCACCGCCGAACCGGCCAACAGGTCTTCGGCCAGCGATTGGAAGTGATCGAAGCTTTCGTAGTCGCTCGCCGGGAGCGGCCGCAGTTGCAGGGACTCGAGCAGTTGGCGTCGTTCGGTCAGTCGAACCAGATCGACTTCGCGGAGGTTCAAGACTTCCGCTCCCAGCGTTTTGGAACTCCCTTCAAACGCCTGGCCACTCGACGGGCGCAGCACGATCGGGTCGTACTTCACTCCAAGCCAGCCTCCGTATTCGCCCGCTTGCAGAGTCTCGTTATCGACCATGGGATACGGCAGGCGAACGGCGTTGGGCACGCCGCGCGGTGCATGGCGGAACTTGGAAATCACCGAGGCAATCGACGGCCAGTCATCTCGCAGCGGAGGGATGTTCGCGGCGCGAGGCGGCTTGTGACCGGTCAGGTTCCAATACATGCCGCGTCCGTGGAACGAGTCGTCGTGATGGATCGAACGGACGATGGCGAGCTTGTCCGTGTGTCGAGCCAACAGCGGCAGGTGCTCGCCAATCTGAATTCCCGGCACGATGGTCGAGATCGGCGCATGATCGCCGCGAATTTCCAACGGAGCATCGGGCTTGAGGTCGAACGTTTCGAGATGACTCATCCCACCCCAACAGAAGACGATGATGCACGACTTCGCGGGACCGACGTGGGCGGAAGTGTCCGACGCGACTGAGCTACGCAACTGCAAGTAGTTCGGAAGCGACAGCCCGCCGATCCCGGCCGTGGCCGCCAACACGCGGCGGCGCGAGATGGCGTGGTCCAACTCCATTAAGCGCGAGAAGTGTTTCGTCTGCGGCATGTGTGGTGGACCTCGCGGTTGGTGGCGATTGGCAGGGGGGCTGTGGCGTCATGCCGCCGTCTCAGCAGCCGATTGAAGAACCGTAGCTTGGCATCGCGTTGAAAATCGTAGGATGGACGCCCTCGTCCGTCCGCTTCCCGCGAGAAAAGACTCGGACGAGGGCGTCCAAGTTACGTTTCTCAACAGTCTGTCACGCTCGCAACAGTTCGGAGATTGGTTCGCCAAACGGCAGGATCGGCATCGGGCGGCCGCGGCGGTCAGGGAAGGACTCGGTGTAGTCGATGCCGAGGTGGCGATAGACGGTGGCCCAGAGGTCGTTCGGGGTGAGTGGCCGGTCGGCGGGGTGTTCGCCCTTGGAATTCGTCGAGCCGATGATCTGGCCCGTGCGCATGCCGCCTCCCGCCATGATGAAGGACATCGCTTGAGGCCAATGGTCGCGGCCGGGCTGCATCACTCCCGTTTGGGAACCGATGGAGTTTTCCAAGCGCGGCGTTCGTCCGAATTCACCGGTGACGAGAATGAGCGTTCGCTTATCGAGACCGCGTTGATGCACGTCTTCGATCAGCGCGGTGACCGCTTGATCGTAGATCGGCAGGCGGATTTTGAGGTCGTCCCAGATGTGGCAGTTCACGGCGTGCGAGTCCCAGTTGTAGACGCCTTGTTTCAGGGCCTCGACGCCCGACTGATACGGGTTCTCCATGACGAGCGTCACGAAACTGACGCCCGCCTCGACCAACCGCCGCGCCATCAAGGCACGCTGGCCCCAGCAGTGGCGACCGTAGCGGTCGCGGGTCAGCGGTGATTCGAGCGACAGATCGAAGGCTCGCTTGGCGCGGTTGCTCGTCAGCATTCCGACGGCTCGGTCTTGGAAACGGTCGGTCGATTCGACCATGCGGTGGCCGTCGATCTCGCGGTTGATGCGGTCCAAACCTTTGAGCAGTGACATCCGGTCGCCGATGCGCCCCGTCACCGCTTCCGACGGCGCGATGTTGGGGACCGAGAAGCTTGGCTGACTCGGATCACCTTCGACGTTGAACGGCATATACGACTGACCGAGATACGCGGCTCCCTGCGCGAAGACATCGTTGATCCGCCCGCCGGGATTCATCGAGACATAGTTGGGGATGCCGCAGTCGCGTCCCTCGCGGAACTTCGCCACGATCGAGCCAGTGGCGGGAGCGTCGTTGACGGTGTCAACGGGAGTCACGGGGACGCGTCCCGTCATCAACCGTTTGTGTCCGCCGCCATGATCGGCGAATTGGTGAGCCACCGACCGGACGATGGCATAATTGTCCGCGATGGCGGCGTGGCGCGGCATCAGCTCGCACACGTCCATACCGGGAACGTTCGTCCGAATGGGATGGAACGCGCCGCGATAGTCGATCGGCGCGTTTGGCTTCATGTCGTACATGTCCATGTGCGGTGGCCCGCCCGGCATCCAGACGAAGATCACGGCCGTCTCTTCATCCACGGGCTGACCTGCCGCAGCCGCTGCCGCGCGGCAACGGAACAGGTCGGGCAGTGTCAGCCCTCCCAAACCCAACGCACCCGCCGCCAAGAACTCGCGACGCTTCACGGGACCAGAGCAACGGCGAGGAGGGATGTTCATGGTTGGACTTCTACATTCAATCGAAGGTGGGAAAGCGAACGGGGCGGCGGGCATCGAGAACGACCGATGTTATCTGATCGGCAAGAGTCGCGTGTCAACCGCAG
>JAYTQJ010000169.1:0-2228 GCA_043746775.1 Schlesneria sp.
TTGAAGTTTCATGGCAATACAAAATGGCTGGTGTGCGACTTGGTCATCTTGGCGGTGTTGTGGGTCTGGTCGGATCACGCGACGCTCACGGGCGCGTTCACGGAGGCTCACGGCTGGTCGATCAAGATGTTGGGCCGCGCAGCGGTCGGCAGTTATTAAGGACTGACGGGAGCGTTGGTCTCGGTCACCCCCGCGTTGCTGCCGCTGTTGTGGGCACGCATGCAGAGCTTGATGGAGCGGCACGGCGGCGAGCACTGGCGCGTCGCCGGTTGGTTGCCGTTGGCCGTGGACGGCTCGCGCGTCAGCACACCGCGAACGGCTCCCAACGAGAAAGCGTTTTGAGCGGCGAACTATGGCCACAGCCAGAGCGCGAAGTATCGCCGGAAGAAACGTGTGCAGCGTGGAGCGGTTCGTCGGCAGAAAAAACAGCAGCCGGTCAAACCGCAAATCTGGTTGACGCTGGTGTGGCACATGGGACTGCGATTGCTCTGGTGTTGGCGCACCGGTCCGTCGAATTCCAGCGAGCGAGCCCATTTCCAAGACCTGTTGAAAACGCAGCAATTCCCGTGGAAAACGCTGTTTTGCGGCGACGCTGGCTTCGTGGGCTACGACTTCTGGAAACAGATTGCGGACCACGGCCACCACTTTCTGATGCGTGTGGGGAGCAACGTCACGCTGCTGCGGAAGCTCGGATACGTGCGCGAGTCGCACGGCATCGTGTCCTGTTGGCCGAGCAAAGCGGCTCGCAAGAAACAACCGCCGCTGGTGCTGCGCTTGATCTGTCTGAAGCTCGGCCGCACGCCGATCTACCTCGTGACCAACATCCTCGACCCGCGCGAGTTGCCGAACTCCGCCGCGTGTCAGCTCTATCAACTGCGCTGGGGCATCGAGCTGCAGTTCCGCACGCTCAAGCAAACCTTCGGCCGCAGCAAACTGCGGAGCAAAACACCCGAGCATGCGCTGCGCGAATTGGACTGGTCGCTGTTGGGCCTGTGGATGATCCAGTTGTTTGCGGTGAAGGAACAACTCGCGATCGGCCAACCTCCGAATCACAGCAGCGCGGCTCTGGCGATCCGCGCCATCCGCGACGTGTTCCACCATTGGTCGGAAATTCCGACCAAGGGCACCAGCTTGAAATCGAAACTGCGTCATGCCGTCACCGACCAATATCAACGCTCGAAAGAATCCAAGAAGGCACGCTACCGCCCCGACAACAAAGACAAACCATCCGCCGGAAAACCAAACCTCGTCACAGCCACACGAAAACACAAACTCCAACTCAACCACTACCTTGCGCTCGGAATCTAAAAATGGTTAACGGCGTTGCCCACTGGGCTTGGGGACTGTCGATTTAATACCTGTTCGCAATTACTCTATTGCATGGCCTGCTAAATTTCTCGGTGACTCGATCACGGAGGGTGAGCATGAGCCAGCACGAGTATTGGGCGAAGCCGAAGGTGGTGCGGGAGCAGGCGGTGCTGTTTGCCCCGACATTGGATGACGTGGTCTCGCAGGATCATGAGGTGCGGCTGCTGGACGAGGTCTTGCGGGGGCTCGATTGGTCGGATTGGGAGGCTCATTATTCGGGGTGGCGGGGGCAGCCGCCGATTCATCCGCGCGTGCTGGCCGGGATTTGGCTGTCTGGCCTGATGCGACGGATTCGGACCAGTCGGCCGCTGGAGTATGCTTGCGGGCACAACGTCGATTTCATGTGGCTGGCCGAGGGGCTGGTTCCCGATCACAGCACTCTGGCCGACTTTTTCAGCAAGTTTCGCCCGGAACTGAAGTCGCTGTTCAAGCAGGTCTGCAAGATCGCCATGACGATGGGCCTGATTCGGTTGGGCGAGGTGGCCTTCGATGGCACGCGGATCAAAGCCTCGAACAGTCGTTACCGGACACTCAACACGCTGACGCTGGAGGAGCGGTTGAAGCTGGTCGAGGAGCAGATCGAGCGGATGCTGTCCGAAGTCCAGGCCGCCGAAGCCGCCGCGGCGGAAGCGACCGCCGGCGAAGTGCGGCGCGGGGAACTCGCCACGAAGCTGCCGTCTGAGTTGGCCGATCTGACCGTTCGCCGCGACAAGCTGAAACAGGCGTTGGCCATTGCCCAGACACTGGATGAAGCGCGTCGCGCGGACGGCGTGGACATCGCCAAGAATCCGGCTCAGGTGCCGATGACCGACTTGGACTCGCGCGTGATGCCCAACAAAGAAGGGGGCTTCGCTGCGAAC
>JAYTQJ010000170.1:0-11378 GCA_043746775.1 Schlesneria sp.
CACGTCGAAGCTCCGTGACCGTGGCACCCCATCCTCCAGATTAAAAAAGGCGATGGCCCTGCTGTTCAGGCTGCGGGACATCACGAGGACGCTCTGTTAGATTCAAACTCCTCAGTCAAACACTCCGAGGAGTTCTCATGAGATCGCTGGCGGTCCTGCTTGTTGTCGCGAGTTGCCTTGCGCCGGGTTGGTGCGCTGCGTCCGAAGCGGTTCCCATTGATGAACGTGCCGCCGCCGAGTTCTTCGAGAAGAAGATCCGGCCGTTGTTGGCGAAACGCTGTTATGAATGCCACGCTCACGACAAGGCGGGCGACAGCGGGCAGTTGGCCGTCGATTCGCGAGCCGCCCTGCTGAAGGGAGGCGATCGTGGGCCGGTCCTCGTGGCAGGCAAACCCGATGAGAGCCTGCTGCTCAAGGCAGTGAAGTACGGCGATCCCAAGTTGCAGATGCCTCCCGAGGGAAAGCTGCCCGACGCGGAGATTGAACTGCTCAACAAGTGGATCGCCGACGGAGCCTTCGTGCCTGAGTACGGAGTCGCGGCGGAGAAGAAGGCGAAAGAGATCGACTGGGCCGCCGCGAAGCAGTTCTGGTCGGTGAAGCCGCTGGGGCGGGTGACGATACCGGAATTTTGGATTGCGGATTTTGGATTGCGGATTGGAAGAGAAGACAGACTCGCCGATGGTGCTGACTCGCCTTCAATCCAAAATCCGCAATCCAAAATCCGCAATCCCATCGACTCCTTCATCGTCGCCACGCTCCACGAAAACGGTCTCGCGCCGTCTCCGACAGCCGACAAGCGAACGCTCATCCGACGATTGGCGTTCGATCTGATCGGCCTCCCGCCGAGTCCCGAGGAGGTGGCCGAGTTCATTGTCGACGAACGGCCCGATGCGTATGAACGGCTCGTCGATCGGCTGCTTGCGTCACCTCATTTCGGCGAGCGGTGGGCGAGGTACTGGCTCGATCTGGCCCGCTATGTGGATGACACTCCCGATTGGCAGAAGACCACTGAGCAAGCGTGGCTCTACCGGGATTGGGTTGTGCGAGCCTTCAACGAGGACCGGTCGTATGACGAGTTCGTCAAGCTGCAACTCGCCGCCGACGTGATGCCGGAGACCTCGCCCGAGGACTACGCCGCGCTCGGCTTTGTGGGGTTGAGCCCTCAGTATTGGAAGGAGCTCAAGCTGGCACCGTCGGTCATCGAAGTCATTGTGGCCGACGAGTGGGACGAGCGACTCGACGCCGTCTCGCGCACGTTTCTCGGCCTGACGGTCGCCTGTGCCCGCTGCCACGATCACAAGTTCGACGCCATCACGACGCGCGACTACTACGCGCTGGCGGGAGTCTTCGCCAGCACCGACCTCTCCGACCGCCCACTGCTGCCGTCGCCGCTGGCCGAGCAGGTGCGCGAGGCTCGCCACAAAGTTGACTCGCTCAAGGAGAGCCTGAAAAAGGTCAAGGACAAGGAGTCGGAAGAGGCCAAGAAAATCGAGCAGCAGATCGCCGACATCCGGTCCGCGACGCCGCACATCGACTCGCCGATGGCCCCCACGATTGAAGAGGCCAGCGTCTTCGTGATGCCCGACGGACCGGACGCGACCAAACTCGACATCCGCAAACATCAGCCGCGCGATCTCCCCGTCTTCCGTCGCGGAAACCCAAGCAACCCCGGCGACATCGTGCCACGCCGGTTCCTCGAACTCTTTTCGTCAACGGCCTCTCGACCGTTTCAACAGGGGAGCGGCCGACGCGAGTTCGCCGAGGCCCTGTTCCATGAAGCACGAGCTCTTACCGCGCGAGTCATCGTGAACCGAATTTGGTCGCACCACTTCGGCAAGGGCTTGGTGAGGACTCCGAGCGACTTCGGCCTCCAAGGCGAACGGCCCAGCCATCCGGAGTTGCTCGATTGGCTGAGCGGTGAGTTGGCCTCTGGCTTTGTCCCCTCTCCCCCGTCTGCGGGGGAGAGGGTTAGGGTGAGGGGGCCGAACGGTGAGACGACTTCGCCAAGTGAAATCGATGATGGAAGAACCCCTCACCCTAACCCTCTCCCCTCCAAGGCGAGGGGCGAGGGGACCGGAGCCTGGTCACTCAAGCGGCTGCATCGCCACCTCGTCACGTCAGCGACGTACCGTCAATCGAGCATCGCTGTTCACTCCGCACTTCTCGCTCCGAGTTCCGCGCTCGCCACCGATCCCGACAATCACCTCCTCTGGCGCATGAACCGCCGCCGGCTCGACATCGAACCGTGGCGCGACGCGATGCTGGCTGTGGCGGGGAACCTCGACGATTCGCTGGGTGGTCCCGCACTCAACCTCGATCTCCCGACGAACCGCCGCCGCACGCTCTACGGCAAGATCGGTCGCGAGGAACAGCACGACATGCTGCGCACGTTCGACTTCCCGCCGCCCACCTCGCACAGTCCCGCCCGCGATTTGACCACCACGCCGCTGCAGCAACTGTTCGTGTTGAACAGTGCGTTTGTGGAGGCTCAAGCCGCCGCGATCATCACCGGCCTTTCCGATGGCCCGATCGACGACCGTATTGCGATCGTCTACCAACTCTTGTTTCAACGTCCTCCCAGCGACGACGAGCGGCGAATCGGCACCAGCTTTCTCGCTGAGGCCACTCCCGAACGCTGGCGGTCCTACGTGAAGTCGCTGCTCGGGTTGAATGAGTTCCTGTTTGTTGACTGAGGTCAATCCTAGCCTCGCAGACGCCGTCGGCCAGGCTATGATTGTCCGCGATTGAAGAACTCTTCTTGTGAGGGACACGCCCATGACAACCGAACAGTTGGTAGAGCGGGTTGAGCGACTTGAGAAGGCCGTCAGCGATTTGACGAACCATCATCAGAGCGAACCGGGGCGCGACGACTGGAAGCGAACCATTGGTTGGTTTCGCGACGACCCGATCGCCAAAGAGATCATCGACGAGGCGTTGCGGCTCCGTGAGGAGGAACGGCAACAGGTGCCACAATGATCGTATTGGACACCGACCATTTGTCGTTCCTGCAACATCCGGGGTCGCCTGAAGCCGTGGCACTGGTGAACAAACTGCAACAGACGACAGAGGACGCGGTCTTCACGACAATCGTGTCGTTGGAGGAGCAGCTTCGATCGTGGCTGAATGTGATCGGCCGATATCGTGACCCCTCGCAACAGGTGGCCTACTATCCTCGACTGCGGGAGTTCGTCCGATTCTTCGCCAACTGGAAGATCGCCGACTTTGATCTGGTGGCGGCCGGTGAATTCCAAAGGTTGAGATCGCTGGGTGTGCGGATCGGAAACTCGGACCTCAAAATTGCCGCCATCGCAATCACCCGTGGCGCGACTTTGCTGAGTCGTAATCTGCGCGATTTTGAAAAGGTGCCGGGACTCGCCGTTCAGGATTGGTCTCAATGAGTTCGCAAGTGACCCACCGTCTGTCGAACATATCGCCGCGGTTCTCCCGCCGCGAGATGCTCCATTCACTCGGAGCCGGCTTCGGTGCCATCGGGCTCGTATCCGCGATGTCTCAAGAGGCCGCAGCCAAGACGCTGGCATCTCACTTCGCCCCCAAGGCCAAGCGGGTCATCCAGCTCTTCATGAACGGCGGGCCGTTTGGTCCCGACTTCTTTGACCCGAAGCCGGGCGTCATGAAGTTTGAAGGGCAGCGGCCGGCGGAACTCGATTCGTTTCGGACCGAGCGCAAGACCGCCGGGCTGTTGCCGTCTCCGTTTCAGTTCGCGCCGCACGGCGAGAGCGGTGTGCCGGTCAGCGAACTGCTGCCTCACTTCGCCGAGTGCATCGACGATGTCTGCGTGTTGAGGTCCGTCTATACCGACAACCCGAATCATGGTCCGGCGCTGCTGATGATGAACAACGGCACGATCGTGCCGACTCGACCCAGCATGGGGTCGTGGTTTTCGTATGGCCTGGGGACCGAGAACGAGAGTCTGCCGGGATACGTCGTTCTCTGTCCGGGCCGTCCGGTGCGGTTCTCGATCCTGTGGACCAGCGCCTTCCTGCCGGGCGAGCATCAGGGGACGTACATCAACCACTCGAACCTCGATCCGCAGAAGCTCATTCCGTATCTGCGAAACGCCAGCCTGCCGGTCGATGAGCAGCAGCGGCAACTCGAACTGATGCGGGTACTCAACGGACAGCATCTGAAGGAACGGAGCGAGGACAAGCAACTCGAATCGCGCATCACGGCGATGGAGACCGCGTTCCGCATGCAGTTCGCCGCGACCGAAGCCTTCGACCTGAACAACGAACCGAAACACATCCGCGAGGAGTATGGATCAAGTCACTTCGCGAACGGCTGTCTGCTGGCAAGGCGTCTGGCCGAACGAGGCGTGCGGTTCACACAGGTCTACTACGGCGACGGCCAGCCGTGGGACACTCACAACGATCACAACAACGCGGTGAAGAAGCTCGCCAAAGACATCGACCAACCGATGGCCGCCTTACTCCGAGACCTCAAGCGGCGCGGGATGCTCGACGACACACTGGTCATCTGGGGCGGCGAGTTCGGTCGCACGCCGACAACCGAAAACGGCAACGGCCGCGACCACAATCACTACGGCTTCACGATGTGGCTCGCGGGCGGCGGCATTCGCGGCGGCCTGACCTACGGCGAAACAGACGACTTCGGCTTCCAAGCCGTCCACAACCGAGTCCACATCCACGACCTGCACGCCACCATCCTGCACCAACTCGGCCTGAACCACGAACGCCTCACCTACCGCTACGCCGGGAGAGACTTCCGCCTGACAGATGTCGCAGGCAAGGTGCTGCACGATGTCATCGCGTGATGAGATGTCGTTGCGGGATGCGTGAAGCCTCCGGAACGCGCCGGGCGCAGGGCAGAGCGAACTCACCAATGACGCAAGGTCGGTGGGGACGAGACGAGAGGGGACAACCGATTCAGGCAAAGAGCGCAACTTCAAAACTTACGCGTCAGGCTTCGAGGGTGATCAGTACGGCGAGACGACTGGCAACCCTGCGACCGTTCCCGTGGCGTGAGCCGGGTCGGCTTGAGGAATGATGCTCGGCCCGGATGCGATTCCGGGGACGGAGTAGATCGGCTGAGCGGCCATCGCCGGATGTTGCATCGTGTACGGCTGCTCCACGGACTGCTGATCCGCCAGCATCGGCTGCTGGTAGGACATCATTGGTTGTGACATCGCAGTCCCGGTCGGACTCCACAAGGCCGTCTGCGTTCCGTAGGTCGGCAGAGGATAACCTCCGGCCACAGTGCCGTGTTGGTGTCGCCGATCACGTCGAGTCAACCGGCGGGTGTCCACCGGGTCTTCGAGCGGCATCGCGGCGAACGTCGATTGGTCGAGCGAGATCGGTCCCGATGCAAAGGTGTTCGGTTGCGAATAGCTCGTGTTGTGCATCATGGCTGACCGCCGGATATCGCGGCGGCTGGAGACCGTGGCCAATCGAGAATGGACTTCGGGTTGATCCCATTGCGAGGCGAGTGAGCGTTCGTAGTACGCCGCAGCCTGATCCGGACGCCCCGCGTCGTGGTGGACCTGTCCCAGATGAGCCAGTGCGATCGGGTTGTTCGGCTCGACTTGCAGCGCTTGACGGAGCGACTGCTCCGCACCGGTCGTGTTTCCCAGCTCACGTTGCAACCATGCCATCTCGACGTGCGATGACGTTGCGTAGGGCTGAGTCTCCGCCCAGCCGACCAACAATTCTTGGGCTTCATCCGGACGCTGTTGCAGCATCAAGCTTTGAGCCAGCGCGTGATACGTTGGCTGGTGCATCGGGTCGATCGACAAAGTGTGTCGCATGACTCGTTCGGCCCCCGGCAAATCGCCTTGCTTCTGCATGGCCATCGCCAAGTTGTGGCGGTAGTCGGGGTGATAGGGATCGTCGGCGACGGCTCGGGCGAACTCTTGCCGCGCTGCCGCGTAGTTCCCCTTTTGGTAGTAGCCCATCCCCGAATTGTTCATGACCCAACCGTTGCTGGCGCGGCAACCCGTGGAGAGCACCAACAACGCGAGGCAAATCGAAAATCGTGTGAATTGACCCATGGTGCGCATGGCTTCGCTACTCCTGTTTCATGGAAGCGTGAACGGCCAACTTTCGACAAGCCAATGCAGGCTGAGCCGAAGTTGCGTCGTCTTGATTGAGATGTGAGTGGGGGGAGAAAGGCGGGCGGGAACATAGTCCACGATTTCGAGGCTCACAAGACGACTTTGGTTGTTGAGAGCATCGCCCGATTAAAACTTGAGACCCGATTGGCGGGAACCGGCGGAATCCGCGAATCAGTGGCTCTTTTGCTCGTAAAGCGGTCGCTTCTACGGGGTGGCGTCAGCGCATACGGCTCTATCTGCGTGTTTGGCGAGCCGCGTTGAGTATCGGAAATACTGGACTTCGAGCAGGACACCGTGCCCGCGAGGCACCTGTTGCGGCACTATCCAGCGCGAGCTAGAGTCGGTCGCCGACGTGACACATTTCTGGCGTGTACGTCAGTTCCATCGACTTTTCGACTGTCCCCGTGAGGTCCTGCGATGCTTCGATCTGTTGCACGAACGAGTTGCCTGTCATGGATGTTCGCTCTCACCCTCACGTTCGCGATTGGTTGTCGCGGTCAGGTTGCCGAACCGACGAAGCCATCGACATCACCTGCCGCCGAAGTCAAACCAGTCGCTGCCGTCGAAGCAGCCCCACCCGAGCAGCCGTTCGTTCTCGAAGACGGATTTGATTCGCTCGCCTTCACTGACTTTGAAGCGTTCACGGCCGAAGCGGACACCTGGTCTGCCACCGCAGACGGATTGAAGTGTGGAGGCAGGCCGAAAGGTTATCTGTACTCGAAGCAGTCGTACCAAAACTTCACGTTGCGCCTCGATTACCGTTTTCCACGGCCCGACAACCTCAAGGACGAAGCCAAGTTCAAAGGGAACACGGGCTTCTTGGTCTACATCACCGGCGAACACAAGCTCTGGCCAATCTGTCTCGAAGTGCAAGGCAAGCATGTGCAGATGGCCGCGATCAAAGAGAACGGCGGCGCGGAGCCAGCGACAGTGGAAGACGATGACGCGGCGCGACAACAGGCTCGTAAACCGGTGGGTCAGTGGAACAGCCTCGAAATCATCTCGAAGGACGGCGCGCTGGCCGTCTCGCTGAACGGCACGCCGATCAGCAAGTGCGAACCCGACTTCATTAGCGAAGGGCCAATCGGCATTCAGGCCGAAGACCACCCGTTTGAAGTCCGACACATCCGCCTGAAACGAGACTGACCTCGCTGCCCGGTGTTACATTGTCACCGCACTGCTCACGTGCCGTGATACGGGGGTTGTTCATGCACAAAGGAAGCATTCCATGCTCAAGATTTTGATACTCGCCAGCCTCGCGGCCGGAGTTTGGTTCGCGTCAACGCCCTTGCTCACAGCAGCCCAGAACGGGAAGAACAACAACAAAAACAACACTCAAAAGAATGATGAGCGGCGTGAGAATGACGCCGTTCAAAAAGCGAAGAAGGATGTGGACGCAGCGGAGAAGGTCGCTCGCGATGCCGAGAAGTCGGCGAGGCAAGCGGCAGACAAGCTCAAGGGGGCGATCCGCGACCAGTCCAAGGCTGCCAGCCAAATTCAAAAGCGGCGCGACGACCTCGAAGAGAAACATGGCGACTTGGTGGGACTGACCGAAGCACGCCGAACACTCGATGCGGCTCGCAAGTCCTATGAAAAAGCTGGCTCACCAATCCTGAAGCGAGTCACCGAATCGCCCTCGTACAAAGAGGCACTCGAAACGGCTAAGCAGGCCGACCGCAGGTTGTCCGCGCTGCGTGATGACACGGAATTGGAGGATGCCGAACGTCTCAAGCAGATGGCCGACGCGGCCAAAACCAAACAGTTTCCCGCTCGATTGGAACGTGATGCCCTTGATGCGGAGGAGTCTCTCAAGTCGGAGCGAAACGCCTTGAGGACCGCCGAGCAGACTGTCGCCAAAGCCAGCGATGCGATGGAGAAGGCGGTCGAAAAGGATCCGGAACTCAAATCGGCGAAGGACACTTTCGAGTCGGCGAAGAACCAAGTCGCCGCCGCTCGCCGTGAATCGGCCAAGGAAGCGAAGCAGTTGGCCGACGCCCGACAAAAACTCGGTCGCGAACAAAATGATCTTCAACAGAAGATGAATGCCGACCGCAAGGACGACAACAAGCCGAAGAACAAGAGCAAACGATGAGGCCGAGGGGGGCCTCCTGCCCGTTCTGCATCGTCCACACACCAAATCGAGGGAACGAAATGGCCACCCGAAAGACGAGTCTGCGGAAGACGACACTCAACACGAAGTCCGTCGCGAAAGACGCTTCGCCCACGATTGGCGAGTACCTCATCCAGCGGCTTCAGGACTACGGCCTGACCGACATCTTCGGGATACCCGGTGACTTCGTGCTTCAGTTCTATGGCATGCTGGAGGACAGCCCGATCCGCGTGATCGGTTGCACGCGCGAAGACTGTGCGGGCTACGCAGCCGATGGCTACGCCCGCATCCACGGGATCGGTGCGGTGTGCGTGACGTACTGCGTGGGCGGACTGAGCCTTTGCAATTCCATCGCCGGGGCGTTTGCCGAGAAGTCGCCCGTCGTGGTCATCAGCGGCGCGCCGGGCATGGACGAGCGGAAGTCGAACCCGCTGCTGCATCACCGCGTGCGTGACTTCAACACGCAGCGAGAAGTCTTTGAAAAGATCACCGTCGCCAGCGCGGCGCTCGAAGACCCGCTGACCGCGTTCCGTGAGATCGACCGCTGTCTCGAAGCGGCCCTGCGTTACAAGCGGCCGGTCTATCTGGAGCTGCCGCGTGATCGAGTCCACTCACGCTGCCCGCATCCTCACGTTCCGAAGTCCGATCCGCCCGTCAGTGACAAAGCCGCGTTGGACGAAGCTCTGGCGGAGGCTCAGCGTGCGATCAACGCCTGCAAGAAGCCGGTCATCATCGCGGGCGTCGAACTCCACAGATTTGGACTGGCCGACGCGGCGGTGAAGTTCGCCGAGAAGAACTCGATCCCGATGTGTGCGACGCTGCTGGGCAAGTCCGTCGTCAGTGAAAAGCACCCGCTCTACCTCGGCATCTACGAGGGAGCGATGTGTCGCGAGGCATTGCGCACGTACGTCGAAGACAGCGACTGCGTCATCATGCTCGGCGCGTTTCTGACCGACATCGACATGGGCATCTTCACTGCAAACCTCGACCCGCGCAAGTCGATCTACGCGACGAGCGAAGAGACCCGCATCTCGCACCACCACTTCCACGACATCTTGGTGACAGACTTCGTGCGCGGGCTGAGCAAGCTGGAGTTGAAGGCTCCCAAGCGACCGATGCTCGCCCGACCGAAGGGGGCCGACGCCAAGTTCAAACTGCAACCGGCCGAGCCGATCACCAACGCCCGCCTCTTCGCCCGCATCAACGACATGCTCGACGAAACCATGGTCGTCGTGGCCGATGTCGGTGACTGCCTGTTCGGCGCGGCCGACCTCACCATCTACAAGAAGACGGAATTCGTCAGCCCCGCGTACTACACGTCGATGGGTTTCGCGATCCCCGCATCCATCGGCGTCAACGTCGCCGCTCCCGAGCGCCGCCCGATCGTCCTCGTCGGCGACGGGGCCTTTCAGATGACGTGCATGGAGCTTTCCACGGCGGTCCGCCACGGATTCAATCCGATCGTGATCGTCCTCAACAACAAGGGCTACACGACGGAACGATTCCTGCAAGACGGCCCGTTCAATGACATCCTCAATTGGAACTACCACCGGATGCCCGATCTGCTCGGTGGCGGCTGGGGCTTTGAAGTTCACACCGAAGGGGACTTGGATCAGGCTCTCAATGCCGCCATCGCCCACAAGGACTCCTTCAGCATTCTGAACGTCCACCTCAAGCCCGATGACATCAGCCAAGCCCTGAAGCGGCTGGCGGAGGGTCTGTCGAAGCGGCTTTGAAGCAAGTGGAACGAATTGTTGGTTCGTGTCTATGAGTTACCTTGCGCGGCTCTAACGGAGTCGTTCAACAGTCTGTTGAAAACGTAGGATGGACGCCCTCGTCCGTCCGTTTTCAACTCGAAATCACTCGGACGAGGGCGTCCAAGTTACGTTCTTCAACAGGCTGTTAACCGCGTGGGCAACGCCCCGCGCGTCAAGCGACATTCGAGTCTGTTCCGCATCAACGCGCGGGGCGTTGCCCACGCGCGTTAAACGAGGTCAACCCGCAATCTCATGTTGTTTGTATACGGGGATTGATCCGCCTCGGTCATGGGCCGTTCGTCGCCGCCGTTAGGATTGGGATGCCATTCAAGTGAACGGCCGCACGCAATCCGAACTGTCGGCGTTCAAAACGGGCATGAACAAAGTGAGGCTGAAGATGATGCGAGGATCGGGATTTGGCGGTTGGGACGACGAGCCGATCGACGACGCTTGGAACAAGTGGGGGCAGGGCGTGGTGATACCAAGCCTGCTCGCGCTGTTTGGGGCCTCAAAGCTGATCTGGCCCCACGCGGTCCTTTGGGGACGACGCGGAATGTCGCTGACGCTGTCCGGCTGGGACGCGGTCGCCTTTGGACTCTGTTGGATTGGTGTCGCGCTCTTCATGCACGCCCACTACCATTGGTCGCTTTCCAATCGGCTTGCTGAGTACGCCGATCTCGGTCGAGCCATCGGGATCATTGTTGGCCTGCTGGCGTTTGGCTTCGTAGTTGTCCGCAATATGTCGTTGGTCTGACGTGATCGACCGGAGTCACCCTGTTCGGTGAGGCTGGGATCGGCGATTCATGACCTTCAGCAACGTTGATCGAGCGGAAATCGGAACGCAGTGAATCGCACACGCCCGCTCGCACTCGTTCACGGCTTGGCGCTGATGTCGCAGGTACACAGGAATTGCCCGCAGCCGGGACAGCCGTTGCCGTACTTTTCTCGCACGGCCGCATCGAGGTCCACGCCAGCGACGTTGGCAATCGTGGCCAGCCAGGCGAGGACATCCGCGAATTCGAGGGCCAACTCTTGCGGAGTCCCTTCGCGCAGCGCGGCGGACAGCTCGCCGACTTCCTCCATGAGCCACATGAAGGTTCCTTCGATTCCGCGTGCCTCGTCTTTCGCCCCGTACATTTTTCGGATGAGAGATTGCAGATCACGCAAAGTCAGCGGGGAGGGTTCGGTCAAAGTGCGGTCCTTTCGAGGGTGTGTTAAAGGGGCTATGGCGGAGCGACAGGAAACCGCCGCTCCGGCTTCAAAATAGCTTGCCGCGTGAGTGAGGGCGATCCTACATGGAATGTCCGGAGGCCCTCGCTGACGCTCTTGGCTGGTGTTACGTACAGTCGTTGATCGGTGATCATTCTCTAACTCCCTTGTATACCTCACACGGTCAAGAGTGAGACGTTTCTTAAGTTCGAGG
>JAYTQJ010000171.1:0-26892 GCA_043746775.1 Schlesneria sp.
AACAGGTGATATTCCACACACATCCGGCTCGGCAGGAGCCTCGCCCTCCCTTTTTCAACAGGCTGCTAACTGGCTGTTCGTGTGGATCAGAAGACGACCCCATCCGCACGAGGCGGATGGGGTCTGAGGACAGCACTTGGCACAGATCACTTTGCATTCGTCACGCTTGGTCAACTTCAGCCGTCAGCCCTGCAAACAACCCGCTGCCGACACGGACGAGCGTCGCACCTTCTTCGATCCCCACTTCAAAGTCGCCGCTCATGCCCATTGAGAGGTGCGGCAGCGCGATCCGCCCGCTCGACATTTCCACCAGTCGATCCTGCAGCTCTCGCAGTCCTCGAAACGCGGGCCGCGCGTCGTCCGCCGTCGCACCGAGCGGAGCCATCGTCATCAGCCCGTCGATCTCCAGTGCAGTCTGCTCCACGATCTCAGACCAGGCCGCAACGAGGTCGTTCGTCGCGAATCCATCTTTGCTCGCTTCGCCCATCACGTTCACTTCGAGCAGAACGCGCGGACGGCAACCGCGTTGTTGAGCCGACTTGGCCAGTTGCTCAATCAATCGGATCGAATCGACGGAGTGAATTCGCGCCACGACGGGGAGCAAGCTCTCGGCCTTGTTCCGTTGCAGATGCCCGATCTGATGCCAGCGAACGTGCGTGGGCAACTCCGCCGCTCGCGCGATCAGTTGCTGCGGACGACTCTCGCCAAAATCGGTCACGCCCAGTTCGATCAGTCCACGCACCCATTCGAGCGGCGCGTACTTGGTGACGGCGATCAACGTCACGTCGTCGGCAGACCTTCCGACACGCTGGCACGCCGCCGCAATCCGGTCTCGCACCTGCTTCAGGTTGGCGGCAAGTTGATCGGCAACGGCGTTCGAGAGGCTGGTGGTCATGAGATTTCAACGCGACTCCCAACGAGAACAAACCCAACGATCACGTGACCGACAAAAGCTTGAATCAGGTGAGCCGGGCGGCGTCAGCCCAATGGCACTCACTTTGGGGTGTAGCTGAAGTCGTAAGACTTCAGCCGATCATCAATGCCGGCTGAATTCTCACGAATTCAGCGACGCCGCACTGAACGTCCATTTGAAAATCGCTCAAAGTGAGTGCCATTGGGCTGACGCCGCCCGGCTCACCACATTCTGTTCGGGAACGTCAACGATCACATCGAAGACGAGACTTGTTCCCCGATACCTGAACGAGCGTCGGTTCTCAATCTCACCAAGTTGGCAATTCGTGGGAATTGTGCGACACCTCGCCGCGTCGAACGGCCAACTCATTCCAGTTCGTTCGCCATCCCTTCACGAGACCGCTCCCTTGTTGGACGAGCACGACCAATTGGCCGTGATCTGCGGCTTGCAGACCGGCAACCGCGAGGCTTGGGCTGCGTTGTATGACGGCTACAGCGCGGACGTGTGGCGCTACGTCGCGAGACTCGTCGGGCCCGAGGTGACGGACGTGGCCGATGTCGTGCAGGAGACGTTTCTCGCGGCGGCCCGGTCGGCGAGGTCATTTGATGCGGGGCGAGGTTCGTTGTGGAGTTGGCTGACGGGGATCGCTCAGCACCACGTGTCGCTCTATTGGAAGCAGATCAACAAAGCGGCGCGATTGCAGACGTTGATGGAGGCTCACGCGGGGGAGTTGCATCGGTGGCTGGACGGCTCCGAATCGGAGTCGCTGCCGTGGGAACAGAGCGAGTTGGCCGAGCTGGTTCGCGGCGTGTTGGCCGAACTTCCCTCGGACTACGCCGCACTGCTGACCGCCAAGTATCTGGACGAACGGAGCCTCGACGACTTGTCCCGGCAATGGGGGCAAACCGTCGAGGCTCTCAAATCGAAGCTGGCCCGCGCCCGGCGCGAGTTCCGCCGGAAAGCGGGCAGGAAGATTGAGGCGGAAGCATGACATCGTCACTCCTCATGCCACGCGTGACTCTTGGGCGTAAGCCCTCTTTTGTATTGGGGGGCAGCCCTCTTTTGTATTTCTGAGCGGGGCGGCGTAAGCCCCCTGGTTCTTCGCTGAACGTAACAACGAGCTAACGCCCAGGTCCAAGAACTAGGGGGCTTACGCCCAATGGCACTCAATTTGTGCGAATTTCAAATGGGTAGTCCGTGCGACGTAGCTGAATTCGTGAGAATTCAGTCGTTTTGGACGATCATCTGAAGTCTTACGACTTCAGCTACACCCCGAAGTGAGTGCCATTGGGCTTACGCCGCTCCGCTCCGAAATACATCACATCAATTCTCGATCCGCATTCAGTCGTTTCACAAGAACCACCATGTCCGACGAACGCACTCACGACGATGACGATTCACGGCTGAAGGGGGTGCTGCGCGCCGTCGATGCCGATGCGCCGTTGCCGGATGCTGCGGTACTCGACGCGCTGCGGCAGCGGTCGGTCGAGGCATTCCTGTCAAACGAAGACCGGACGGGCATGAGTGCCCATCCTACGAAGACGACACCCATTCAATCTCAACCGCAGCCGGGGCAACCGGGGGCGAACTCGAAGCGGAGGCATCCGATGGTCACTCTGGCGATTCGTGGTCTGTGCGTGGCTTCGGCCGCAGTGGCGATGTTGGCGGCGTGGCTGGTGCCGATGAATCCGGGGGCGGTCTCGCACGCGGCTCCATTCTCGCAAGTGATCGACGAGCTGCGCGGGGCCGGTTCGCTCCACCTGCGGGTCGTGCGCGATGGTCAAACGGCAGAGGTGTGGGTTCGTGCGCCGGGATTGGTGCGGCGTGAAGAGTCTCCACAAAAGTATGAGATCGCGGCGGGATCGCGGTTGTGGCGCGTGGATGAAGAGACGAACACCGCGACCGAGACGGACTCGCCGTGGTTCTCGGCACCGGATCGGCAGGTGGACCTCGTCGCTCTGCTGGATGTCGGCGTGCGCGATGCGACGGCGCTGCTGAACTCGCGCCCGCGCGAGCGGTCTCAGTTCGACGGCCGAGAGTGCTTCGTCTACCGCGCGCAGGTTGAGGCCGCTTCGGAACGGATCGAACTCGAAGGGTTCGTCGATGCGCAGAACAAGCAACTCGCGGGGATCCGTGCCAAGCGAGGGCCGAATGTGCTGCTCGCCGAGATGCGGCTGATCGCGATGAACGAAGCGGTTGCCGACGAGAAGTTCGTCGTGGCGAAGTCGCTCACCGAGGACGGTCGGATCGGCAAGGTGAGCGATGCGCAGGGGATCGCCGTCATCCGGCCGATGTTGGCCAAGCGGTGGACGCCTCTTGGCCGAGACCTGTTGCTCAAGCCGGGCGACTGGCTGCGGACCGAGCTGCGCGGAGCCAACGCCCTGAAAGTAACGCTGTCGTCGGAGGTTGAACTAACGCTTGGACCAGGATCGCTGGTCGAGTGCATTTCGCCGACGAAGGCTCGGCTGCATCAGGGCGAGGTCCAGGTCAACATCGCCCAGGCCGGCAGCCCGAGCTACGAGTTACTCGCCCCTCGCGAGGGAAGCCGCGTGTTCAAGCCGGGCACCAAACAACTCGTGCGAGTCGATCGCGACGAGAAGCTCGTTGACGTGCCGCAGGTGCCGGTGTGGCTGGCCGGGTTTGAAGGGACGTCGAACAACGAGTCGCTCGGCTCGCTGATCGTGAAACTTCCCGATGGCCGCAACGAACCGCTGACGGTCGGCTATCACAAGGTCTCCGTCGAGATTCGCGATCAGATCGCCCGCACGACCGTCGAAGAGTCGTTCGTCAATCACACGCCGGCGCCGCTGGAGGGGATCTTCCATTTCCCGCTCCCACAGGATGCGTCGATCAGCGGGTTCGGCATGTGGATCGGCAACGATCTGGTTGAGGCGGACATCGTCGAGAAGCAGCGGGCGCGCGAAATATATGAGACCATTCTGCGCGAGCGGCGCGATCCGGGACTGCTCGAATGGACGGCGGGCAATCTGTTCAAGGCTCGCGTCTTCCCGATCGAGCCTCATTCCGAGAAGCGGGTGAAGATTGTCTACACGCAGGTGCTGCCTCTGCGGGCGAACCGTTATCGCTACAGCTACGGCCTGCGCAGCGACCTGCTCCGCACGAAGCCGCTGCGCGAGTTGTCGCTGACCGTGACGGTGAACTCGGCGCTGCCGCTCAAAGCCGTGACCTGCCCGACTCACACGGTGCGGACTCAGCAGACGGGGCACTCGGCGCAGGTCGAGTTCACCGCGCAGGAGTACTCACCGAACAAGGACTTCGAAGTCGTCTGCGAGATCGACGCGAAGCAGTCGGACGTGGTCGTCATCCCGCACCGACGTGGCGACGACGGATATTTTCTCGTCCAACTGACGCCGCCCGGTGCGGATGGAAACTGGCAACGCGAGTTGCTGCCGGACGGCAAGCCGCTCAACGTCGTGTTGTTGTGCGACACGTCGGCCTCAATGGATTCGGAGAAGCGGAAGCAGCAGGCCGAGTTCGTGGCGACGGTCCTCTCCTCGCTGGGGACGGAGGATCGGTTCCTGCTCGGTGCCGCAGATGTCGGGACCGAGTGGGCCTTCGCGGAACCTGCCGCTCCCTTCGCCGAGAACATTGCTAAGGCAAACAATTTCCTCGATCAGCGCGCGTCACTAGGTTGGACGAACCTCGACCGGGCGTTTGCCGAAGTTATCAAGAAGGCTCCGGCCGATGCGCAGGTGATCTACATTGGCGACGGCATCGTCTCGGCGGGCGATACCGATCCCGCGCGGTTCGTGAAGCGGCTGGGGCAACTGTTGGGTGAGAAGGTCTCTCGCACGTTCCACGCCGTGACGGTGGGCAACATTACCGAAGCGATGGTGCTCAAAGGGATCGCCACCGTCGGCGGTGGCTCGGTGCGGAGTATCAGTGGTGAGCAGACCGCGCTCGTCGTGGCGAAGGAGCTGCTCAATGAGATCGCCCAGCCGGGACTGCGAGACGTGAAGGTTGAGTTCAAAGGACTGAAGGTCGCCGCCGTTTATCCCGAGCGGTTGCCGAACGTCGCGGCGGGGACGCAGCAGATTCTCGTCGGCCGCTATCTGCCCGAAGGCGATCTCACAAAGAACGAAGTGGGCGAGATCATCATCACCGGCAAGCGCGGCGGCGAGGCCGTTCGTTACGCGGCCAAGATCAATTTCAAGGACGCCGAAGAGGGGAACTCGTTCATCCCGCGACTGTGGGCGCGAGGCCATCTCGATCATCTGCTCGCGCAGGGACAGGCCGCGTCGGTGAAGGACGACATCATCGGGCTGTCAGAACAGTTCCACATCATCACGCCGTACACGTCGCTGCTCGTCTTGGAGACCGATGCCGACCGCGAACGTTTCGGCGTGAAGCGTCGCTACGAGATGCGCGATGGCGAACGGTTCTTTGCTCAGGGCCGCGACAACGCCAACTTTGAACTCGTTCAGCAGCAGATGAAGCGGGCGGGAGATTGGCGACTCGGTATCCGGCGGCAGGTGCTGAGGAGCCTCGCGGGACTCGGTCGCAATCCGCAGGTGTTCCAGCAGCAGGTGCAGGTGTATGACGAAATGAAGCGAGTCAGTGGTCGTAACTATTTCATCAGTGATGGCGGCAGCGTCACGTCGTTCAGTGATGCGGCCCCGATGTCCGGAGCGTCCGGCGGTGGCGGTGCTCCTTGGGGCTTTGCCGGTCGCGCGGGCGGCTTCGGCGGCGGTCGAGGCGGAGACCTCGATGAATTCGATGTCAGCGGGAGGGACAAATTCGAGATCTTCGGCGTTGAAGACGGTCGGGCGAAGAATTTCGAGAGCTTGGGAGACTCGGACGGCACAAAGTTGAATCTGCAACTGCCGGACGAGGACAGTCCGTTGAGTCTCGGGTTCGGTGAGAGCGATCAAGATTCCGACCGCAAGGAATTGGGCGAGTTACGCCAGAACACGGCCGACTCGATCGAGCAACTGAACGCGGTCGATTTCGAACGACAGGAACAAATGTGGGATGGCGCAGATGCCTTCTACGAGAATGGCTTTGGTCGCAGTCCGGTCGGCCTAAAGGCTGCGGGGGCATTCAGGCCGAATCAGATGCGCGGCGTCTCGGCGAAGAGCGAGATGCTTTCGCTGGCGGGTGGCTTGGAGTTCAAGAGCAAGGCGAACAAGTCGGCGTACCCAGGCCGGATCCACCACGGCTATCAGCCCGACACCACGAGCTGGCTGAACAACCTTTTCCCCGCGCTGCTGGCTCGTCCGGGCAAGGCCGCGCCCGCGCTGCCCGATCCGGAAGGCTGGTCGCCCGAGGCACTCGCGCTGTCGCGCAGTCTGCTGCGAGTGGACGCCCTCTCGGAATTGCCGGGTGGTCTCGAACTGAAGCGGACGGTCGATGCGTTCGATCCGCGCTGGCAGCGGCAGTCGGCGAAGAACACGGACCTCGTGCTGTACTCGCCAACGGCGTGGCTCACGCGGACGCTGGACCTCGACGAGCAAACCGTCGTGAATTACGCGACGGCTCAGGAGCGGGGCGTCTTCTCGCTGGCGATGTTGTTGGGTCGAGTCCGTTCGTCGGCGGCGAGCGAACTGACGCCAGGCGTGCTGGGGTTGAGTGACTCGTCGCTCGCCGCGATCCACGAGTCGTATCGCGTCTATCGTGCGAAGGTCGAACCGGCGGGTGAGAACAGAGTGAAGTTGATCCTCAGTCAGAAGGATTCGACCTACGAGCTGCATCTGCTGATCGACACGGCCCGGCACGTGGTCCTGAAGTACGAAGCGTTCAGCGAGGGCAAGATCACGGGCACGACGACGCTCGATGATTTCGTCGAAGTCGCCGGGACGTGGCTGGCTCGCAAGCTGACCGTCACCGACGACAAGGGCCGGAAGACGAGTGAAACGGCGCTCGACGTGAAGGTTCTCACCGCCGACGAGTCCTCCACGCGGATGGCCGCCGAGATGGCGTTCAAACCGGCGGTGCAGTTCCTGAAGCTGCCGTACTCAAAGTTGTCAGTCGCCCGTCAGAAGGTGGCCGACGGCGCGGCTGGGTTTGACGACCGGATCACGATGATGCTGCACTATGCTTCGCTCCAGCAGTGGGAGGAGTTGCTGAAGCAGGGCGATGCGGCAGAGGCGTTGGCTGGCATCACTGCAGAAGAGAAGACCCCTCACCCTAACCCTCTCCCGACCACCGATGCGGCGGTGCCCGAGCCGGGGCGAGGGGACAGAGCCAAGAAGCCGGGCGTGCGCTGGATTCGGACGGCGGCACTCGTTGCGATGCGGCGGAACGAAGAGGCTCGGCAGCGGTTCCTCGCCGAAGCCAAACAGTTGGCGGCGGGCCGGATGCAGGATGAGGTCTATCTCGCCGAGTTCATTTACGGACAGGCATCTCAGGTGGGAACCGGCTCGGAGATGCTGGACCTCGTCAATCTGCTCCAGCCCGTCTACGAACGACAAGCGGCGGAACTCGATGTGATGGTCCGCTGGCAGGAGAAGATGCTGAGCACGCTCGACGCGCTCGGCCGGTCGGAGGAGGCCCTCACGCTGCGGAGGTCGATGACCGAGAAGTCGCCGTGGCACGTTCACTGGCAGCAGGATGTCGCTCGCCGGTTGCAGAACGCGGGGCGCTACGACGACGCCGAGAAATGGCTGCGGAACGAGATCGCCCGTGACATCGAGCGGCCCGACTACGAAGACGAAACGCTGCGCTGCTCGCTGACGGACCTGTTCCGCACGCGCGGCCAGTGGGATCGTTTGCTGGCGTTCACGACCGAGTGGATTGCGAAGAACCCCGAGTCGATGTCGTGGAACTCGGCCTACGCGCAGCATGTCTCGGCGCTGGTCTACAACGACAAGCTGGACGCGGCCCACGCGCTCGTCGAGCAATGGCTGAAGGGGGCGCGCGTCGAAGGGAAGCTCACCGCCGCGCAGCGTGCCCGGCTCGAAACGGCGATCAACTTCGCCCAGGGAAGCGCGTACAACATCTCGTTCCAGCGGGCCGATGAACGATGGTTCGGGCTGCTCGCCGAGACCTGCCGGTTCTTCGTGCGGCATCCTCATCACAACGATCTCGCGCACCGCATCTTCAACAACAGTTATTTCCAACAGAGCGATGATTGCGACCGGCTGCGCGGCGAGTTTCTGAATCAGCTCCACAGCGGCCTCGCCGATCTGACGCCGGGGCAACTCAGCTTCCTCGTGAACAGTGCGCTCGGCGGACGGCTGGAACTGGTCGAGCCGATCAACGACCGCAAGCAGCTTCAAGCGCATGAAGTGCCGCTCGACATCTGGAAGAAGATCGCCGCCGAAGTACGGACGCGGTGGAGCGAGACCGAGGATCGCCACGACCGCGATTCACTCGGCACGACGCTGCACACGATCTACGGCAGCCGGTTCTACGACACCGAAGCACTTCCGTTCCTGCGCGAGCGGATCGCGACCGCCCCCGACGATTTGAAGCCCGGTTACCGCGACCTGCTCTTCAATGACTTGCTCGCTCGCCCGTGGACCGACGAACTGGAACAGGAAGCCTTCCAAACACTGCGGCTGCTGTCGCGGGCGAATGAGCCAGATGCGACGCTCTCCGTCCAGTTGCCCGCGTTGCACCGGCTGGTCGATGCGATGTTGGCCAACCGGTCGGCTCGCGACGAGAAACTGTTGCGCGATGCGGGCGAGGTCAACAAGCTGACTCGCACGGAACTCGCGACGAAGCGGGCGGAGGCGAGGAAGGCCAGTCGCGTGGCATTCGCCCTGCGTCTGACGGCCGAAGCGGACAAGGAAGAGAAGCTCGCCGTAGCCGCACTCGCAAGAGTGCGGGAGGACGCAGAAAAGACCCGCGTTCTTGCGAACGCGGCTACGGCTCTCGCCGCGTGGATTCGAATGGAACAAATGTGGCTCGACGTGCAGCTTGGGCAGAACCTCGAGCAGGTTGAGGAACGCTGTTGGACGTTGCTTGGCGAAGTGCCGCCGAATGCGAATGCAGATGGGGGACAGAAGGGAACGAATGTTCAAGACGCGGGTGACGATGAGGGCGATAACGATCCCGTTGCGAACGTGAAGCGGGTCCAAGAGGCATTGAACGGGATGTTGCGTCAGCGCGCGTTCCTCACCGTGATGAACCTGGCCACGCGAAAGAAGGCGACCGCTGAGTCGATCAACCGCGTACTGAAGTACATCGACGCGGGGATCGCGCAAAGTAGCCCTCACGTTCCACGTGAGGAAAGCCGAGTTCCCAGCGACGCTTCGACTTTGAACAAGGCTGATGCGACCAAGGGGGCTGACTCCGCGACCGGCTTACGTCACGTGGAACGTGACGGCGACTTTGACGAAACCAAAGCCGCCGCGTTGGCGTGGCGCGCTGCGTGGCGATCGACGAAGTTCCAATTCCTCGTCGCGCTGGATCGAGCTGACGATTTGGAACGGAACCTGAGAACGTGGGTTCGCGAGGATCAGACGATGTCGCCGTGGCGGCAGTCTCTGGCGCGGCTGCTCGCCGAACGCGGGAAGCTTGAGGAAGCGATTTCGATCTTCGAGTCGTGCGAGAAGGACAAGCTCCTTTCATCGTCCGACTTCCGCATGTTGTCGGACTGGTATCTCGTGACGAACCGCCGTGCGGATCACGAACGGGCGAAGCTCGAAGTCTTCAAGCAGATGCCCGAGGGAAATCTCGGCAACTCGCTCTATCACGTTCGCAATCGCTGGAACCAGCATGGCGTTCCGCTGCCGAGCGAACTCGATGAGAACACGCTCCTGACGTTCAAGGCTCTGTTCGCGAAGTCGGCCAGCCCCGAGAACTATCTCTGGCAGTTGCGAGAGATTTACGCGGCCTCGCGCGACTTCCGGCTGCTCCAGATGGTGCCCGATGCGGTGCTGGGTCGCTCGCCGCAGCAGGTCTATGCGTACTTGAACTCGCTCAACAGCCAGGTGCTGTACGAACTGCGGAACGAGGCGACGGCGGACGAGATTCTGGCGCGAGTGAAGTCAATGCGAGCTGCGGTTGAAAAAAACGATGGTGGTAGCCGAACTCGTGAGAGTTCGGACCGAAGTCTCACGACTTCGGCTACAGACCTGCGGGCGCTCGACCTGTTGGAGGCGCTTGTCGAACGCAAGTCGTCCGAGGTACTGAACCAACCCGGCCCGCACGTTGCGGCGTGTGTCGCCGCGCTGCGTCGCGCGTTTGACCGCGACTGGCAACCGGGTGAGCCGCGTCAGATGTCGAGCTTCCTCTACAGCCTCGGCGGCATCACGAATGGCGAGATCGTGGCCGAGCAGCTTCGCGAGTTGAGGGCCTTGCAGTCTCAAGCCCCCGCCGCGTCGCGCGACCATCTGTTCATCACCAACGACCTGTGTAATTTGCTTGGCTGGAGCTACGGCAAGCGCGACGAAGCGATCGCGATGATGGAGATCGAAGTCCGCGACTACGCCCTCGCCAACGGAGGCCAGTGGCCACACGAGGACAACGGAATCCTCGGCAGCTTCGTCAGTCTGTACGAGGGAGGCGGCAAACACGCCGCCGGTGAGGCAGTGCTGCTGAAATGGATCGAGACGACGAAGCACGATGAGCAGCGGAAGTTCCTGCGCGACCGGCTGATGTCGCTCTACAACAACGCCCTGGAACACAAGGGCGAGGTGACGCTCGGCAAGGGCGCGACGCTGTTCGACAAGATCATCGACCTCGGTCTGAAGGAGATCGACGACGCGCCGGACGAGCACGTGCGCTACAACGTCGTCACGCGGGTGTGCTCGACGTTCGACATCGCCCAGCGGAACAAGATCGGCGACTATCCCGGACGGCTGGCGAAGTTCGTGTTCGAGTCGCTGCCGAAGATTCTCAAGCAGCAGCAGTCGCAGTACCGCAACACGGTCACGGCTCCGCTGCATGTGACCGGCACGTCTCTCAGCTCGAAGCTCGCGCTGCAATACGTCGTCGAGCGGCTCGAACAATATCCGCAGCGGTTCGAGGTCCAGTGGGACAACGGCTGGCAGACGCTTGGGTATGAACTGGCCCGTCGTCGCGAGGCGGCGTCCGGGGAATTGGGGGATCTCGCGCCGCGAGTTCTCGCACTAGCGATCAGGGAACTGAAGCGCGACCTCCGCATGGGCGAGGCCCGCAACCAGTACATCTACTACAAGCACTATTCGCACTTCTGGGCCGAGAAGGCACCCGACTTCGCCAAGGCCGCGAACGAAGTCTATGCCGAGAAGAAGACCTCGGGTCGGCGAGTCCGCTACATCGCGAACTACTTCCGCAGTGGACTGGAGATGCACGCGCGAGCCATCGAAATCCTGATGATCGCGCATGGCAGCGGTCTCTTGGACGAGTCGGCTCAGGCCGAACTGGTCGGGTTCCTCCAGAACGAGGGCCGCTACGCCGAGTCGATCCCACTGCTCGAAGGGTTGATGAAGGCTCAGTCCGACTCGATGACTTACCGCACGCAGTTGATGGCCGCGTATTACCATTCGCAACGGCCCGAGCAACTGGCGACGCTGCTCAAGCAGACCGACGCTCACTTCCACGCGGACGGTCGCTGGACCGAGGCGAACATCGCCCAGTTCGGCAAGGCGTGTCTCGGCTGCAATCTGATCGAACTGTCGGTCGGATACCTCAGCGAGGCGATCTCACTCCACCAGCGGGACAACGGCGGACGAACGCTGAATGACGCGGCATTGTCCGACTACTACCAACACCTCGCCCAGGCACAGTCGCGGCTCGGGCGAACGAAGGAGGCGGTCGATGCGGCCAGCGCCGCGATCGTCTGCTGGGGAACGACTCACAACAGTCGCGGCTATGCGATGCAGAGCCTGAGCCAGGTGCTGAACGGCGCGAAGGATCTCGATGACTACGTGAAGCACTTCGACACCGAAGCGGCCAAGACCGGGCAGGACAGTCCGATCCTGCGCAAGGAGATTGGCAAGGTCTACCAGTCGAAGGGTGATCTCCCGAAAGCCATCGCGCAGTACGAACTGGCTCTGGCGTTGCAGCCGCTCGACAAGGAAGTCCATCAGGCACTGATCGTCTGCTACGACGGCAGCCAGCAGCCCGATAAGGCGACCCGCCAGTTGATGGCCCTCATCGACTTCGACCGCCACGACCTGAAGCTCTTCACGCAATTGGCCGAGCGAATGAAGGGGAACGAGGCGGAGACCGAACGGGCCGCGACCTCGATCATTGAAGCGGCCCCCAACGAGGCGGAGAACCACGCCGCGCTAGCCGAACTCCGCCAGCAACAAAACCGCTGGGACGAGGCGATTCCTCATTGGGAACAGGTCGCCGAACTGCGCCGTCTGGAACCGACCGGCCTCCTCAAACTGGCGGCGGCCCAAGTCCACCAGAAACACTGGGAGTCGGCCCGAGTCACGCTCACCAAACTTCGTCGCACCGAGTGGCCATCGCGGTTCAACAACGTCACAAATGAGACGACACAGTTGGAGGCTCGGTTGCCGAAGTGACTTGGCCCCGCAGGCGGGCCGAGGATTTGAAATTGGGGATTTGAGCTTTGAAAACGCTCATTGAACCAACCGCCTCGGATCGCGCGAGCGGGATACGGCCGACTGATGAAACAGGAACCACGATGAATGAATCCCGCCGACCACAAACGATCGCTCTCGGGTTACTTGGCGCGACCATTGGCGGAGCCATCGGCTATTTCGCTTTCTTCTGGGCTGCTCGCCAAGGCTTCTACGCTCTCATTCTTCCCCCCGCGCTGCTGGGACTGACGGCGGGCTATCTTGCCCGGTGCCGCTCGGTGCCGCTTGCGATCCTCTGCGCCGTCGCGGGACTTGCCCTTGGGATGTACACCGAATGGCGATTCGCACCGTTCCGAGCGGACCCGAGTTTTTCATACTTTCTGACCCATGCGCACCAACTCAAACCCTTCACGTTGCTGTCGCTCGCGCTGGGCGTGTTCGGCTGTTACCGATTCGCGTTGGGCGCGGACAGTAGAGTTGGCAAGAGTTAGCAGCCTGCTGAGAGACGGCGAGTAGGTGGCTCGCTTGCGCACATTTCGAGTTGGAAAACACAGGCGAGCCGCCTGTGCTACGGGTTGTTCAACAGGCTGTTAGCTCGGCACGGTCGGACTGTCGCCGTGGACAATGATCGTGAAGTACTCACTCATCGCCAGTTCGCCGCCGTGACCGACCAGCAGTTGGCCTCGGATTTTGGTGAGGCTCGGTTTCGTCGCCGCGTGGAACCAGACGAACAAGTCGTGGGTCGCCTGCGATGCGATCGTCACATCGAGCGGCATTCGGATCGCCTTGCCGGAAGCGAGGGGGCTGAGCAGTGCGGGGACATGCCCGGTGTGATCGAGCGGCGGCGGGGTCGAGTCACCCAGAGTGTCGTATGTTCGCTCTTCAATCGTCTCTGGCAAAAAGACCGCTTCTACGACGTGCATGGATGCGGGGCTGCTGTTGAACAGCGTGAAGCGAAAGGTCGCGAGTTCCTGTTGCTCGCGATCAGATGGCGGTCGGCTACCGTCTTGATTTGACTTCGTCTTCACCGGTTGAGGAACCGCCGCGACGGCCGTGATCAACAGATCGCTCGCCAGTTCCGGCCGCTCGATGAACTCGGCCAAGGCCCGGCGGTTGACCTGGCTCATGGTGATGCCGCGGTCGGTGACGAATCGCTTCACCGCGTCATACAGCACGGGCGAGATGGCCTCGCGAAACCCGACGAAGTCGTAGAACTCGACCGACGGTGGCTTCGAGGGAGCTTCACCGTCGTTGTCGTCGTCTTGCACGAGCAGCATCGCTCTGGTGTGAGCTGGCGGAGCGGAAGCGCCTTGATGGGTCTTCATCTCGGCGCTCGATCCCGGCTTGTCGCGACCGGCCGCAACACTGACGATCGGCATCGTGGCCGAAGACTTTGGTTTGGCGGGAGCAGATGGCGCGGGAGGGAGTGGTGGCAGCTCTTCTGGGACCGCGAACAGCCCCTTCACCTTGGCCGCGAACAGCCACTTCCCGTCCAAGCCTTTGCGAATCAGGGTGTCGGGCTGAACCTGCCCGTTCGCGACTTTCGCCTTGAGTTCGCCGCCTGAAAGCGGCCCCAATTCCTGACCCATCACTTGAAAGTACCACTCGCGCGTCATGACCGTCTCCGTGGAGAGAACTGAATGAGCCGAGAGTATTCCGAGTCCCGTCACGCCTCACAACACCGGAATGACAGCGGAAGCCTCGCAACCAAGGCAATCGGCTTTTCAAGTTGGGTGCCACGGTCACGGAGCACCGACGTGGCCGTGTAATTGAGAAACAGCCTTCACGTCGTCAACACGGCCACGTCGAAGCTCCGTGACCGTGGCACCCCAACTTCCAGATTCAACCGGGCGATTGCCCTGCCTCACGATGGAGAACTCGTGGCGCGGGAAACGCACTACCCGCGCGAGCCGGCCATTTCGCGGGAGTCTTCCCACTCATCCATGCTCATGACGACTTCGCGCGCTTGGCTGCCGTTGAAGGTGCCGACGACGCCGTCTTCGGCCATCCAGTCGATCATGCGTGCGCCGCGTCCATAGCCCACGCCGAGCGCGCGTTGCAACAGCGAGACACTGCCGCGCCCCTCGCGGATCACGATTTCAACGGCCTGGTCATACAAGTCGTCTCGATCGCGCGGCTCTGTCGAACCCTTGGCCCCCTTGGTCGTTGCGACTTGGAGATTCATCAGTTCTTCGTCGTACTCGGGTTGCTGGTCGCCAAAGAACTCGATGACGCGATTCACTTCTTCGTCACTGACGAACGTCCCTTGGGCGCGACGGAGCGTACTCGTACCGGGAGCCATGTAGAGCAGGTCGCCGTTACCGAGCAACTTGTCGGCTCCCATCTCATCGAGGACGACGCGGCTATCCATGCGGCTGGCGACTTGGAACGAGATTCGAGCGGGGAGGTTCGACTTGATGAGTCCCGTGATGACATCGACCGTCGGCTTCTGTGTCGCCAGCACGAGATGGATCCCCACCGCGCGCGACTTCTGCGCGAGGCGGATGATGTGGCCTTCCACGTCCTTGCCCGAGGTCATCATCATGTCGGCCATTTCATCCGCAACGATGACGATGTACGGCATCGTCGCGGGGATCAGATCGGCTTCGTCCGAATCGGGGTCGATGTCGAGCTTCCGCAGCACCTTGTCCTTGCCGAGCTTGTTGTAGCTGTCCAGATGCCGCACGCCGCAACGGGCCAGCAGGGCGTAACGCTCTTCCATTTTGTCCACGGCCCAGCCCAGCACGGCCTCGGCCTTTTTCATATCGGTGATGACCGGGTGCATCAGGTGCGGGATGCGACTGTACGGCGACAGTTCGACCATCTTCGGGTCGATCATCAGCATCTTCACTTGGTCCGGACTGCGGCTCAGCAGAATCGACAGAATCAGCGTGTTGAGGCACACGCTCTTGCCCGTCCCCGTGCGGCCGGCGATCAACAGGTGCGGCATCTTGGTCATGTCGATGACCATCGGCTTGCCGCTCACATCTTTGCCGAGGAACAGCGGGATCGCCTTCGTGTCAAAGTCGGCCTGACAGGTTTGAAGCAGTTCCTTCAAACGGACCATCACGCGCACTTCATTGGGCACTTCGACTCCGACCGTGTTCTTGCCGGGGATCGGCGAGACCACGCGGACCGACGGCACGCGCAGCGCGACCGCCAAGTCGTCGGCCAGCGCCACGACCTTGGACAGCCGCAGGCCCTTTTCGAGTTCCAACTCGAAAAGGGTGATGACCGGCCCGGTGTCGATCTCAACCACCTTGATGTTCAGTCCGAATTCTTGAAAAGTCTGTTCGAGCGTGGCCGCTGCGATCTGAGCCTTCGCCGCGAGCAAGTCGTACGGAAACGCTTCTGCCTCCTCCAACATTTCGTGGCCGGGGAACTGATACGGCAGACGCTCGGCAAGCGGTGCGATCGGCTTCGATTCAACAGGGACCGCCGCCGACATGCCCATCGGTGGATTGACTCGAATCGGGGCGCGATTCGCTGCGAGTGTGAACGTCATGCCGTGATCGGTCGCGGTGTTCTGCGCGTGCGGCCCCGTCACAACGGGCAATTCCTCATCGGCAGCTAGCTCAAGTTCAACGTGGTTGGCTTCCATCGGCGATAGAGAAGCCAATGCAAACGGCGCTGACGACTCGATCTCATCTGGAGCCTCTTCATGCAGGCGGAGTGAACTCGATCTCGCCAAGCTCAACACCGGCAAGCGTGAACTTGCGGCAGGCGCGTTGGTCGATGAATTCGGAGTGATCGCGCCCGACAAGATCGGTGCGGGGATTTCGACGAGTGTGGAGTACCAACTCTTCACCGGGATCGGTGCTGATTTGGTCAACGTGGAAACGGGAATGACCGGCACGAAGGCCGGTTCCAATGGCTGTGGTTCAATAACGTCTGGCGCGGGCGGATCGGAAGCAACAGGGGGACGCTGACCGAACGCCAACCGGCTCCAGAGCGTGATCGGCAGCAATGCCGCACAGCAGGCCGTCCGAAGTAGGTGATGCTCGCCGGTAAGCAGCAGTCCGGCCACGAACAATGATGTCAGCAGCACGACACTCCCCACGCGAGTCAGGCTGTCGTCCAATAGGATGCCGCCCCACGCACCGACGTAACCGCCGTTGCCGGTCAAGGGGCCGACCAGCGTAATCGGCAGGAACCATTGTCCCGCCACGCAAACGGCGGCGAGCATCAGCGCGGCTCCAACCAACCGCCACGTCGCATCGCCAACGTGATCGCGTGCGAACAAGCGGATATCAGCCACGATCAGCGCGACGAGTAAGAAGTACGCGCCAACTCCCATCGACACGATCAGCGTGTGAGCAGCCACTGCTCCCGCCTGACCACCCAAGTTCTGGGCGACAGCGCGCGTGGGATAGACGCTCAGCGCAGGAGGGTCCGCCGGGTCATAGCTGGCGAGGCTCAGTCCCAGAAAGACCGCCGCCGCCAAGACCGCGAGTGCCAACAGATCGGTTCGTAGTCGCGCGTAGTCGAACATGACTCGCCCGTCTCCGTGCGCATCGCGATCACGATGAAACCGGTCCTCGGCTCCACCCGTTGCTCGCGACGGCTGCTCCGCCTGCAAGTAGTTTCCCGGCCAGAAGCGTGTTGCCCTATCAGCGCATTGCCACGTCTCGCCACAGTCTGAAACTTAGCACCCGTTTCGCAGGCAGGTTGAGGAAACACCTCCTGCCGCGTGGTGAATCGACAACATCCCGTTCCGGTTGTGCCGGTCCTACTCGGTAAGCGAGCGAGTCAGGCATGGACATCCCGTCCGTCCGAGCTTGTCCAGAAGAGGCGGACGCACGAGGCCGTCCATCCTACGTTGCGCGTACGCGAACTCTTGTCGCTCGCACTAACGAGCGAGGTTCTGCTCGATCCAGCTCCAAAGCTGTCCCGCGACTTCGCGTTTGGTTCCCGCGAACGTTTCCACGCTCTGTCCGGCGGGGTCGATGATCTCGATGCGGTTCGTCTCGGCACCAATGGCGGTGGGACGGTTCAGAACGATCGCGTCACAGTTTTTTTCCTTGAGCTTGCGCAGTGCGTTCACATGTGCGAACTCGTCCGACTCCAGAGCGAACCCGACGATCCAACGGCTCCCCTTGTGACGACCCAAATCGGCGAGAACATCGGCGGTCTCGACCAGCTCCAGCTCAAGAGACACACCTTTCTTGGCGAGCTTCCCCGGAAAGCGTGACTTCGGGCGGTAGTCGCACACGGCCGCCGTCGCGATCACTCCGTCGCATTGTGGAAAGAGTTTGCCGCATGTTGCGAGCAACTCGTCGGTCGTCTCCACCGCGTGAACCTCGCATCCGGCCGGAGGCGTCAGCGCGACAGGTCCAAGGGCGAGTACGACTTGGTGTCCCGCAGCCAGCACTGCCTCTGCCAGCGCGAACCCCATTCGACCGCTGCTGGCGTTGGAAAGATACCGCACGTCATCGAGATACTCGCGCGTTGGCCCGGCGGTAATGAGGACTTTCATGGAGCGATCACCAGCGAGTGTAGGATGGGCACTCCTGCCCGTCCGCTCTGCGCGTTTCCAAATACAAACGGGAAAGACGGGCGGGCAGGAGTGCCCGTCCTACACGGATGTTTTCGGTTTGACATCGAGCAGTCGTGCGATGGTCTCAATGATTTCGGCTGGCTCGGCCATGCGACCAGCTCCGATCTGACCGCAACTCAACCAGCCTGTCCCCGGTTCGACGAAGTGAACTCCGTCAGCCCGCAGCTGCGCCACGTTTCGTTGGACTGCTGGCTTGGCCCACATCTCGCAATTCATCGCGGGTGCGAACAGCAACGGGCAGGTGATGGTCAGTGTGAGCGTCGATAGCAAATCGTGAGCGAAGCCTCCCGCGACCTCAGCCAAAAAATTGGCGGTTGCCGGGGCGACGACCATCAGGTCGGCTCGCTGCGCAAGACCAATGTGTTCGCCGCGAAAGTGCTCGACCGGGCGGAATGCCTCGTGGTACACGGGCCGCCCGGTCAGAGCCTCAAACGTCGTGGGGCCGATGAACTGGCGAGCCGCCTCCGTCATGACGACGGTCACGGAGGCTCCACCTTGCACCAGCTTGCTGCACAAGTCGGCAGCCTTGTATGCGGCTATGCCACCCGTAACACCCAGCAGAATTTCGCGACTCTTCACGGCGGGCATCCCTCAAGAATGAACCGCAGACGCGGACTTCATCGCCACGCCAGCCAACACAATCTCACATGTCGTCCAAGGACGGGCCGCTGTCGAAATGACGGACGCGGTTCTTGTCGGGACGAGTAATCACCACGCCAGTGGAGTCGAGGAAAATCTTGTCCTGCATGATCTCTTGAACGACCACTTCCATCGGGTTCTTGGTCTGGATATCGACCAGCGGACGAGCGCCACGATTGATCGCCACCATGCGTTTTTGAATCAGAGTGGACAGCTTGAACCGTCCGCCACACTTCTTCACGATCGTTTCTTCCATCAGTTCGTCGAGCATGACATCCTCTCAAAAAAGGCAATTGCCCCTCCGGTTGACAGACAGGCCGTCAGTCGAGGGGCGAGTTAGGGTGCGTAGTGTGGCGGCTGTTCAGGCATCAAGCAAGGCCGGAACCCGCGCCGCTTACGTTGTCATTTGGTTGGTCAGTATCTGGCAAATGGTTCCGACAGCATGATCAAGTTCGTCGTTGACCACCCGGTGACGATAGCGGTCGGCAAGTTGCAGTTCCTCGTGGACTCGTCGCAGGCGTTTTACAATGGTGGCTTCAGAGTCTGTACCACGCGACCTCAGACGCTGTTCGCAGACGGCGAGTGACGGAGGCTCGAGAAAGATCGTGAGTGAGTCGGGATAGATCTCCATCACCCGCAATGCTCCTTGCACGTCAATTTCCAGGAACGCCCAGCCATCGGCGTGTCGCGCTCGTTCGATCTCTGATCGAAGCGTTCCGTACCAGTAGCCCGCGCCAAACACTTCGGCGGTTTCCAGAAACTCGTCCCGCGTGCGGCGTGCCGCGAAGTCTTCCGGCGACAAGAAGTAGTAGGCGTCTCCTTCGATTTCGCCAGTTCGAGGAGGACGCGTTGTCGCGGAGACGCACTTCACCAGCTTGACCGGTGCCTCGCGGATCAGACGCTCGACCACCGTCGTCTTGCCACTCCCGCTTGGGCCGGACAGAACCACGACTTGAAACGAGCTGGGCGGGTCGAACATCTCGGCCACCGTCGGTCACTCCACGTTTTGAACGATCTCGCGCATCCGCTCGACGGCAACCTTGGCCTCCACCGCCGCGTGTGAAATCTCGACGTGATTGGCCTTGGAGCCAATCGTATTCACTTCGCGAAACAACTCTTGGCACATAAAGTCGAGTTTGCGGCCCTGCGACATGGTGTCGTCGAGCAACTTCAAGAACTGCGACAGGTGACTCCGCAAACGAGTGATCTCTTCCGTGATGTCACAGCGATCCGCGAACAACGCGACTTCGCGAAGAACATCCGACGGCCCCATGCGGGAGTCGAGGTCTTTCATCAAGTCATTGACGCGTTGAAGCAACTTCTCGCGGTACTCCACGATCACCTGCGGTGAGAAGTCCGCGACCCGATCAACCTGCGCCGCGATCGCGTTACATTGGATGTGCATCTCGGTCGCCATGGAGGCTCCCTCGCGCTGGCGGAACTCACCCATTCGCATCGCCGCTGCGCGAATGTTCCGTTCGACGATCGGCCACAATTGTTGAACGGTCTCCGTGTCGAACCGACCATCGTCGATCACAGCAGGCAATGTGAGCAACGATCCGATTGCGGGCGTCTCAGTCCCCAAATGCTGGGAAACAGCCTGAAGCTGCTTCCAATAACCAGCCAAAACCTCTTGGTTGATCTGCGGAGAATTCGTGTTGGCAGAACGCTCCACGCGGATCGCCAATGACACGCTGCCTCGAGAAATGGTCTCGCGCAGCAGACGCTCAATGTCATTTTCCAAGTGGGCAAAGCCATCGGGGCTGCGCAACGAGAGCTTGAAGTGGCGGTTGTTGACGCTGCGGAGTTCGACTCGGCAAACCACGTCACCCGCTTGCTCCCGAGCTTCTCCAAACCCTGTCATGCTCAATAGCACTGTGCGTCACTCCGCGTTGAGGTTTTCATCGTCGATGAACCAACGAGCGAGATTCAAGGCTCGAATCGCGGGACTTCCGGTGCATAAATCCTACGCCCACCAGCGGCTGATTTGCTCAACCCATCATTCAGGCTTCTTCGTGTCTGACGATTCTGGTTTCGCAGGATTGTCCTGCCCCTCGACTTTAGGAGGCACTGGCTCTTCCGCTTCCGGGACAACTGGTTTTGCAGGTTCCACAGGAGCTTCTTTGTTGACCGGAGGCTTGGCTTCAGGAGCGTTACCGTCTTTCACCACATCACCGTCCTTGGCCGCATCGTCACTTTTGGCCGCGCCGCCAGCTTCAAGTTTCTTCGCGCCATTTACTGGATCGCCCTGTTTGGAGTCAGCAGCGTCGGCTTTGCCATCGGCTGGAGCGGTGATAACCGCCTTATCGCCGTCTTCCTTGACGAACTTCGCTCGACCACCGTTTTTGGCCGCCGCATTCACGACGAGAATGCAAACACACGCCAGAACAATCCAGAAGATTGCAACACCGATCGTGATGCGAGTGAAAATGTCTCCCGCTTTGGTGCCGAATGCGCTCTGACCACCCATCCCGCCAAACGATCCTGCCAAACCGCCGCCACGGCCACGTTGCAGCAGGATGAGTCCGATCAGGAATATCCCGACGAACATGTGCAGGGTCAACAACGAGTAAGCCAGATACATCATCTTGAACATCCCTTTTCACCGCTCGATGATCGCGGCGAGAATTCCGAGCTGGTTTGAAACGAATCTCATTCGACTCATCCGGCAGACAATTCCGCCGCCGCTCGAATAATGCCGAGAAACTGGTCGCTTTTCAGACTCGCACCGCCGACCAATGCGCCATCCACGTTGGGCTGGGAAAGCAGCTCCTTAGCGTTGTCAGCCTTCACGCTACCACCGTATTGAATTCGCATGGCATCGGCAGACGCCTGATCGAATCTCGTTGCCAGCCAATTTCTAATGAACAGATGTGTCGCTTCCGCCTGTTCAGGTGAAGCCGTTAGGCCGGTGCCAATCGCCCAAACCGGTTCATAGGCAATTACGAGCTTGCCCAATTGAGCGACTTCGACTCCGGCAAGGCCACCCTGAAGTTGAGTGATCAGGACAGACTCGGTCCGATTTGCTTCCCGGTCCTGCAAGACCTCGCCAATGCAAAAGATCACGTCTAGCCCACGCTGCCACGCCGCGTGAATCTTCTTGTTGACCAACTCGTCGGTCTCGCCAAAGAACTGCCGCCGTTCACTGTGGCCGATCACCACCAACCGGCAGCCAACATCGACGAGCATCTCTAACGACGTTTCGCCGGTGAAAGCACCGGGATTTTCATAGTGAGCATTCTGACCACCCAGCATCACCGGGCTGTTCGCCAAGGAACTGCCGACCGGGATGAGGTACGGAAAAGGCGGGCACACCGCGACATCAACATTCGGCTGGCTGCGAGCGACTTCAGCAGCGACCTCACTGGCAAGCGCCTGTGCGGAGGCCATTGTCGTGTTCATCTTCCAATTGCCAGCCACGAACAGGCGGCGCATCGCATCGTCCTTTTGACCCCGCTCGACCTGTACATTGGAGTCACGAGCGGCTCAGTGAAACCAAAAAAAACATCTGCCAGTTAGCCTGACAAAACCAGTTAGCCTGACAAAAGCAGTCACTGGAAATAGCGTTCGCTTTGAAGCGACCACAAAAACAACCGGTTATTCGACAGGCTCGCTTCGTGGATAAGACCCCAGAATCTCCATCCGAACCGCCATCTTTGCGAGGTCTTCCAACGCTCGCTTGACCTTTGCGTCCTTGGTGTGACCTTCACAATCCAAGAAGAAGATGTAGCCCGTTTCTGGACCACGCAGCGGGAACGACTCAATCCATGTCAGGTTCAACTTGGCCTGCTTGAAAATTGCCAACGACTCTGAAAGTGAGCCTGGCCGATGAGGAATCTGAAGCAGAATCGAGGTTCTGTCTTTTCCCGTCGATCCCACAGGCTTATCGCCAATCACGGCGAAACGGGTCACGTTGCTCTTGTTGTCTTCGATGTGTTCAGCCAACACATGTAGACCGTACTCCACCGCCGCCTGCTTGCTGGCAATGGCGGCTGCCCCTGGTTTGTCACGAGCCAACTGAGCCGCCGTCGAAGTGCTGGTCACTTCGATGACGCGGGCCTGCGGCATGTTCTTGCTGATCCACTCGCGGCACTGCGAAAGAGCCTGAGGCTTGCTGTAAACTTCGCTGATTTCACCTCGCGGCGATCGGCCGAGCAAGTTGTGGTGGATACTGAGTTGAATCTCGCCGCAAATTCTTAGCGGGAGGCGAGTAAACATGTCCAGTGTGTCAATAATCCGGCCGTCAGTGCTGTTCTCGATGGGAACGACGCCAAAGTCGGCATGACCACGATTCACTTCTTCAAATACAGCCGGAATCGTATTGACGGGAATTAAATCCGCCGACTCACCAAACCGCTCGATCGCAGCCATGTGCGAGAAACTATAGGCCGGGCCAAGATAGACCGCCCGCTGAACTCGTGCTTGGTTCCGAACGGAGCTCAAAATCTGTCGGAATACCCCCCGGATGGCACGCGGCGTAAGCGGCCCGGGGTTTTCAGCTTCCAACTTGGCGAAGAGATCATCGTCTGATCGCGGATCATAGATGGCGGTTCGCCGATCCGGAGACGCTTCGATGAGTTTGATCGTCGCCACAGCGCGCCGATTCAACAGCTTCACGATGTCTTGGTCGAGTTTGGCGATATCCGCCAGCGCGGAGGCGTGGTTTTTGGCAGGCGAGGACGCGGCCTGCTTACCTGAAGCCGATGAAGACGTTGGTTTTACAGCTTTTTTCGGCACTGGTTTGCTCGCCATCCAACCCGCCTCCACCGAGATCATCCGAACGGACGCCTCCCTGCAAAACTTCAACCGGTTTCGTCACAAAAAGACTCCCGCCCGGCTCAACGTCCAAATTGAGGAAACTCTTTTACTGGCAGGATTTCGTATTTGCAAGCAGCGCGATGCTTCGTTGGAGTCTGAGCTGCAAAGAGGTGATGAGCGACTCGTTTACCACTCACAAATGGGTGCCACTTCGGCGGTCGCTAGTGTCAGCATGCGATGAGGCGATGTTGCCATTTTGGCGGTAGAGAGTCGGTTTCTCAAGAGTCGTCACGCTGTAATAACTTGGAAACAAGTATGTTATGGTGAATTTCCTAGGGTGAAAACGAATGGCGCGACCTTTGCTTTCTCTGGTCGCGTTGGCTCAGATGAGACGAGCCTATTCAGTTCAGGAAGCAGCCCTACTGCGAGAGCCATCGCCTCACACCTGAGGCTTGCCGCATCGAGACGCCATTTAATTCAAGGAACAAGCATTATGGCCATTCAAGAAAAGATCATCGGCATTGACCTCGGAACGACCAACTCGGTCGTCTCTGTCATGGAGGGGGGAGAAGTCAAAGTCATCGCCAACCAAGACGGCAACCGCCTGACGCCAAGCGTCGTGGCCTACACCGAAAAAGGGGATCGGCTCGTCGGCGATCCCGCCAAGCGGCAGGCCGTTACGAATCCGAAGAACACGGTTTACTCGATCAAGCGATTCATGGGCCGTCGGCACAACGAGGTCGAGTCTGAAGAGAAGATGGTGCCGTACAAGGTTGTGGGCGGCGCGAGTGAGTACGTGAAGGTCGAAGTCCACGGCAAGACTTACACCCCACCCGAAGTCTCGGCCCAGATTCTTCGCAAGTTGAAAGAAGCGGCGGAGGCGTATCTCGGTCACACCGTCACGCGTGCCGTCATCACGGTTCCGGCCTACTTCAATGATGCCCAACGGCAGGCGACGAAGGACGCCGGTGAGATCGCCGGCCTGAAGGTCGAGCGAATCATCAACGAGCCGACCGCTGCCGCCCTCGCCTACGGTTTGCAGAACAAGAAGAACGAAAAGATCGCCGTCTTCGATCTCGGGGGCGGAACCTTCGACGTGTCGGTCCTCGAAGTCGATAACGAACTCGTCGAGGTGCTAAGTACCAACGGTGATACGCATCTCGGTGGAGATGATTTCGACGAAGTCCTCATCAAGCACATCGCCGACAAGTTCCAGGCCGAACACGGTATCGACCTCCGCAAGGACGCGATGGCCTTGCAGCGATTGCGCGAAGCGGCCGAGAAGGCCAAGAAGGAACTCTCGGGCCAGCAATCAACCGACATCAACCTTCCGTTTATCACGGCCGACGCCAGTGGGGCGAAGCATCTGCAACTGACGGTGACTCGCGCCGAGTTCGAGCGGATGGTCGATCATCTTGTCGAACGCTGCCGTGGTCCGGTCGAGAACGCTTTGCGAGATGCCAAGCTCTCACCGAGCCAGATCGACGAAGTCGTTCTCGTCGGTGGATCAACGCGCGTGCCGATGGTCCAAGAGTTCGTCAAGAAAATGTTCGGCGGTAAGGAGCCTCATCGCGGTGTGAACCCCGACGAAGTGGTCGCGATCGGCGCGGCCATTCAGGGGGGCATCATCTCGGGTGACGTGAAGGACATGGTGCTGCTCGACGTGACGCCGCTGTCGCTCGGTTTGGAGACGGAAGGTGGCGTGCTGACGGTCCTCGTCGAACGCAACTCGACGATCCCCGTCACCAAGAAGGAAACATTCTCAACGGCCGCCGATGGCCAGACCGCCGTCACGATCAGCGTGTTCCAAGGTGAGCGGCCGATGGCGCGTGACAACCGGATGTTGAATCAGTTCAACCTCGAAGGGATTCTGCCCGCACGTCGTGGCGAACCGAAGGTCGAAGTCACATTCGACATCGACGTGAACGGCATCCTCAACGTCAAAGCGAAGGATCAAGCGACCGGCAAGGAACACTCGGTACGGATCGAGAATTCCAGCGGCCTCGATAACTCCGAGATCGAACGCATGAAGAAAGACGCCGAGTCGCACGCGGCCGAAGACAAGCAACGGCGCGAGTTGGCCGAAGCCAAGAACAAGGCGTCGATGTCCGTCTACGAGATCGAAAAGGTTCTGAAGGAACACGGCTCGAAGCTCGATGCCGCCTCGAAGGCCGCTGTCGAAGCGAGCATCGAAAAGGTGAAGTCCGCCGAAAAGGGAACCGATGTCGCCGCCATCAACTCGGCCGTCGAGAGCCTTCAACAAGCCAGCTACTCGCTCGCCCAACATGTTCAGGGTGCAGCGGGTGCCGAAGGCGGAGCCGCTCCCGAAGCCGCCGCCGGCGGTGCCAAGCCCGACGACGGCGTGATCGACGCCGAGTTTGAAAAGAAGAGCTGAACACTCCGCAATTGAATGTAGGATGGACGCCCTCGTCCGTCCTCTTCCAAATTTGAAATCGCTCGAACGAGGGCGTCCAAGCTACGAGATGCCCTCTGGTTTCCAAGCTAGAGCTTGGGAACCAGAGGGCAAAGAGAATCCCCTAACCCTTTCCCCGCAGTGATGGAGGCGAGGGGACAAGAGAATCAACCATGCCCAAGACTATCGCCTATTGGATTCTGACCGTCCTCGTCTGCTTCGCCATGGGGTTCGGGGGCGTGATGGATTTGGTTCAGCCGGGTGACATGAAGGAGCAGCTCAAGCAGATGCAGATGCCGCTCTACTTTTTTTCGATTCTCGGCTTCTGGAAGGTGCTGGGTGTCATTGCCCTGTTGATCCCGAAGTGCCCGACGTTGAAGGAGTGGGCTTATGCGGGGTTCACGTTCAATCTGACCGGGGCTTCCGCCTGCCATTACTTCGCTGGGCATGACGCCACGAAAATCATTGTGCCGCTGGTCATCTGGGGTCTCGTCATGCTGACGTGGTATTTGCGACCCGCCAGCCGCCGACATCCCAAACCCGCCTGAATCTTGTTGCCCTCCTGATTGAGTGCGGCGCACATTCTCGTTCGCCGCTTGATCCCGCTCCCAAGTTGATTGCGCGACCTGCCTCGGATGATCGCCTCACGCCCCTATGCGGCATTGCAAAGTGAATAGACAGAAGTGTGAACACAGATTTCACGGATGGGCACAGATAAAGCAGAGCAATGATCTGCCTGACATTTCGATCTTCCCGCTAATTCTACTGTGACGTTTTCGTCTCGACCGATCACGAGGAAAGACTGTTTTGCCTGATCCGTGCCCCGGCCTTGCCATCCGTGCTACGAAGCATGATCCCAAAATCGAGCCGGAGCCTCGTGAATCAGTGGCGTTCAAGGTAGCACGGATGGCAAAGCCGGGGCACGGATGAAGCAGAAACATCACAGTAGAACTAAGGACTCGTCCAAGAATTACGCCGTGTTTTGAACAACACCAATCCGAAGCGTGAACGAGGACGCATGTCGCTCGACTCTCGTCCTCGCTCACGCTTCGTGTGGGTGTTGTTCTTGGGCAAGTTCTAACCCGCAGGATTCATGGCCTCCTCATGGAGGAAACGGACTGCTACGAAGTAACCCGCAGCGTCAGCGAGGGCGTCGTCACACTTCGCCCTC
>JAYTQJ010000172.1:0-4869 GCA_043746775.1 Schlesneria sp.
GTTTGTCGCCTTTCGCTCCGCGAAAGAGCGTTCTTTCGCGGAGCGGCTGTGAGCTTTTCGTAGAACAGGCGGCTCGCCTGTTTGTTTTCTCGGCGGAAAAGGCAGGCGAGCCGCCTGCCCTACGAAAAACGCACAGACTCGGAGCGAAAGACGACTTTGTTTTTGGAACGGGTTCTGAGACTCGACATGCCGCGTTTGCCCGATCAATGCCCTCATCGTGTCGTCAGCGACGACGCTCCTTCGGCCGATCACGTTCACTGCGAAGTCCTGCGCCAACGCTGCGAATTGCCAACCACACAGCGTTGTTGGGTCGCCCCGGCGGCTTGTGTGGCGTGCTGTCAGCAAGTGGATTCGCCGAGCTACGAGTCGCCCGAAGATCGGTATTCGCCGGTGATGGCTTCGCTGATGCTCACGCAGTTGTCGCGGCCCGATTGTGCCACGCTGTGGTCGGACGAACGGCGACAAACGCTCGCACGCGATGCCATCGAGCAGTTGAGTTGCATCGCACCGGACTCGAATTCCACGTCGCGCAACTCCCAACGGACGATGGTGTGGGCCGTGGGAGTATTGACTGCTCCTCGCAAACGAAAAACGCTCGAAGCTACGTTGCACGACTTGAGACGCGCGGGCTTCGCCGACATCCAGCTCTTTGCGGAGCCGGACGCGGAAATCCCCGCTGGCTTTCAGCACCTGCCAGTCACTCGGCAGGGACGCGCGTTGGGAGTTTTTGGCAACACGATGACCGCGCTCAGTGCGCTGTACCTGTCGCAGCCACACGCCGAAGCCTTCGCCCTCTTTCAGGACGACATCTCGGTCGCGGATGGCCTGCGTGCTTGGTGCGACCGAGAACTCTGGCCAAGCGGTCAGGGGTTGGTGTCGCTCTTCACGATGAAGGAGCAATCCGAAACGACCCCCGGTTGGCATGTTGCACAACGGGGAATGTTCCGCACGTTTGGAGCACAGGGCTTCGTCTTTCGCCGGGACGTGCTGCTGGCGTTCTTGAGCGATCACCGCGTCTGGTCGCATCGACTCTCGCGGCGTCACGGTTCCGATGCGGCCATTGGCGAATGGGCGACGCGCACCGGTCGCGGCATCGCGTATCACACGCCGTCACTGTTGCAGCATCGGGGCGAGACCTCGGCGGCGGGGCATTCGTTTGATGAGATCGAGCAGGCTCACACGATCACACACGTCCGCCATATTGCAGGTTGGCAGCGCCCGCAGCGGCAACCGGGACGAGTCGGCTTGGTCGGTTGGAACACGGCCAGTGGCTTGGGCTACGTCAACCGGGAACTCGCCAAGCACTACCCGATTGAACGCTGGCTGGCTCCGCAGCATCCCCGCTTCCCATCGCTCGAACCGTTGCGAGTCTGCCGCACGGATGTCGTTCCGGCGCAGCTCGATTCACGGCGGTTGTACGACTGGCTGCGAGGACTCGACTGGGTGCTGTTCGCCGAGTTGCCGTATCTCGAACGCTTGGCTCAGCACGCGCGCGAACATTACGTCCGCGTCGCCTGCATCCCAATGTGGGAGTGGCTGCATCCGAAGCTCGACTGGCTGAACTATGTCGATGTGATGTTGTGCCCAACACGTTTCACGTTCGATCGGCTGACCGATTGGAAGCGTCGTCACGGCTTCTGTTGGGACGTGGTGGAACTTCCGTGGCCGGTTGATGTCAGTCGGTTTGCGTTCCGACAACGCCGTACCTGCGAACGGTTCCTGTTCATCAACGGCACCGGCGGCGGACGTGGCACTCGCGCCGACGGAACCGAGACCGGCTATCACCGCAAAGGGGCCGAGCTGGTGGCCGAGGCCGCGCGTCTGCTCCCCGACGTGCCGTTCATTTGGTACTCGCAGACGGACGACCTGCCACCGCTGCCTCCGAATGTGCGTCGCCGCCCCACTCCTGCGGACTCCACCCGCCTCTACGACGAGGGAGACGTGTGTGTTCAGCCCAGCACTTGGGAAGGGATCGGCTTGCAATTGTTGGAGTGCCAAGCGGCCGGGATGCCGCTCGTTACGACCGAGGCCGCGCCGATGAACGAGTTCCAACCGCTGCGCACGGTGCGCGCCGCTCGCGTCGAAAAAGTGCGAGTCTTCGGTTCCGACCCGATCACGTCGCACGTCGTTTCTCCCACGGACTTGGCTGCGACGCTGCGACAATTGCTCGATACCGATCTCACCGAAGCCAGCCGTTCTGCACGGCGCTTCGTGGAAGAACAACACTCGTGGTCCCGCGCGAAAACGATCATCAGCGAACACCTGTTCCGCTGATGATTTCGTTTATACCTTGCGCGGTCCAAACTCAGTCGTTTCACCGCGTGGGCAACGCCCCGCGACGATTCGGCTCAATGGCTTCATTCTTCTGCCCCCATTCTCCTGCCAAGGTTTTTTGACCGATGGGACACCTCCGCATTGAGACGGAAATGGCAAGAGAATGAGGGCAGAAGAATTCCAATGCACCGCCTGACCCCGATCGCGCGGCCGTTCAAATCCGCGCAGCGAACAAGAATCTGTGACCGAGTAGTACGATGCCCTCTTACGATGCCCCTCCCGAGAGTCCCTGAACATGCCGTGGCTTCCTGCGCGAACCGTTGACAACTGTTCGTACCGCATCGACGTGGTGCGCGAAGGCACTTCGGAGTCGGCGCGTTGCGGGCTGATGAGTGAACTGGCCCGCGTCGCAGCGGAACTCATTCGACCGGTGGGGCGAGATGTCTGCGAAGCGTGTTGCCGATCGTTCCCTCCCAGCATCCAGCGGCAGAATCCCGTGACCGCGTCGTTGCTGGCGGAGTTGGCGGGCGAGATTCAATCGCGAGGCGGTGTCGCGGGCTGTGACTCGGCGCGTGCTGGACAACTGTTGAACACCGCGTTGCGAGACCTGTCGTTCGACGAAGAGCGTCGCTCGACCGCCGCTGACATCGCCCTGTCACTTCAGCCGTCGCGCGAGCCACTGGCCGTCACCGTCCCGCCGCCAAGTCATCGTTGCGGGAGTCGCATCCAATCGTGGGCGGTCGGAATCACCACGGCTCCGCGCCGGCAGCCGACATTGGAACCCTGCCTGCAAAGTCTGCGTGTCGCCGGCTGGGACTCGATGTTTCTGTTCGTCGATGGACCGGTCGCACCGCCACGAGAACTCACCGGCGTGACGACTATCGTGCGCGAAACGCCGGTCGGAGCGTGGTCCAATTACTGGCTCTCCCTCGCGGAACTGTTACTCCGCCAGCCACACGCGGACGCTTACCTACTGGTTCAGGACGACGCAGTCTGCGATGCCCGTTCCGGCTTGAGACACTACTTGGAACAAGTCCTCTGGCCAGGCTCAGCGCAGTGTCTCGTCTCTCTCTACGGATCAACGACCTACACGGCGGGTCGATCGGCAGGCTGGTCGATCCTGCCAGAGAAGTGGGTCTGGGGTGCGCTGGCCTTTGTCTTCCCGCGTGAACTCGCCAAGCGGTTCGTCACCGACCCGCAGGTCTTCGAGCATCGTTGGTCCCAAACCAGCGGATCAACCGGCAGTTTCACTCCCGGATCGCCAGCCGGGATCGATGTCGTCATCGGTTACTGGGCCGACATTCACGGAGTTCCCATCTGGTTCCCCACCCCCAGCCTCGTCCAGCACATCGGCCACGCCAGCTCACTGTGGGACGAGTCCCCGGCCGAAGGCTCGCGTCGAGCCAACCGGTTCTCGGGCGATGGATCGTGATTTCCCTCACACGGCCTCAAAAAGGGAGATTGGCAAGCCGCATGCCGTAAGGGGCTGTGCAACTATTACGTCCGAGTATTGCTGTAGCCTCCAGCGATGAGCGCTGCGTCTCAGACCAAAGTAGCCATCATCGCTCCGCGTGATGAGCCTTTTGCAAGTCGATGCCTGATCTCACAAGGCTCATCACGCGGAGTGATGATGGCTACTTTGGTCGGAGGCGAAGACTCCACGCACCCTACATGCTGGAAGCTGAGCGACGCGGCCGCGCCTCACTTCACTTCGCGGATGCGGATGTTCTTGAACTCCGTCCACATCGGCTTGCCCGCGTGGAGTTGCAGCGCGAGAACCCCTTCCTGCAGAGCCAACTCGGGATGGTTATCGGTGAAGTCGAGGATCAGCACGTTGTTGAGATAGTGCTGGATGTGGTTCCCCTTCGCGATGATCACCACGTCGTTCCAGTCGTCCAGCTTGAACAGCTTCTCGAACGCGGCGGCATCAACCAAGTCGGACTTCACAACCTTCTTGCCATCGGTCTCCCACGTTGCCTGTTCACCAGCGAGGCAGACGCGCCCGCGCTTGCCACCCTCGTCGTAGATGAACCCCGCGACGTTTGGCAGTTTGCTTTCGTTCCGCAGCTCGTGCTGATACCCGCGCACGACCCATGCGTTGCCGACCTTGCCTTCGGTGATGTGCTTCGACCGGTACTGAATGCCCGAGTTGTTCGTCGCGTTGCAGCGGAATGACAACCGCAATTCAAAATCTTTCGTCGAACCGTCCTTCCAAATGATGAACGTGTTTCCTTTGGCCGGATTCTCGGCAGTGGTTTCACCGTGAATCACGCCGTCCTTGACGCTCCACAGCTTGGGATCGCCATCCCAACCGGTGAGGTCTTTGCCGTTGAAGAGTACCTTCATTCCAGCCACTTCGGCGGGTGCCTCGGCCCCTATCGCACTGACAGACATCGCCCCCACAGCCACCAAACACACCGTCATCCGGACCACATCGCGAAGCATGTTGTTCTCCAAGGTAAAGTGAATCGACCACGTCGTTGTTATAGCCGCTGAGTGTCACCGAGGTCAGTGATCTGGGGGCGGTACGCAGAGCCATCGCCTTTCTCAATTTAGGGTGCCACGGTCACGGAGCTTCGACGTGGCCGTGCTTGG
>JAYTQJ010000173.1:0-4861 GCA_043746775.1 Schlesneria sp.
CGTCGGCTCGGGGAGCTTGCCGATCAGTTCCTCATAGACCTTGTTGCGCAGGACATCGGCGGTCGCGACCCACTTCTCAACGCTCGACCGATCCGCCGAGGCCCAGTACTGATTGCGAACCCGGAAGCTTTTTCGAAGGAGTTTTTGGGTGAACTCGGTCAGCTCGCGCACCTGCCGCTGCTGGCGGTCTTGGGGTGAGAAGTTCTTGCGAGCGTCAGTACTGACCAAGAGCTTTTCGAAATCATCCGGAACGCGACCTTTGTAGTCCTTCACGGCGACGCCGATGTGTGAGAAGAGATTGTCGTAGTAGTCGTAGTCGAGAGCCGGCCCCTTGTCAGAGTCTTCGTTCCCGATCAGCAGAGTGGAGACAGCAGGACTGCGGGTCGCCAGTAAGAGCTTGTTCCAATGGCTGTTCGCACTCGCGACTTCAGCATCGACCGACTTTCGGACCGGGCGATGGATCGAACCGGGGGCGGCACCGCCGCGCCCTGACTTCGACTCCGGTGGTCCTGCCAATTCGGGGATCTGCGGGCTGTGTTCGATCCACAGGAAACGCGGGGCAATCATGCTCGCGATGTTGGCATCGCTGAATTCGCGAAGCAGTCCCCACACGTTCCGATAGATCGGCTCCTGCCAAACGTTGTCGCGTTGATCGAAGTATCCCGCGACCACGGCCCCCTTGATGCGCGTGTCGATCGCGGCGCTGTAGAGCGCGAGCAACCCGCCCTCACTGACACCGACGACGGCAATCGGCAGCGTCTTGCCGTCTTGCTCGTTGCGGAACGTGAACTGATCAACGGCGGCCATCACCTTTTGGACTTCATAGCCGATGACGTGCCGGCCCATCTCGAACGCCGAGCGATAGACCCACTCGCGGTGAGTCTGATTGGTGAAGCGATTCAGGTCCGCATTGCCCGAGAACGTGTCCTCGCGGTTGATAAGGGTCGGGACCAGCACCTCACACCCGGCCAACGCCAACATCGAGGCATACTGCGTGTCATGTTTCGCCAAGCCGCAGATCATCTCGGGCGTCCAGTCGGCATCGGGGAGCGCGATGACGCGGGCCACCGCCGGTCCCTTCGGCTTGAGGAACAGCCCCTCGGCCGTCACGCCGTCCAGCACGGGCCATCTCACGGAGTAGACCGAGTACGAGCCATCGGCCGCCGTCGCGACGAGCGAATCGTCCACCGTGGACGAGATGAACTCCAAGCCCTTCGCGGGGACTCGCGGATCGACGGCTCCGATGATCGTGCGGAACTTCTCGCGGTACGGCGCGATGCTCTTCTCGTAGGCTTCGAGGCTGCTGTAGTCGCGCTTCCAGAGCGATTCGCGCACCTCGCGAGCCTTCTCAATTTCCTTGAGGCAGAACCGGTCCAGTCCCTCGATCATGAAGACATCGAGCGGCTTCTCGACGGTCAGAGGCTGAGTCCCCGGCACCTGCGCCGGTCGATCTTGGGCGGAGGCGGTTGTCGCACACAGACAGATCGCCAAGGTCAACACGAACGGTCGCATCAGGCTTCTCCCTCGAACGGTTTCACAAGCGGGGCATCCACAGTTGTTTGATCAGGGCGAGGCGTCGCCTCGCACAAGCCAACTATGATGGCTGCTGAACCGTTTTGACAAGGAGACCTGTGTCAGTTGTCCGACGCCTTGGGTTGGCCGGTGGTGTGACCGTGAAATTCGGGCCAGCGTTCCCAAGCGTAGCCCCACTCCATCCACATGCGCATGACCGACCAGAGCAGTCGCATCTTGGCGAGTTGCTCCTGCGGCATCTTGGATTGCTGGACCATCGCCTCGCGTGCGGCGGCGGCCAACCCCCAACGTGCTCCGAGCAAGCGACAGAGACCGTCGGCGGAGAGATCGGGGTCGGAACCCTCTTTCGTGTAGCCCGCTCCTTCCGCCATCACGAACAACTCGAACAACTGGCTGCGATAGGGATCGAGTTCCAGCGGCTTCGTCTTCTGCTCGGCGTCAAAAATGAGTTCTTCCAAACGGTTGAGAATGTGGTCGGCCAAGGTCGGGGTCTCGCAAGTGGCGGAGTCGTGGAGGCGGGTTCGGGCCGAGTGAAATTGCGGCCCGTTCCGATGAAATGGAGCGTCTTGTGGGGGCCATTCGCTCCGAGGGGGGCCGCTTCAAAAACGGGCGGGGAGCATAGCAACCGGCCTGATGAGGCGGTAGCGGCGTGACGTTGATGCGTGAGAACAAGCGACTATCAAACACCGAAGTCCGGCTTTGGAAAAAGCCGGACTTCGAGAGGGTTGTTGGCGTGTGAGGTCAACACGATCAGGGGACTAGGAAGACCAAGCCAGTGACCGTTGCGGCTTGGACGGCGGCGGCTTTGGCATCCAACGGGATTTGGTAGTGCAACTTCGGAGCGCACTCGCCGGGGCGATACCAGCCGAGCGAATAGACTTCGCGGCAGGGTGGGTCGATCGTCATCTGGTACGGCATCGAGAGGAGTTGGACACCGAACCGGCCGATCGACGCGGCGGGTTGCACGAGCGGGTGGTGCGTGTGTCCGTAACGTTCGAGCGCGGGGTCTTCAAAGTAGAGTGGGTAGTGGAAGAAGTTCGGTGCATCCCACGGCATGACGACGGCGGGAAAGGCACGCTCGGGGAACGGACCGGTTGTCGGTGCCAAGTTGAGATTGCTCGATTGTCCTTTGGCCCACTCGCGAATGTCCTGATCGACCTCCTGCCCATTCGACGATCGTTCGAGGAACGGTTCGATGTTGCCGATCTTGCGGTATCTCGCCGCAGTCACTTGTAAGTGACTGACCTGCTCCGTACCCGGCGGTGCCTGCTCGAGTCGCGGCTGTGCAGGAGCGGCGCTGCGTAACGGATTACTCTTCATCACGAGTCGCGTACTTCCTTCCACCGGAGCAGGGACGACGTGACTTGGTTCGGGCGGAGCAACGTCGTTGGAAGGGAGAGTTCTGGTGGGATCGTCTTCCCGCTCAATGATGGCGGGCAGGACCCAGTTCGACTCATTGTCGAGTGGGATCAGCGGCTGGACGCGACCGGATCGCGGCGGAGGCTGTTCTTTTTCCAGGATGTTGCGGCGTGGGAGGCTGAAATGGGTTTCGTCATCGACCGCGTCCCGCTGGCTGGCTTCGGAAGCCGCGTCCCGCTGGGTGTCCGCCTCGGTCGAGTCAGACGGAGTCTCATCCGGGATCGTGAGGAACGGTTGTCGAGGTGGCGTGGAGCGCGGTTCTTCGTTGAGTGAGGTCACGCCCGGCTTCGACTCGTGACCTGCGTTTGCTTCCTGAAGCGGGTAGAGCGTCTTCAATCGTTTCCAGCGATCAACCGCGTTGCGGGGACTACTGTCATCCACGGCCACGGCGCGATCAACTCGTGCCGGACCTTGCGCGAACAGGGCCATCGGCGAGGCGATGGCCAAGCACGCGCCGAGCAACGCGGACTCAAGGCGACTCCATCGGAGCGTGTTCGCCCGAGTAGTTGGGCGATTCTTCGACGATCGTGATGTCATGCGGATGGTTCTCCTTCACCGTGGCTGGCGACACCTGGATGAACCGCGCTTCCGTGCGCAGTTCGGCGATCGTGCGAACGCCGCAATATCCCATGCCGGCCCGCAGGCCACCGATCAACTGATACAACAACACGGGCAGCGTCCCCTTGTAGGCGACGCGCCCTTCCACACCTTCCGGCACCAGCTTGGACGATGACGGTGAGCGACCATCGTCGCTCGTTCCCTGCCGGTACCGTTCGCTACTTCCTTTAACCATCGCTCCGAGAGAACCCATCCCTCGATAGCGTTTGAATCGTCGTCCCTGATACAGCACCACGTCACCGGGGCTTTCATCCAATCCCGCCAACAGTCCGCCGAGCATCACGGTTTGAGCACCCGCCGCCAACGCCTTGGTGATGTCGCCGCTATAGCGAATCCCGCCATCGGCGATGATCGGCACATCGGTGTCCACGGTGGCCTTCACCGCGTTGGAGATCGCTGTCAGTTGGGGAACTCCGATCCCGGCAATGATCCGCGTCGTGCAGATCGAACCAGGACCGATGCCCACCTTCACCGCATCGACTCCCGCTCGAATCAGGTCTCTCGCTCCTTCTGTAGTCGCGACGTTCCCCGCGATGACATCAATCGTCCAGCGTCGCTTCAGTTCCTTGACCGTCTCAATGACGTTCTTGGAATGTCCATGAGCACTATCGACACACAGGACATCGACACCCTTCTCAATCAGTCGCCCAGCCCGCTCATAATCGCCGACACCGATCGCCGCCCCCACTCGCAGTCGTCCACGCGCATCTTTTGCCGCTCGCGGATACCGCAGGTTCTTGTCGATGTCCTTGATGGTGATGAGGCCCTTCAATTGGAAATGTTCGTCCACCAAGAGCAGCTTCTCCACCTTATTTTCTAAGAGGAGTCTTTGAGCCTGTTCTAGGGTCGTGTCTTCCTTGGCGGTGATGAGGTTTTCCTTCGTCATCACGTCGAAGATTCGCGTTGAGTCCTTGTCTTTGGACGGCAGAAACCGCAGGTCGCGGCGAGTCAGGATCCCAATCAGCTTTCCATCACTGGCGATCACCGGAACGCCACCGATGTTCCGCTGCTCCATGATTTCCCACGCTTGCGCCGCCATCGCGTCGGGCGGGAGCGTGACCGGATCGACGATCACGCCATGCTCGGCACGCTTCACACGCTCGACCTGCATTGCCTGAAGTTCGGCCGACATGTTTTTGTGAATGATGCCGATTCCGCCCTCCTGAGCCATTGCCACCGCCATGTCGCTCTCGGTGACGGTGTCCATTGGACTGGAAAGGATTGGCACATTCAGCCGAATGTTGCGGGTCAGTTGCGTTGAAACGTCGGTATCACCCGGCACCAATTCGCT
>JAYTQJ010000174.1:0-26730 GCA_043746775.1 Schlesneria sp.
CACGGCCACGTCGAAGCTCCGTGACCGTGGCACCCCATCTCCCTGATTCAACGAGGCAATGGCCCCGCGTCGATTGGAGTGCCTGACCATGACGAAGCATTTCGCACATTGGAGAGAGTTTCCCTTGTCGTCACATCACACAACCTGCGACTCACCGTTGCGACCTCAGGCTGGTGAATTCGCCCTCGCCTCAGATCAGTTGTGATCGGAAATGTTTGCCCGCGCGGAGTCGATTCTCCAACGGATGTGACCGGGGCAACACGCAGAGTGGCAGCTCGAAATGGACCGCGAGAAAAAGTTTCGCTCAAGCAGGTCGCACGTTGACGTGTAGAGTTCGGCGCGGTGTTTGATCGAGAGATTCGGCGGCAGCGGGAGACCGGTTCCGTACGACGTGCGGCAGACTTGTCTCGAACACCACAACAGGCCGCGCGGTGTGGCCGTCGTTGGATCGTGTTCGCTGATGGAAATTCATCACGCGGACAACCTTGGAATTGGAGAGTTGAAAATGATTCGTCAGAAATTGGCCACGCACGGCATCACCGCTGTTGCGGCGCTGTTGGTGGGCGGTTTGTGTGGCTATGGCTTCGCCTCGGCGGCACAGGGCAGTGCCATTGGAGCGCCGGTTCCCACCGTGCAATCTGTCAGCAAGATTGAGTCGCAGAGCGCCGTTGTCACGGCACCGGAAACGACACTCACGCCGACCTCCAGTGTCACTCCTGCGATCCATCCCGTTGAGGGATTGACGACGTGGAAGCTGGCCGCCGGAGAGGCACTGAGTGCTTCCGACACGATCGTTTGCGAATCCCCCACCGGGCGACCCGTGGTTCTGGTGCGAGCATTAGGCGAAGAGTCCGTGTGGTACGTGCAACCTCCAGCGGAATCGGTTGAGGGAACGACGTTCCACTGCCCGGTCATCATCGGCAATACGACAACTCCGGCGGGAACGCCGTTCCAAGTGGCGCTCATCGTCGCCCGCAATGCCGACGACGAGAAGCTTTTCGCCACGGGAGCGGTCCTCAACGAATTGCCTGCGGGGCGAGACGTGATGGGGTTGGTCAACGTCGTTCGCGAGTGATCGGCCGCTGGGTTTGAAATGGTGCAGAAGAATGCCAATCGGATGTGACCGACAAAGGTGAGAATCAGGCGAGCCGCGTCTGTAGTCCGGACCCCTTGGTCCGGACACGGCGTGCAGTCTCGGCGTATTCGGTGGCTCTCCTGCACGAGGTCTCGTCCGGACCAAGGGGTCCGGACTACGACGGCAATTTCTGTCGGTAGCGTCAAGTCGGTGATCGGGGGACCGCGTGTGGTTCCCTAACAACAATGAGTTCGTGAAAGGGTGTGCGACGTGAAGCGGTTGCTGGTCCGAAAATGGGTGTGGTGTGTGGTCCTGGTGACAACGATGTTGGTCGGTGGTTATGCCGTGCGTGCGGGATTCCAGCCGCGCGCGGCGATCTCCGTGGCCGCGCCTCCCGGTCAATTGGTCGAGCGGGTGCAGGAAGTGGAATGCGACAGCCCTCACGGGTGGCCGGTCGTCGTGGTGCGCGATGTCGCAGCCGGTGCCGAGTGGTGGGTGCAGCAGCCGTGTCGTGCCGTTCGCGGAACGCGGTTCGTGGCCACGTCTCATTTCGGAAACGACAAGACTCCGCCCGGAACCCGTTATCAGTTGGTCGTGCTGGCCATGCGCGATGCCGAAGAAGCGAATCGCTTCACCGCCGGTTCGCGCTTCGATCAGCTCCCCTCGGAAACACCGCACTCGGAGCCGATCGAGTTGGTTCGCCAGTGAGGTCGGCAGCCCGGTGCCCCCCACCGGGCTTGCCCGGTGGCTCGCGGGTCTTTGCACTACTTCAATTTCAAGGCCCTTCAATAACCCAGTTTCAAAGGCCCAGTGGAGTTGAGTAGTGCAAAGACCTGATTCCACCGGGGCAAGCCCGGTGGGGCGGGTTTTCAACGGCGGTTAAGGCTCGTTTGATTTTTGAAGCACATTGATCGTGCGTCTTCGTTTCACCGCCATTTTGAATGGGTTGCCATGTCGTCGTTGCGTTTGTTTGTGTTCAGCTTGGTGTTCCTCTGCGTGTCCTCGCCCATCAACGCGGCACCTCCCGTGAAGCTGCTGCTGGTCGATGATTTTGAGGGAGGGCAGCAGAACAAACTCGGCGGCTTTCACGAGAAGTATCAGGCGGGTGACTCGGTCGCGGTGATCGCGCGGGACTCCAATGTTCGGCGAGGCAAGAGCGGCAGCAGTCTTTCCGTACAGGCTGATCGCCGAATCACCGGCTATTGCGGCGTGTGGCTGCAGTTCTTCAATTTTCGCGCACCGCAGCGGCAATACTTCGACGCGCGGCCGTTCGGGTACTTGTCGTTCTGGGTGAAGGGGCAGACGGGCGGAGAGCAGTTCACGGTCAAACTGGCTGACGGCAAGTGGATCGAAAAGGATGACTCACTGCCCGTGGGTGATGTCCGTCGGTTCCTGCCTAAGGGGGTCACGAACCAGTGGCAGGAGGTGCTCATTCCACTGGCGGCACTCAAGGGTCTGGACGTTCAGTATCTGGGTGGCCTGACGCTCGACTTCACATCACCCGGACGGCACGCCGTCTGGATCGACGACATCAGCTTCAAGACGACCGCGACGATCACCACGCCACAAAGTGACGTTGCCAGCACCGACGCATCGGCTGCGACAACGACTCCCCGCGCGATGTGGTTGTGGGAATCGAACGCCGTTCTGAGCGACGCGGCTAGTCACGAAGAGTTGTTCGCCTTCTGCCGCAATGAGTCGATCGAGCAGCTCTGGATGCAGCTCGATTACAAGGTGGTTCGTGGCTCGCCGCAGGAAGCTGCAATCACCCTCCAGCCGACCGATGCCGATCCCGCGAGTTCCCGTCCGACGACAACGACCACGGCTCCCACAGCAACGGCGGCGAAAGGCAAGACGGTCGAACGAGTCACCTGTGAGTTCCCCGACCCCGGTGCGTGGCGGCGGTTTCTCGCGGAAGCGCATCAGGCGCGCATCCAAGTTCATGCGCTCGATGGCTATCCCGAGTTTGCTCTCAAGCCGCAACATGGCGTGCCGCTGGCTGTCGTGGATGCGGTGATCGCCTTCAACCGCGAGTCGCCCGCCGAGCAACGGTTCGACGGCATTCACTTCGACAACGAGCCGTACTTGTTGCTCGGTTGGGAAGACCGGATGCGGCGCGAACAAATCCTGCGAGAGTTCCTCGAACTGAACGTCGAGTGTCAGCGCCGCGTGAGGACTCAATCGGGTCTGGCCTTTGGGATCGACATCCCGTTCTGGTGGCAGGAACTCGACGCGGCGACAGGCAAGCCGCAAGGTGAAGTCACGTTTGGGGGCAAGAAGAAACCGGCCAGTCACCACTGCATCGACCTGCTCGATCAAGTTGGCATCATGAACTATCGCGATGCGGCGGAAGGGGCCGACGGTCTGATCGCTCACGGGCAGGATTTGCTCGCGTATGCGGACAAAGCGGGAGCGGCGCGCATCCACATGGGAGTCGAAACATTCTTGTCGCCGCCTGCCGATGTCTGGTTCGTCGTCGGACTGCCACGCAAACGGTTCGAGGCGATCGTCCGCGGTGCGGGGAAAGAATTGGCGGCACTCAGTCGCGTGGATGGACTGCGATTGCATCGACTCGACGACGGGCAGCACGTTCATGTCGGGCTGGAGCTTCCCGCCGATCCGACCGACGAAGACTTAGCTCGCGTCCAGAGACATCTCACACAGATCGCCGAACGTTTTGGAGCGACCGCACCGTCGGTGCCGCGCTCGCAGATCGCCCTCGCTCGAAACGAGGCGGAAGGGTTCGTAAGGCTCGACCCGGAATGGAGCGGCTTCCGATCACGAGACATTGCCACCGCCAGCGGCCAAGAACTCGCGGGCTTCAGCGCCACGACCGTGATGCTGTCCAAGATCACGTTCGCCGACAACACGCTCGATGAACTGCACACCCAACTGAAGTCGGCCGAGACGACGTTCCGCCGCACCAAGCACTTCGCCGGAACAGCCGTTCACTCGTATGAGTCGTTCCGCAAACTGAACAACGTGAAGCGAGTCGCTTCGCAACCGTGAAGTGCCCGTAGGATGGACGCCTCGTCCGTTCCACTTCACCAATCGAACGTAGCAGAAGTCGTAAGACTTCTGGAGAGCCATCAAGTCGTCAGAATTCTCACGAATTCTGCTACACAAATCCTTAACGGCGTTGTCCTACGGGACTGCCATCAAAGACCGAGACCGCGATCTCTGACGAGCAGAAAACCGCGGCCTCGGGGTGGCTCAGTCGGGGTCGATTGCGACGGTGGAGTCGCGTAGGAAAGGCGAGAACCGGTCATGTCTGGCATGCACCGTTGAATCGTTCCAAGCCGTCCGAAAAGTTTTGGCACCTCCGTCAGTAATACAGACACCCGGCCAAGCGGGCGGGTTTATAAGCGCGGTCGGATCGCTCAGCAAGACCGGTCTGGTCTATAGCACGGCGTGATCTTTGACGCTGCATGCACTCGGCGCGGCTTGAGGCTGAAGCTGCCGTTCGACGGGAGTTCGTGGCGAATCAGCCCCTTGATTGATAGACTGCCGCCGCACTTGACTGATCGCTCTCGCATTGCTGCGAGTTCGATAGAGCCTTGCGCAGCTCACTCCGCTACTCCTCTCGCCTGCACCAGGGACCACTCACGATGGCTGTATTTTTGGGGATCGATATCGGTACGAGTGGGACCAAAACCATTGCCATGCGTGAGGACGGAACCATCCTCGCCTCAGCCACCGCCGAATACCCCCTGATGTCGCCACGACCCGGTTGGTCCGAGCAGAATCCCGACGACTGGTGGGATGCGACCATCGAGACGGTCAAGAAGGTGCTCAAGACCGGCAAGATCAAGCCGGACGAAGTGGCCGGGATTGGACTCAGCGGTCAGATGCACGGCAGCGTGTTTCTCGACAAGCAGCAAAACGTCATCCGTCACGCGATCCTGTGGAATGACCAGCGCACCGCCGAAGAATGTGCCGAGATCGAAACGCGCGTCGGCGGTCGTCCCAAGCTGATCGAGATGGTCGCCAATCCCGCTCTCACCGGGTTCACCGCGCCGAAGATTCTCTGGCTGCAAAAGAACGAACCGAAGAGTTACGCCAAGACGACGCAGATTCTGCTGCCGAAAGACTTCGTGCGACTCAAGCTGACCGGCGAATTTGCGACCGATGTCAGCGATGCTTCGGGAACGCTGCTGCTCGATGTGCGGAACCGCGTGTGGAGCAAGCCACTGCTTGAGAAGCTCGAAATCAAATCGACGTTGCTTCCCAAAGTCTTCGAGTCCGAAGATGTGACCGGCACGCTGACGGAAGCGGCTGCGAAACTGCTCGGTCTCAAAAAAGGTGTTCCCGTCGTTGCGGGAGCCGGTGACCAAGCTGCCGGTGCCGTCGGGAACGGCATCGTCAAACGAGGCATCATCTCGGCCACCCTCGGAACCAGCGGTGTTGTCTTCGCTCACAGTGACGATGTGCAGATCGATCCGACCGGGCGCGTTCACACGTTCTGTCATGCCGTTCGCGGCAAGTGGCACATCATGGGCTGTGTCCTCTCGGCAGGAGGCGGTTTGCAGTGGTATCGCAATCAACTGGCCGAGACCGAAGTCGCCGCCGCCAAGAAGATCAAGACGGACCCTTACAACATCATCACCGAGCAAGCGGCCGAGGCTCCTCCCGGTTGTGAAGGTCTCTTCTTCCTGCCGTACCTCACCGGTGAGCGCACGCCACACGCGGACCCCAACGCACGCGGCTGCTTCATTGGCTTGAGTCTGCGCCACGGTCGCTCGGCCATCATCCGTTCGATCATGGAAGGGGCGACGTATGCGATGCGCGACTGCCTTGAAGTCATCAACGAAATGCGCATCCCGATCCGTGAAATCCGTCTCTCGGGCGGCGGAGCACGCAGTGACTTCTGGCGTCAGATGCAGGCCGATGTCTACGGCCGTCGCGTCAGCATGATTAACGCCGAGGAAGGCCCGGCGTTCGGCGCGGCTCTGCTCGCCGCAGCGGGGACCGGACGCTTCAAGGGCGTGGTCGAAGCCTGTTCCGCACTGATCAAAGTGACGAGCAGCACCGACCCACAGGCCGAAGCCAAACGGATCTACACCAAGTCGTACCCGATGTATGGCAAGCTGTACCGGTCCCTCAAGAACGACTTCAACGACATCGCCAAGATCGTCGCCGAATCCTGACCGCCACAGGGCAGGTTGTTCGGATGAGAAGACGAGTTGCCGAAGTCCGGCTTTCGGAAAAGCCGGACTTCGATGTGGCCGTGGGAAAATCGTGTACGCGCGAGTGCGACTGATCGTTCGCACGGTAGGATGCCGTCGCGTCAGATCGACCGGCTGAACCAACAACGTGCCGATCTGAGGTGGTGATGAACTACCCCTTTCTATGGAGGTCCTTCCCATGTCCGCGCTCTATCTCACTGAAGAAGATGTGGCCTGGTTGCTCGACATCAATGGGGCGATCGAGTCCGTGGAAGATGCCTTTCGTCAATGGGGCGATGAACGGGCTGAACATCAGCCGCGTCGCCGTGTTGCCGGGGGACATGGCGCGACGCTGCATGTGCTGTCGGCCGGGTCCGAACCGCTCGGTTACGTGGGCTACAAGTCTTACGTGACCACTCCCAAGGGGGCGCGATTCCAGTTCGGACTGTTCGACGCCAAGACCGGTCAACCGGTCGCACTGATCGAAGCCAATCTGCTCGGCCAGATGCGCACGGGAGCCGCGTCGGGCGTTGCCACCAAGTTTATGGCTCGACCGGACGCGAAGATCGTCGGTTGCTTTGGCACTGGGTTCCAAGCCAAGGCACAGCTCAAGGCGGTGTGCAGCGTGAGGCGGATCGAACGGATCGAAGTGTACGGGCGAGATGACTCGCGCCGCCGTGCATTCGCCGACGAGATGTCCGAGTATTGCAGCGTTCGCACGGTCGCGGTCCATTCGCCCGAAGAGGCTGCGGCTGAGAAAGACATCGTGATCTGCGCCACCACCAGCCGCGTGCCACTCTTCGACGGACATTCGCTCGCCGAGGGGACTCACCTGAACGTCATCGGGAGCAACTATCTGACGAAGGCCGAGATCGATGTCACTACGATCCGTCGCGCCGATCACATTGCTTGCGACAGCCGCGACGCCTGCAAGTTGGAGGCTGGCGACTTCGTTCCCGCGATCGAAGACGGCAGCCTCGACTGGTCCCGCGTTCACGAACTGTCCGACGTGGTGCAGGGGCGCGAGACGGGCCGGGCACACCCGGAAGACATCACCCTGTTCAAGTCGGTCGGCATCGGACTGGAAGACCTCGCGGTGGCTGTGCGCGTTTTCGAGCGTGCCCGCGCGGAAGGCATTGGCCAGCCGCTGCCGTTCTGATCGAATTCGTTTCTACACAAAGTAGCCATCATCGCTCCGCGTGATGAGCCTGCTGAGAACAGACGCTATGAGTCATAGCAGCCGAACTCACAAGGCTCGTCACGCGGAGCGATGACGGCTACTTTGTGCCGGCCATCACGAGTTGCGTAGACAACAATGTTCTAGAAGCCGTAGCGGTTGTGATGAGTCAGTCGCTTGTACATCACATGCGAGAACGCTGCGGTGAAACGAACGAGATTGAGTAACCAATCGAGAAAGGTTTTGAAGCGATGACGGATCGGCGAGTGGCCATTGTGACGGGCGGTGCCTCGGGGTTGGGTCGCGCCCTGTGCCAGGAATTGGTGCGCGACGGTGTGTTTGTGGTGGTGGCCGATCTCAACGAAGCGGCCGCTCACGAGACAGTCGCCGCACTGATTGCCGCCGGTGGGCAGGCCGAGGCCGTGCGGCTCGATGTCACGCAGCAACCCGAATGCGACCGCATCGTCGAAGAGGTTGCCGCTCGACACGGGCACCTCGACTACATGTTCAACAATGCCGGTTTCGCCATTGCGGGCGACACGATCGAGATGACGCCCGACCAGTGGCGCAGCATCTTGGCCGTCAACGTTGAAGGCTGCATCTGGGGGACGATGGCGGCCTACCGAGTCATGGCCAAACAAAAGTTCGGTCACATCATCAACACGGCGTCGATCGCGGGCGTTGCGCCACTGCCTCTGTCGTCGTCTTACGCGATGACCAAACACGCGGTCGTCGGGATGAGCATGTCGATGCGATCCGAGGCGGAGTGGTACGGCGTCAAAATCAGCGTCGCATGTCCCGGCTTCATTGCCACGCATCTGTTCGACAACGGAGTCGGAATCGGCAAGGCTCCCTTTCGAGAAACGACGGCGGTCGGTGCGCGAATGGCCATCTCACCCGAGCGAGCCGCCAAACTGATGCTGCGTGGCGTGCGACGCAATCAGGAGGTCATCATTTTCCCATTGCACGGCAAACTGATCGCTTGGATGTCGCGCTATGCCCGCTGGTTCGGCCCCATCCTCCGCCGCAACATCGTGAAAAAGTTCCACCTCCAGCAAGAACGCCCGCCTGCGGAATGACGGGAATGGACTCCATTCGGGTCAGTACTCGTCCAAGAGCAACTCCGTCGTTTGTCGCCTTTCGCTCCGCGAAAGGGCGTTCTTTCGCGAAGCGAAAGACGACACTCATTGATGCGTCAGTCCAGAGCACCATTGGACAGACGCCGCCCCTCTGCCAATGTTTCGGCGCGTCGAGAACGCTCGTCCCACATCAAGGAACCTGCCGTCGTGAGTCTTCGCATTGTCTTTATGGGGACCGGCAATCTGGCCCTGCCGTCGTTTCTCGCGTTGCTGGAATCACCGCATCAGATCGTCGGCTTGGTGACTCAGCCAGATCGCACGGGGCGCGGACATCATCAGCATGTGAACCCGCTCAAAGTCGCCGCCGCGGACCGGGGTGTGACCGTTCTCCAACCCGACTCGATCAAAACCGAAGCTGCCGTCGCCGACTTGCAGGCTCTGAACGCGGACCTCTTCGTCGTGGCGGCGTACGGTCAGATGCTCTCTCCCGCCGTACTCGCCATTCCGCCGCGAGGCACGATCAACATCCATGCGTCGCTGCTGCCGAAGTACCGCGGCGCGACCCCCATTCACGCTGCGATTCTGAACGGCGACGCCGAGACTGGCGTGACGATCATTGAAATCGAACCGAAGATGGACGCCGGTCCCATGCTCGGTTGCGTTGTCACACCAATCGACCCGAGTGAAACGACTGGCGAACTCGAACAGCGCCTAGCGGCACTCGCGGTCCCGCTGACGATGCGCGTGATCGACGAGATCATTGCGGGAACAGTTTCGCGCGAGCTGCAAGACCTGGCGCAGGTGACTCGCGTCCGCAAGCTTTCCAAACCGGAGGGTCGCATCACTTGGATGCAATCCGCCGAACAGATCGCCCGCCATGTGCGAGGCATGCAGCCTTGGCCCGGCTCGTTCACCGAACTGCATCAGCCCGACAAGCCGCCGCTGCGATTGCAGATTCTCGCCGTCGAAACGGTCGCCCCCGGCTCACACGAAGCGGCCGCGCCGGGCACGGTCGCCAGCGTCGCAGATCATCAACTCGTGGTCTCGTGCGGTGAAGGCTTTGTCAAAATCAGCTCGCTCCAACCCGATGGCAAACGCCCGATGACAACCGCCGACTTTTTGCGAGGTCGCCGCGTTGTCCTCGGCGACCAGTTTGAGTGAGCGTGGCACCGCGTCGCATTGATCCGACGGAGCGGCTCATACCTGTGTCAGCGGGCGTGACAGTCGCCACATCGTGAGGAAGTACAGGACCAGTGTGCTGAAAACGCCATGCACCACGACGAGGAACCGCGTTGAGAACGCTGGCTCCACGAAGCCCAGCCATTCCAACGCTGCATACCACCGGAACAGGCTGATCCCGAACACGACCGGGATCGCGACCAGCCAGACGTAGTGATACAGCAGCGGAACCTCGGACATCCTCAGCGGCACGAGCCATTGCCGCGTGGTGAGATGAGCGCCACCGGTTGCCGCCTTCAAGAAGCCGAACCAGCCGACCGGAGCCGACGCCGAGATGGTGTCGGCAATCGTCTGTCGGTGCCGCAGGAAGCCGAGCCACAGTCCGCAAAACAGCGTGATGTACAACGACTGTGTGATGAGCGCATGCGCGTAAACGAACGCGAGCGGATGTTGCGAGTCGATCAGAACGCGAACATACGGGTTCCCCTCCATCGCCAGATCAGGGCTACACGCCACAGTGACCGAAATGTCACAGATCGCACCGCCCACGATGAATGCCGCCCCGCACCAAGTGACCAGCTTCGGCAGCCGCGTCTCTCCCTGACTGACCAACCGGTCGAGCAGCACGAGCATCAACAGGCCAATTGCCGGTAACGAATAGGCCGTGTACAGATGCAACCGCCACATGTCGATCGGCCAGTCGTCCAGCAGCATCCGCCGCCATGAAATGCCGGTGATTTGGTGTGCGACGATCCAGAAGTCGTGTCCCACCATGTTCACGTTCGACAATGTTTGCAGTGTCAGATCGCAACCGATCCAACACAGCATCAGGTTCGACACGATCAAGAACCGTCGCAACGGGGCGTTCTGTCCCCAGAGAATGATGTCGTCGCGCGGTTGAGACATGCGGAGACTCCCGAGTGCGTTTCGATCACAGACAGCGGCGACCAGTGTGGGCAGTAAGCGAGACGGAAGGCAAGGGGCTGTGCATTAACTACGTCGGGAGTTCGCTTGGGCTTCACTGTAGAAAGATGACCGAGCGAAGAGTCGGAACGGGGTCGGGAAATCTGCCGATCGTGCAAATCAGGATGTCATTTTGAAAACGGTGCCACGCATCCGACTGCCATTCTCGGATGTCGTAAATGCACAGCCTCCAGGCATGACGTTTCCGTCAAAAGTCGATGAGCCGCGTGACGAGTGGCGGTACTCAACGTGTGTCGGTTACGTCAGCGTGGATTTCTTTCTGAGCAGGTGGTGGTAGTGCTGAGCGAAGCGGTGGGATTCGTCTCGCACGTACTGCAACAGGCGCAGCGCGAAGGAGTGCTTGCTCAGGACTTTCGGGTCGGACTCGCCCGGCAGGTAGATTTCTTCCTCGCGCTTGGCCAGCGAGCAGACGAACGGGGCCGTGACGCCAATGCTTTCGAGTGCCGCCATCGCTGCACCGAGTTGTCCTTTGCCGCCGTCAATCAACAGGATGTCCGGGAACGCCTCCCCTTCCTGTTGCAGGCGGCGGAAGTGACGGCTGACAACTTCGCGCATGGAGGCGAAGTCATCGACTCCCTCGACCGTCTTGATTTGGAACCGCTTGTAGCCGTGCTTGAACGGCAGGCCGTCGATGAACTGAACACAGCTCGCGACGGTCTCGCCACCCTGCAAGTGAGCGATGTCCATCCCTTCAATCCGACGCGGCATCTTCGGCAGGTTGAAGACTTTTTTCAGGCCGAGCAGCCCCTTGCGTGGATCGACTTGAAACGCTTCAGGCTGCGCGTGGTCCTTGAGGTTCCCGCAAAAGTTGAGGCCCTCAAGGTTTTTGATTTGGTCGCGCAGTCGGGCGGCTTTTTCGAACTTCAACTCTTTCGATGCGGCCTGCATTTCCTCACGCAGTTCGCGGAAGAGCCGCTTCCGTTTTCCTTCTAGGAAGAGCCGTAGCCGACGGATGTCGTGGCGATATTCCTCGCGTGAGATTCTCAGATTGCACGGAGCCGTGCATTGATTGAGGCTTGCGAGCAGACACGGTCGGAACCAGCGCCAGCGTTCATCCGCCTCTTTGATCTTGAGCGAGCAAGTTCGGAATCGAAAGACCTGCTGGAGAACGACGATCGCGCCGCGCAGTTGCCGCGAATTGAGAAACGGACCGTACAGCCTCGTCCCGCGCGGCTGCGGCTTGCGTGTGAATTCGACGCGAGGGAACTCTTCACGCACGAAGATTTCCAAGTACGGAAACGTCTTGTCGTCCTTGAGCGCCGTGTTGAAACGCGGCTGGATGTCCTTGATGAGCCGCGCTTCGAGCAGCAGTGCATCGACCTCACTCTCAGAAGAAATGAAGTCGATGTCGCAGATCTCGGGAACGAGGTTGGCGGTGCGCGAGTCCTCAGCGGCGATCTTCGTGAAGTAGCTCGACGCGCGACTGCGCAGGTTCACCGCTTTGCCAACGTAGATCACGCGACCGACGGAGTCCTTCATCAGATAGACACCCGGCGTCGTGGGAAACAACTTCACCTTCTCACGCGGCGGCAGGTTGTCGGTTGAGGCTGCTTGTGGAGATGGCACGACCTCACCCGAGGTCTCCGGACTGGACGAGGGTCCGTTTGCATCGGGCAAGGGCGCGGAGTCTGACATGAGCGGGGCTGTTCCATATTTCGCGTGATCGTCGTCAACTCTGCTTAGGATCGACGCATCAATAACGGTCCAGAGTTTCCTGTTTGGCTTTGGTGAGCCGGGTGCCGTAAGGCCCCGGAATTCCTCGACGAAAATTCCGGGGCTTACGGCACCCGGCTCACCAAATTGCGACAGAGATTGATGCGCCGATCCTAACGCGATTCTCGCGCCGAGCTGTGTCGCTGTCGAGGTCGCTCGATTTTCGGTTGTCAGAACGAAAAAAACGCGGCCGACTATGAAGTCGGCCGCGTTGTGTTTGATCTGAGTTCCGTCAGCACGGGTGCCTACCGAGCGGCATCCCACCACCAACGACCGGCGGAGAGATCGCCCGCTTTCGCCGATTGAGCCACGTTGCCCAAGCGAGGCGATTCGGTGTTCAGAGCTTTGTCCTTCACGACGGACATTACGTCCCCTTTCACACCACCGGCGATCTGGACCACGATGTCCTTGCCGTTGTAGACACGATGGTTGACGACCGATTCGCATTCCTTCGGAACAGCGTAACGGGCTGGCGAATAAGCACCGTTCGGAGCGAACGCACCCATGTCCCAGTGAGCCTTGTCGTCCAAGTTTTCGTGTTGGATCAGAGCCGAGACCAGCGCGAGATCGAAGACGTTCTGAGTGTCAGCGAACACCATGTCGCGAGCAGCCAGCTTGTCGTAATTCGCACTGAAGTTCTGTGCGAACATGCGGTTGGTCGCTTCCGACTTACCGGTCGGCACATGCTTGCCATCGGCCGTCAGCAGTTGATTCTCAGACTGACAGAGAACGGAAGATCCCGCGATCTCGAAGGCACTCTTGTCGGCACTGTGTTGCACGCCGTCGTACTTCATCGTCAACCACCATCGCAGCGCGTCCATCGTCTGAACGTTCTTCTGCTGAGCGACCGGTAGCAGGTCGAAGTAGCTGGGGACATCCTTGCCAGCATCGAGCTTGTCGATCCCGATCAACTTCATCCGGTAGTCCGCTTCCACGATCACGCGAGCGACGCGGCTGTCACCGGGGACGCCCCAGACTTCGATGTCTTGGCGACCGAGTTTGTGTTGGAGGGCATTCACCCAGCCTTTGACCGCCACCGAACTGATCGCTCCCTTGGACTGCGACTTCTGCACATAGTCGGTCAGCGCCCGGACTCCCGCATCGCGGGTATTGATCGAGCAACCGAAGTCGGCGTTGCCTTTGGCAAACGTCCGCAGAACGGTCACGAGATCGTCGAGTTGCAGCGTGGGTCGGCCATTGCTGACGGCGACCGGCTGGCCTTGAGCGTTGTATTGCCAGCCCTCGGCCGGACCCGCCAGCACGATCTCGTTGGCTTCGGGATACACGAAGACGTACTTGATTTGAGACAGCCCGGCGAGTTGAGCCATCGTTTCGGGAACCGACTCGCCGTCAGCCAACCGCTGAGCGACCACCTTCTCCAACCGAGTCAGCGAGACCATCCGCAGGTCCGAACGTTGGGCCACATCGGCGTTGAGGTCCGCTTTGCGAGCGGTCGTGCCCAGCGAAGCCAAGACGCCAGTTTGTTCTTCCTGCGTGAGCTTGTGCAGCAGTCCACCCGGTGCAACACGCACACCCGTGGGGAACGGTGACATCGTGCCACCTTCGCCGTCCTCGGCTTCCCACTTGCCCGAGGTGTTCTCCATGATGAGCGTCATCAGCGTGGTGAAGTCGGCCAGCGAGCCACCGCCGCCGAATCCGCCGCTTCCCGCTTGGCTGCCACCGCCAGCACCTTGCCCACCGGTTCGGCGGCCATTGGTTCGGCTGGCCTGTTGCATCGTTCCCGATGCCGCCGTCGTTTCACCGGCACTCTGTTGAGCCGCCGCGACATTGTTCAGCAGCCCCGCTTGTTCAGCCGGGTTGGCTGCCGTTTTCGCCAGATCGAGGGCCGGGCCGAACTCACCCGCAGCGAGGTGAGCTGCCACCTGCTGTGCCCGATCGAGTTTGGGCTGAGCCTCGGCGGCTCCCACTGAGACCGACAGGGCGAGGACACACCCCAGACCTGCCACCAATTGAGCGAATACAGAACGGGAACGCAGCATGATGACACCCGATGTGAGCTGGCCGCGAAGAGTCGGGAAGTCGCTTCCCAACTGAGGCGGCGGAATGTCGAACGAGCCGTGCGGAAGACGGCATCTCGGGAAGTAAGATCGTCCGGCGGCCTCGTAGGGTCAAGGAGATTCTGCAATTTCCGCTGCTCGCGCGACTCCTCGCGACCCCGCATCCCACTCATCGCGCCAGCCGCTAGAATGCTGCCGTCAGGCTCGCGCGTCAGCCCTCGCAAGGGGAACCCGACCCGTAAAGTCGGTGAAGCGACGATGGCTGCAACCCAATGTAGGCCGGACCCCTTGTGTCTTGTCTCAATTTTAGAGTTGGGTGGCCGGGGCTGGACTGAGGCTTTGCGAAGGAAGCCCCGGGGTTTCGCGAAGACGCTCCAACCCCGGCCACCCACCACTAACCCCCAAACTGAATGTTGACGACGCACTAGGTCCGGTCGTCAACAGCAGCCGGACCAAGGGGTCCGGCCTACGGAGCTTTCCTGTGCCAGAGTTACCCGAGGTCGAAACGATGGTCCGTGGCATTCGGCCGTTCGTCGAAGGTCGCCGCATTCTCAAGGTCAAACGCTGCAAGACACATTGCCGACCGATCGGTATCACGCCCACGTTCACTCGGATGGCGAGTCGCATCGAAGGGCAGGTTGTCACGGCGGCGCGACGGCTGGGGAAGCGGGTTGTGCTCGATTTAGCGGTCGGATCGAGTCTCGTGATCGAGCCGCGCATGACGGGCCTCATGCTGCTGGCCGATCCTCCGGATGTCGAACACCTGAGGCTCGAATGGCAATTCGAGGGCCAGCGAGACTTCAATTCGATCTGGTTCTGGGACCGTCGCGGTTTGGGAACCGTTCGTCTGTTTGGTCCCGGCGAATTGGAGCGTGATCTCGGCCCCCACAAGCTCGGCCCGGATGCGCTGGTGATTTCGATGACCGAGTGGCGCGAGCGACTCACCGCGACCCGCCGCGCGATCAAGGTCGCGCTGCTCGATCAAAAGCTCGTCGCCGGAATCGGCAATCTCTACGCGAGCGAGATTCTGCACGTCGCGAAGATCGACCCGCATCGCGCCGCCGATTCCTTGCGACTGCCAGAAGTGAAGCGACTCGCCGCCTCCGTGCAATCCGTTCTCGAACTGGCGATCACCTACGAAGGCTCGACGTTGGGAGACGGCACGTATCGCAACGCCCTCAATCAAAGCGGTCGCTATCAGAACGAACACCGCGTTTATATGCGCGCCGACGAAACGTGTCCGACTTGTGATCGAGCCACTGTCGTGCGCGTCGTGCAAGCCCAGCGGTCCACGTTCTACTGCCCGCACTGCCAACGGTGACAGCCTGTTGAAAAAGGGAGGGCGAGGCTCCCGCCGAGCCGTGTGCGTGAGGAACATCGCTTGTGTCTCGCGGCTCGGCAGGAGCCTCGCCCTCCCGACAGCCGTTTCTCTACAGGCTGCTAAGACCGGTTAATCACGAATCGGATGCGTAGGACGGGGCGGTTTTCAGAACAGTTCCGTCAGCACGCGGCCTTCGTCCATGAGATGGAAGGGGCGGCCTTCGCGGTCCTTGGCCATCAGGTCGTCGATGCCGAGTGAATGGAAGACCGTGCGGGCGATGTGTTCGGCTCCGACCGGGTTGTCCTTCGGGTACTCGGCCAGCTTGTCGGTCGAGCCATAGACTTGGCCACCTCGGATGCCGCCGCCTGCCAGCAACGTGGACATGCCGTGGGTCCAATGATCGCGACCCGCGCCCGAGACGCCTCCCGAGCGAGGGTCTCCGATTTTCGGGCGGCGTCCCATCTCACTCGACACGATCACGAGTGTCTCGTCCAGCAGTCCGCGTTGGTGCAGGTCATCGAGCAGTGCGGCAAACGGCTGGTCGAACTCAGGCAACAGGCGTTCCTTGAGGCAGTGAAAATTGTTGCCGTGCGTGTCCCATCCGCCGCCGCTCTTGCAGAGTTTGTCGAGTTCCTTGTTCGCCTTCCAAAAGACGGTGACGAACGGAACGCCCGCTTCGACGAGTCGCCGCGCCATGAGCAGCGAAGTCCCCGTGATGCTGCTGCCGTACTTCAGTCGGACCGACTCGGATTCGGACCCGATATCAAAGGCCGACTTCGCTTCGCTGGATGTCAGCAACGAGAAGGCTTTGAGCTGATGCTTCTGATAGTCGGTGAGGGCGGGAGATTGTTCGGCCGATTGCTGGGCGCGGTCGAGTGTGGCGAGCAGCTCGCGCCGCGATGCGACTTGTTCGCGCGTGATCTTTCCCTGCAAGGTCAACGCGGGAACGGTGAAGTCGAGCGGCTTGGCTCGCGAACCATCGACGAAGAGCGGGTCGTACTCGATCCCCAGTCGCGCGGCGAACTGACCGGGTCGCGTGTACTCGGGAGCGCCCTCCTTTTGCGGAAGGGTGATCGCGTTGGGGAGACTCGGATGCGCAGGCCGCTTCATCGCGACGACAGACGCCATCGAAGGCCAGTCAGTCGGATAGGGCGTGCGCGCGTTGAGCAATCGGTGGAACGTCGGGTCGGGCGAGTGGCCCGTCAGATTGGTGTAGTAGCCCGCGTGATGATCGCCCGTCCCGCGATGGAAGTCGCCGAGCGAACGCACGATCGCGAGATGATGCGCCTGCTGGGCCAGATGCGGCAGATGCTCACACAGCTCGATCTCGGGAGCCGACGTGGCGACCGGATGGAACTCGCCACGATATTCGAGCGGTGCGTTCGGCTTCATATCCCAAGTGTCGATGTGCGACGCGCCCCCCGACAACCAAATCATGATCGCCGACTTCGCGATCTTGCGTCGCCCCGAACCGGTCTCACCCACCGCCGCGAGGCCGTCTCCACGAGCTGCTCGTTCCGTCGCGAAGGCCATCGCGGAACCGGCGATGTTCGCCCCGAAGCAACTCAATCCGCCCGCCAACAGAAACGTCCGGCGGCCGTGAGCAATGTGCGGTGGAATGAAGCTCATCATGGCTGTGGCTCCTCGCGGCGTGAGATGGCTGAGATCGGCTCACTTCATACCGCAGCGACCGATGTCGTTCCACACCCGAAGTTCGGCTTCTGTCCCGCACGGTCATAACTGGGTCATTTCACCGCGTGGGCAACGCTGACACTAACCCGAAGCGTAAGCGAGGAAGCAACACACGTCCTCGCTCACGCTTCGGGTTAGTGTGAAATGCGCCATCCTCATTCGTAAGCGGCGAAACGATGCAAACGCCTGACTTATGACCGCGAGCGAATGAGCTTTCTCAGCCAAACTTCCACCCTCACCGCAACTGCGGGATGGTTCCCTCTGTCCAGTTGGTCGAGTCGCGCAGCGGTGGCAACTCTCGCTTCTTCGGTACGGGCGGGAACAGGCCCGGCGCGGGGAGTTCTGCCGGTGTTTTCGCGGCCGCCTTTGTCGGTGCAGCGGGCGGTGATGTTCCAGCAGGCCGTGTGGGTGTCGCAGCCGGAGCCGCCCACGCGGGGAGTTCCTCGGGCTGATCTTTCAATGGCGCGGGAGGTGGATCGTTGATGTCATCCAACTCGCGCGGCACGGTGTCGAGTGCTGGTCGGTCAAGTAAGGAGCGGTCCAGAACAGAACGATCGAGGACCTCGCGACGGCTGCTGGCGGTGATCGTTGTCGCGGGCGAAACGCGCACGATTTGACTCGCGTCAAACGAACGGCCATCGACCGTCGTGAGCTTTGCATGCAGAACCAAACTGTCGTGAGCAGGCGACGCAGCCAGTGGCACCGTGAACTGATACCCCGCGCCGGTCAGTCCGCGCGTCCAATGCTGACGGCATTCCTCGACCGTGAAGTTCCAGTGACCCACTTCGCGCTGGCCTTCCGCCACGGCGGGGTCAAGCAGTGTGAGTTCGATCTGTCCGGGCAGCTTCACAACCTCACCGTCCACATCGACGGGAGCCACCTGCGCCACAAAGGCATCGTCTCCCGGTTGCTCATCCTTGTTGACGCCACCGGACAACAGCGAATGAATTTGGAGCTTGGTCACGCGCACCAACGCCTCCGTCTGTTCGGCCGTCGTACCGCCGCTGCCTCGTTTGGCCAGTTCGGTTCGCAGCCCATCGGCCTCGCGCCGCGCTTTGGCCAGCTCGGTCTGAGTCGTTGCGACTTGCCGCTCGGTATCAGCGAGGTGAACCTCCTGATCCCGAATCCGGGCTTGCAACAAATCGGTGCCGCTGCGACTGAAACAGCCACACGCCAGCACCGCCAACATCCCTGTCAGCACGAATCGCATCATCGCCTACTCCCTGGCGAACGAGCCAACACTCAAAAATCTCCGGCTCGTAAGGGCGGGGAAGATAGTCGCAGAGGGTTCACTCCGGCAATCTCAAACGGCAACGCCCCACGATTGAAGTCCGGCTTAGACCTCACACAGCCATGAGCGGGAGGTTCGAGGCGAGCCGTGTGCCGTAAGGCCACGGGTTTCCCACTTTTCAATTCGACTCGACCCGCCCGACTTAAAATTGAGAGGAGCCGCACTCTTCCCCCGTGTCCTCCCGTGCTCCCCGTGGTTGCTCTCTGAAAGAACCACGGGGAGCACGGGGGAAGAAGTTGGCTTTGGCTTTGTTAGCCGGACTTCTCTCCCAAAGAGACGTTATCCCTCCATAGAGAAGTCCGGCGTTAGGAAAGGCCGGACTTCGATTGCCCGGTAGCCGCTCCTTCAATCCAAATGTATCCTCCGCCGCCACAACGTCCGTTTCACATTCCCACAAGGCCCGTTCCATGTCCCACAAAGTCTTGATGCCGATCGGTGATGCGACCGAAGTCATGGACACGCTGTACCCGTTCTTTCGGCTACCCGAGGACGGATTTGAAGTCGTCGTTGCCGGGCCGGAGGCTCGCAAGTACCACGGCGTGATGCACGAAGTTCCCCCCAACGACAGCATCCCGTGGGACATCACGCGCGAGCAACCGGCCTATCACGTTCAAGCCAAGATCGCGTTTCGAGACGTGAACCCGGACGAGTACGTCGGGCTGTTTCTCTCAGGAGGACGCGCTCCGGAGTACCTCCGTTATGACCGCGATCTGCTCGCCCTGACGAAGCACTTCTTCGACGCGGGCAAACCGGTGGCCACGGTCTGCCACGGGGTCGAGATCGCCGCCGCCGCCGGTTGTTTGACCGGACGGACTCTGACAACGGTCGCCAAGTGCGCGATCGACATCACGTCGTTCGGCGGTCACTACGTGGACCAGCCCGTCGTCGTCGATGGCAACTTGGTCAGCGGCCGAACATGGCACGACAACACGCCGCTCTTCCGCGAATTCATGAAGCTGCTCAAGCAACATGTCGAATAAAAGGACCAAGAACCAAAACTCAAGAACCAAACAATAAGTCGTGACCGTTCGTGACGGTTGTTTGGTTTTTGGAGTTTGCTTCTTGCCGTTTTTCTCCTGAGGACCAGACCTCTGCTCGCCTTCTCTGAGCCTCTGAAGTCTCTGTGGTTCAATCCTCTTGCTGGAACGCCATTGAGGAAGGTTTACCACAGAGACTCAGAGACTCAGAGGCTCAGAGAAGGCAAGCAGAGACAAGAAGTGGACGGGGGCATCTAGGCCACACAAGTGTCGCCGACGGGAACGGAATAACTACTTCCCAATCGCCTTCTTGAGTGCTTCGACGATCTCGGGAGCGACGGTTTCGTTGGCCGATCTGTAGCCAAACTTCGCGGCGATCTTGCCCTCTTTCACGACGAGCGCGGTCACTTGAGCATCCGTGTTCACCTGCCAGCCTTCCGGCCCCTGCTTCATGCTCGGGAAGATGACGAGCGGGTTGGAGGTGAACTGCAACGACATCTGAACTTTCGGCAGGCGGTCCTTCGCCGCCGCTTCGTCATCGGCGAGGAACACCGTCACGACGGTCGCTTCATTCCCCGCCTCGATCACCGACTTTTCAAGCGTCTTCAGCAGTCGAGCCAACGGGCGGTCGAAACGGTCATACGGGATGAACACGTACACGGTCGGCTTTGCGCCGCGATCAGCCGCGAAGTCGAGTTCCTTTCCCGCGTGATCGCCCGTCGCCGCGAAGACCTTCAGTGCCGTCACTGCCGTCCCCACGTTCGGCCCCGATTCAATGTCGGCTCGCGCGACGGACGTGACGAAAATGATCGTGGCGATCAGTGCGGATTGGACGATGCGCATCGCAAACTCCTTCGTGATAGATTGGCCTTCGGAAATACCGGGATCGAATCGCGTGGCGAGCATAACAATCGCTCTGCGGGAGCACAGTCCGCCCCCTGCGAGTCGCGATCATCGGGTTCATCAGGCTTTCGTGAGAGAACGATTTCGTGACATCGCCGCTGCGCATCCTTTATGAGGACAACCATTGCCTCGCCGTTGAGAAGCCCGCCGGGTTGCTGACGATGGGCGATCACTCGGGCCAGCCGACGCTGGTCGATGCGGCGAAGGACTATCTCGCGCGGAAGTACAACAAGCCGGGGAACGTCTTCGTCGGCGTGGTCCATCGGTTGGACCGGCCGGTCTCGGGCGTTGTGCTGTTCGCACGGACGAGCAAGGGCGCGTCGCGACTTTCAGAACAGTTCCGCGTTCGCAGTGTCGAGAAGACGTATCTCGCGCTGGTCGAAGGAACCGTTTCACCGGACGAAGGCGTCTTACACGACCGGCTCAATAAAGATCGGGCACGCAACGTGGTCTCGGTCGTCGATGACGAAGAGGATGGTCAGGACTGCGTCTTGTCCTACGAACGAATTCAAAAACTGGGCCGCTTCACGCTGGTCCGGATTCTGCCACAGACCGGCCGCAGCCATCAGATTCGCGTACAACTCTCGGCGCGTGGCTGGCCGATCGTGGGCGATGGCAAGTACGGTGCGAAGTCTCGCGTCGAAGGCTTCATTGCGCTGCACGCGGCCTCGCTGATGTTTGCTCATCCGACGACCCAGGAACCGATCACCGTGACCAGCGACTGGCCAACCGCGTGGCGGACGTTGACCTCGGGTGCAGGTGAGGGGAACCGATGAAGCGAGTCCTGACCGGGTTGATTCAAACGGTGTTGCCACCGTTGGCATTGTTCGCGCTCGTGGCGGCGATCTGGCAGTGGTTCGTCGTCGCGTATCACGTGAAGCCGTACTTGCTGCCGTCGCCGGTTGCCGTGGGAACTGCCTTGGTTCGTGATGCGGCGCTGCTGGGAAGCGCCGTCCTGTACACCGGCACGGCCGCGTTGTTGGGGTTTGGCGCGAGTCTGCTGATCGGCACGGCGATCGCCTTTGCGTTCTCACAGTCGCGCATTCTCAGAAGCAGCGGCTACCCGTACTTCATCTTTTTGCAGACGGTTCCCATCGTCGCCATCGCACCGCTGATGGTCCGCTGGTGCGGCAATGGCTTTCATAGTGTGGTGTTGGTCGCCGCAATCCTCAGCCTGTTTCCGATCCTCTCGAACGCGACGCAGGGTCTGCTTCAGATCGACCCGAATCTGCTCGACCTGTTCCGCCTGAACAATGCTTCGCGCTGGCAGATGCTGACGAAGCTCCGGTTTCCCAGCGCGGTTCCTGCGATTTGCGCGGGTGCCCGAACGGCGAGTGGCCTCGCTGTCGTCGGAGCCATCGTGGGTGAGTTCTTCGTCGGCTATGGCTCGAAGCGTTTTGGCCTCGGATATCTCATCAACTCGACCAACGATCAGCTTCAGATCGACCGCCTGTTCGCGGCCGTACTGACTTCGACGCTGTTCGGCATCGCGATCTTCGCCCTTGTGAACCTCGCGAGTGCGACGATCCTGCGCCGCTGGTACGATGGGCCGGTCGAACACCGGGCGTGAAGCACACCAACCCGAAGCGTGAGCGAGGATGAGTGTGTTTCCCATTTGTTGAGGAGAGTGCGAAGTGAAAAGTGAGAAGTGCAAAGTGCAAAGTGGAGGAGGTTGCACTGTCGGTGGATCGATGACCGTTCTGCACTTTGCACTTTGCACTTTGCATTTCTCACTTCGCACTGTCTGGCGAGCCATCACCGCGTTGCTGCTTGTACTCGCCAGCGGTTGCCAGCCCGTTGCGACTCCTCCGGCCGCGCCCCTTTCGACGAACGCGACTCCCGCCACGGTCGCTCCCATCACGACTCCCGTCGATGTCACCCTCGCACTGAACTGGTTCCCCGAAGCCGAGCATGGCGGGTTCTATGCGGCACTTGTTCACGGCTACTTCGCGGAGGAAGGGCTGAACGTGACGATTCGCGGTGGCGGGCCGAAGGTGCCGGTCATTGCCGATGTCGCGTCGGGGACGGTCGCGTTTGGAGTCGATAACGCCGACAAGTTGCTGCTCGGGCGAGTTCAACAGGCGGATGTCGTGGCCGTGATGGCTCCGATTCAGGACAGCCCGCGCTGCATCATGGTCCACAAAAGCGAGGGGATTGCGTCGCTGAAAGACCTCGCCGGACGGAAGCCGTTCACGCTGGCGATGAACACCGGCCAACCGTTCGCTCAATTTCTGATGAAGCGTGTCAACTTGGCCGACGCACAAATCACGTCGTACCCCGGCAACGTCGCGCAGTTCCTGCTCGAACCGAAGTACGGGCAGCAGGCGTACAACTTCAGCGAGCCATTCGTCGCCGAGCAACAAGGGGGCGATCCCGTCTGCCTGATGCTGTCCGAGCTGGGCTTCAACACGTACACGAGCCTGCTGATCACGCGGGGTGAGTTGATTGAGAAGCAGCCCGAACTGGTCGCAAAGATGACCCGCGCATCGATTCGCGGCTGGAAGAAGTACCTCGCGGAATCCGATGATACGAACAAGCACATCCACGAGCAGAACACTCAGATGGGCCTCGACGTGCTGACGTTTGGTGTCGGCGTGTTGAAGCCGCTCTGTCTCCCAAAAGGCTTTGCCGAGGAACGCCTCGGCAGCATGACGGCCGAACGCTGGCAGACGCTCGCGTCACAGATGACCGAGATCGGTTCGCTCCCGCCAGACTCGGTGAAACCCGAAGCCGCGTTCACGTTGAAATTCGTGACGGCGGAATAGTCCTCACGCGGCCAAAGGTGAGAAATTTCTGAGCGGGGTGGCGTCAGCCCAATGGCACTCACTTTGTAACCCGCAGCGTCAGCGAGGGAGTCAAACACGTGGTGAAACAGGCGGAACTCCCTCGCTGACGCTGCGGGTTACTTCAGGATTTCGACAAAGTGAGTGCGATTGGGCGTCAGCCCCCTGGTTCTTGGGCGTCAGCCCGTTTGCAAAGAACAGGGGGCTGACGCCACCCCGCTCAGATGTCTCATATACGACCGCGCGAAGAATAGTAGACGACCCCACCGTGCTTGCTCCCTCGATAGGTTTGCGATGTCCGATCACCCGAACGCCGATGTCCGCATGAAAGGGTTCGCCTCGCGAACCACGGTCGAAGCGGCCCTCGCCTGGATTGATTCGGTGTTGCCGGACATTGAAAGCCTCGTCACGGATGAGGTCGATTTGTTCGGGGCGAGTGGGCGAGTCCTCGCGCGGGATGTGACCAGTCTGGTGAATGTCCCGAGCTTTGCGAGGTCGATGATGGACGGTTTCGCCGTCCGCGCTGAAGAGACTCACGGAGCGACCGCGTACAACCCGATCGGACTTCGCATCCTCGGAACGTGTCTGCCCGGCGTCCCTTTCCCGACAGGGGTCGGTCCCCACGAAGCCGTCCGGATCATGACGGGCGCGCCGTTGCCAACCGGGGCCGATGCCGTAGTACCCGTCGAAGAGACGGAGCTCGACGGTGAGAACGTCCTCGTGCAAAGCCCGGTCTCGCCGGGCAAGCATGTCGGGCAAGTGGGCGAGGACATTCGACTCGGTGACATCGTGCAACCGGCGGGGAGACGACTGCGACCGCAAGACGTTGGCGTCTTATCGTCGATCGGTTGCGGTCGAGTCCCCGTGCTGCGACGGCCCCGCGTGAGAATCCTCATCACCGGGAATGAACTCCTTCCCGCGGGGACTTCGCCCGTCGGCCATCGCATTGCCGATGCCAACGGCCCGATGCTCGCTGCGCTGGTGGCGCGCGACGGTGGCGAGCCGATCTTGTCCGACATCCTGCTCGACAACCCCGTCGCGATCCGCGACGCACTACACGCACCGGCCGATGTCATCCTCGTCTCGGGCGGCTCGAGTGTCGGGCAGGAAGATCATGTGCCGAGGCTGCTCGCCGATGAAGGGGAACTGGCCGTGCATGGCATCGCGATGCGTCCGAGCAGCCCGACCGGCATGGGACGACTCGAGGGACGCATGGTCTTCCTGTTGCCGGGCAATCCGGTGTCGTGTCTGTGCGCGTACGACTTCTTCGCCGGTCGAGCCATCCGCGCGTTGGGCGGTCGTTCTCAAGATTGGCCGTATCGTCGTGTTCGCGTCCCGCTCGTGCGCAAACTCGTCTCGACCGTCGGCCGCGTGGACTACGCGCGCGTGCTGGTTCGAGGAAACGAAGCGGAACCGCTGGCCATCAGCGGCGCATCCGTCCTGAGTTCCACGACGCGCGCCGACGGCTTCGTCATCGTCCCCGCCGACAGCGAAGGCTATCCACCCGGATCAGAAGTCGATGTTTGGCTGTACGCCGCCGAGTGAGAGATACCGACCGATGGTCGTTGAAGACCATCGGTCAGTACACTTCGCAGCCGACCAAGACTCATTCCACCTTCAGCACGACGAAGAACTTCTTGCCGTTCGTCGAGCGAACGTGCAGCACCAACCCGTCGGCTTTCGAGGACTGAGTCGTTGCTTTCTCATATTCCTCGGCTGTCGTGATCGCCTGCCCGCCGACCTTCTCGATGAGGTCGCCGCTCTTCAAACCCGACACCGCCGCCACACCGCGTTCATTCACACCGGCGATCACCACGCCGGTCGTTGCCATCGTACCGAGTTGCTTGGCGAGGTCTTTCGTCAACGTGCGGACATCCAGTCCGAACTTGTCGAATTTCGAGTCACTCGGCGCGTCGGTCTCTTCGCCACTCTCGGCGACGGTGAAACTCTTCGGCATCGCTTCGATGGTTGTGGTCAGTGTCTGTCGCTTGCCGTCGCGGATGATCTCCAACGGGTAACTCTTGCCGACACTCAGTTGTTCGACGACACCCTGCAAACTGGCGGGGTCAGAGATTCCCTGGCCGTTCAATTTGAGAATCACATCGCCCGGCTCGACCCCCGCCTTTTCAGCGGGTGAGTTTGGCATGACCAACCGCACCAACGCCCCTTCGCGCACCTTGACGTTGAATTGCTTGGCGATGTTCGCATCGACCGGTTGAATCTGTGTGCCGATGTAGCCGCGTTTGACCTCGCCCGCCGTCATCAACTGCTGGCTGACCCAACCCGCGATGTGCGTCGGAATGGCGAAGCCGATGCCGTCGTAGCCGCCACTTTCCGTCGCGATGGCCGTGTTGATCCCGATGACCTCGCCCCGCAGATTGATCAGCGGGCCACCGCTGTTGCCGGGGTTGATGGCCGCGTCTGTTTGAAGGAAGTCGGCGCGATCCGTGATCTTGTTGTTGCGACCCTTCGCGCTGATGATTCCCGCCGTCACGGACATGTCCAATCCGAACGGGCTGCCGATCGCCAGCACCCAATCGCCAACCTGCATCGCGTGACTGTCTCCCAGCTTGATCGCCTTCAAATCGCTGGCGTCAATTCGCACGATGGCCACGTCGGTGCGAGGGTCCGTCTTCACTTCTTTCGCGATGAACTCACGCCCGTCGTTCAGCGTGACTTTAACTTCATCGGCCCCCTTCACGACGTGATTGTTCGTGAGAATGACTCCCGACGCATCAATGATGAACCCGGAACCCATGCCGTGCTGCTGCGGGATCGCACGCGGACGCCCCTTGTTCTTGAACAACTCTTCCATGCGCGGGTCGTTCTGAAAGAATTGCCGCAACGGAGCGGGAATCTCATCGTCTTGGAGTTGCTGGCCGCGTCCCTGAACCTGCTTCGCTTTGATCGTCGTTTGAATGGACACGATGCTCGGCAAAGCTTCCGCCGCCGCCGAACGAAACGCGACGGACAAGTCTTGCGCGTTGGGCAGCGGCGGAACGGCGACCGCCTCATGCCGTTGCGACCAGTTCACCGCACTGACCACCAGCGCACCACCGGCCAAGATCACCAACACGTTCTGCCGCCATTGACCGTTCATTGCCATCACAATCTCCTTTGCTCTTTCTCACGGAACCATCGGACGCCGATCAGCCGAGTTATACGAGGGCAGGCAACCCCGTCCGTCATGGCGACCATTACGATGCCAAGCGGACGAGCGTTGGAAGGGAGATGAGCGAAGAGCGGCAGCGATATGCCTCACGCGGCGGAGCGAGAGGTTTCTGAGCGGGGCGGCGTAAGCCCCTGACTCTTGGGCGTAACAGCCTGTTGAAAAAGGATTGTTGGGAGGGCGAGGCTCCCGCCGAGCCGCAAG
>JAYTQJ010000175.1:0-2209 GCA_043746775.1 Schlesneria sp.
GGGGGCTGACGCCGCCCCGCTCAGAGGTCTCATCACTGACCACGCGAGGTTTTCAAGTGACGGGAAAATGACGGGCAAACGACGGATCAAGGTCACTGCCGCAGGCGGTTGATCGATGTCAGTCACGGAAATCGCGGACATCAATGTTGTCTGCGATGTCGAGGGGGATGCACGGATGCGAATTGGAATGTCCCACTTTCAGCAGGCCACGCGTGGACTGTTCGTCGCGGCTTTGGCAGGCACCCTTTGGTTGCAGGCTGCGCCGCACTCGGTTCTCGCCCAAGAAGCCCAGGCCGCTCCCACGCCACGTGCGCCGATTGGCGATGCCGTGCGCATCGTGTCCCCCACGACGAAACTCGAAGTCATCGAGCGTGGAGCCAAGAACATCGAGTTCAAGGAGTGGATCACGCGTGTGGACGGCTTCGATCCGAAGGTCCTCGACGTAAAGGCACTCAACCAGCAGGTGTTGCGCGTGCAGGGACTGGAACAGGGCGTGACCTCGATGACCGTCACCGATAAGTCGGGACAAACGTACTCAATCAACGTGTTCGTTACGGGCGACGCACGGCTGTTGCAAACGGTTCTCGACCGCGCGTTTCCGAACTCGGCCATCGAGGCGACGATTTTGAAAGGGGGAGCCATCCTGCTGCGCGGCTGGGTCACGGAGGCTCAACAGATCGCCAGCATCACGGAAATCGCGAAGTTGTATAACCCTGATGTCGTGAATCAAGTGCGCGTTGGTGGGCCGCAGGAAGTTCAACTGCGTGTGAAAATCATGGAAGTTCAGCGGTCGAAGCTCCGCACATTCGGAATGAACTTCGCCGTGGCTTCCAACAGCATCGCTCTGGCCAGCACACCTGGTCCGATTGCGGCGCTGACATCATTGACGGCACCGCTCGGCGGCCCCCCTATCGCCACGATCGGTCCCAATGCGTTGAACGCGCCGTCGGTCTCCGCCGGGATCACCGGTCAGAACTTCGGCTTCCAAGGCTTTCTCCAAGCGTTGAAAGAAGAGGGCCTGCTCAAAATTCAGGCCGAACCGGTGCTCGTCACGCGCAGTGGTGAAGCGGCTCGACTCGACAACGGCGGTGAGTTCCCGATCCCGGTGCCACAGAGTCTTGGCACGATCACGATTGAATGGCGTGAGTTCGGAGTCATTCTCGAAGCGTTGCCGATCGTCATCAGCCCCACTCGACTGCGACAGCAAGTCTCCGCCGAAGTCAGTGAGAAAGACGTGGCCAACGGCGTCACCTTGGTCGGCACGTTCGTCCCCGGTTTGACGCGCCGCAAAGTCCAATCGACTGTCGAAATGAACTTCGGTGAGACGCTGGTCTTGGGCGGTTTGATCTCGACCCGCATCAACGCCTCCACCCAGAAGGTGCCGTTCTTCGGCGAGCTGCCGCTCATCGGAGCCGCCTTCAGCAAGAAGAGGTTCGATCATTCCGAAGTCGAGTTGATCGTGATGATCACTCCCGAGTATGTCAGCCCGATTTCTCCCGATCAGTTCCCGCCGCTCGGCCCCGGCCGCACGACGACCTTCCCCACGGATCGCGAACTGTACGGCAGCGGCTTGCTCGAAGTTCCCGAACCGACCGCTGCGGAATGCCCCGACCGCGACCCTTCGTTCTCGGTCAAAGTTCAGACGGGCACGCCTTGGCCCGGCAGCACGATTTCACCGGGGCCAGTCATGACGCCGACAATCTCTCCCGGTTCGGTACCGCTGCACTCGAGTCCCGATTTGATTGTTCCCCCCGGTGTGGATCCCAGTGTTGACCCCGCTTCCGCGTCACGGTCCCCCTCGAACTCGCGTTGGCCAAGTAGTTCCAGACCCGTCACTCCCGCCAGTCAGGTTGCGGGCGGACGAACAACCTCGGGCAACACCACTGCTCAGGCGGGTTACAGCTCCACGACATCAAAAACCGACAACCAAGTTCAACGGGCATCGGGCCAGAAGCCAGCCACTTCGAAGCCGCTCCCGCCGACAAAGTTTTGAGTTTCGCAAATCACGGTGTCCGCCGTATTACTAGTGCCCCGTCAGGTCTTAATTTGGGGGTAGCCGAACTCGTAAGAGTCCTGCGTTTTCTGAAATCTCACGACTTCAGCTACCCCCAAATTAAGAACGGACAGGGCACTAGGCATCGACTACTTGTTGGGCTGCGCACATTTCAATGTCGTCTTTCGCTCCGCGAAAGCACGTTCTTTCGCGGAG
>JAYTQJ010000176.1:0-2209 GCA_043746775.1 Schlesneria sp.
CGAACTGCCGGTTCCACGGCGCGAGCGTTCGGCAATTCTGATGACTCGCCCACAACGGGCCGTCATACACATCGAGCGCATCCCAGAAGCACTCGTCGCACAGATGCGTCACGTCGAGAATGATCCCGAGCCGCTGCATCTCTTTAAGTAAGTCCTTCCCCTGCGGTGACAGCGGTCCTTCCGCATCGGTGCCGTGCGCGTAGCGTCCCGGTCCATAGTGTGCTGGCCCGAGTGCTCGCAAACCGTCCTCGTAGCTCCGTTCGAGATGCTTCAGCGTGAGGATCGAGTCGGCCCCTTCGAGGCTGAGGATATAGCCGATCGGCAGGTGAGCGGCTTGCTTCTTGGACTCGACGACATACGGCGTACCGTCGTCGCACGGAGGTGACTTCATCCACAGATCGAGGTGCTGGTCGAGTTGTGCCCGATTGCGAATCTGCACCATCTCACCCGCCTCTTCCATGATGCGGTACCACGCGAGTTGCCCCTGCGTTTGTGCCCGCGCCTGCTCGGGCGAATTCCAACCCGGCAACCGATGAAAGTAGGGCGAGTACCGACCGATCTGAGTCGCGACGCACAAGCCAATCCGACCTCGCCGCATTTCCGGGAAGCAGACCGTGTTGTTGCCTCGGTCCACCTTGTCCGTCATGAACTGTTCCCAGCGACGGATTCGTTCTTGAGACCAGCGCAGGTCCCGGTTCCACTCCAAGGCGTTCATGCTGAGATCGAGATGCACATCGAAGATAAACACGGGATCGCTCATGAGGGCCTTTCGCGGGTGAGATGGGAAGGACATTCAATACGACGAGAAACAGCGGCGGCGTGTTTCTAACAGTTGATCGCGCGTTCAAAAAGGCATTGCGACTCGCGGGCAACCCCCACGTAGGGTCAGCGTCTCGCTTGTCCGTCTTCTCTTCAAACGAGCAACCTCGTCGCATGGCCCCCTCGCACGAGCGGGCAAGCGAGACGCTTACCCTACGCTGTTCAATGGGCAGCTATCCAAACACGTAAACCTTCCGCGTCGTCCGTTGCAGCAGCGGGTGGCCGGTGTGAAGTTGATAGTCGTCGTAACCGAAGGACTCGGCCAAGCGACGGATCAGAGTCTCGCGAACCGACGCCATGGAAGTCGGCTTCATCCGCTGAGCCGCCAGCGTGGTGATGCGCGTCGGCGAGTGAGTCCAGCGGACGAGGTCCAAGCATTCCTGCGCGATCGACACGTTGACGACCATCCCGCCGTGAGTCACCCACGAGCGAACCCCCGCGCCGATGAACGCGAACTGCCCGCAACGGCACTCGGCTCCCGGAGCGCTCTCGCTGCGAGTCGCCTCGACACCCAAGTCCCCCGCCGCACGCAGCAGTGTCTGTTCGAGACGACTGCGGAAATCGAGCAGCCCCAGTTTCAATCGGTCGAGCGGCAGCAGGGGATACACCGCGACTTGCCCCGGTGCGTGAACGAAGGCTCCGCCGCCGCGATTGACCCACCTCACATCCATCCGCCGGCTGACCAGTTCTTCTCGCTCCACCAACACGTCAGCGAAGCTCCCCTCGCGCCCGATCGAAATCGCAGCGGGATGTTCGCAGAGGAGCAGAATCCCATGCGTGTCCACTCGCCCCGCGAGCTGCTCGCGCAACTGAGCCTGCAACCCGATTGCCGACGCGAAATCGACCATCCCCAACAGGAAGACTTCCAGTGTCGATGATGAGCTGTGAGCGAATTGCCAGTCAGCGATGGGCGAGGTCATGATGCGGTGGCGGGCTTTCAGCGTGAGACTGTTTCAATCTCAAGAGATGTTGAACTCGGGCGAGCTATCCGCCTGTTGAAAAAAAGGTGGCTCATCCGGTGTTTCAAGGAGGTCCCTGAAGAGGGGCCTCCCTTTCCCGCAGAAATCAGTTTCGTGGGACGAAAGGGTTCTGAGCGGATCTGTTTTTAGCCCGGAGGGCGGCAGGTCGTAGCCCACGGCGTGAGCCGTGGGTCAGCCTGACATCCACGCCGTTAGCCCTGAAAGGGCGACACTTTCGTGGGAAAAGTGCGTGTGTCGCAGGAGGCGTCGAACGAAGACGGTGTCGCCCCGCCGGGGCGAGTCGGTGCGTGGGTTCTGTTTCCCACGGCTCACGCCGTGGGCTACGATCTGCCGCCCGCTGGGCTAAAAACAGCCAGTTCAGAACGCATCTCTTTCTCAAAACCGAAACCTCCCCGGAACGCCGGATGAGC
>JAYTQJ010000177.1:0-2209 GCA_043746775.1 Schlesneria sp.
CCGTGGTCGCGATGTAGCCCTTCTCGCCACACCAATCCACATGATGCTCGTCGGCGACGATGTCTTGAGGCAGACGCGCCGGGTCTCGCACGGTGGCACCCACGAGGCTGTTGCGTCCCAGCCGTTCCAATAAGCGATTCCAATGCATGTCGCTGTGTCCGGAGATCCTCCTGAGTGCCCAGCAGGGAACTCCCAACGACAACAGCAACAGCGGGTGCTCCAAATCCTCGACGGTGCCCATTTTGTAGGACATGACGAAGCTGGGACGCAGGGATTAGATCGAGCCGTTGTTCAACGGGCGCAGCAAATTTCCCTGGCGCCCTCTGGGTAGTCTTGCCAAGATAGGCAAAGGAGTGCTCGTGGCTGAGCACTCGATGCTCATTCTTGACAGGAGGTCGGCATGCCGGATTTGCCACAGGTTCAATGGGAAGATTTGAAGGCGGCTTTACAGGCTGAGATTGATACCGCTTTGCAGAGTGTCGCGCAGTCGGTCAATGCGGCCTCGGCGGGGGAGTTGATTGCGGGCAGCGAAGAGGCCGTACGCGATGCGGCGGCCACTCTGCGGGCGGTCATGTTTCAGCAGGCTTTGCAACTGCGAGTCGATGCCATTGAGCAGCAGCTCGCTCCGCCCGTTGATCCGCTCACGTCAAAAAAAAAACGCAACAAGGGGCGGCAGCCGACCACGGTCCTGACCATTAATGGGCGCGTCACTCTGAAGCGGCACTGGTGGCACGGCGGCTCCACCGGCAGCTCCGCTCCGCTGGATCAGATCCTGCATGCGGAAGGTTCCAAGACCACTCCCGGTGTGCGCGAGATGTGTTGTCGGCTCAACATTGGATCGACGGCATTTGAACGCACGGCGGCAGATCTCCAACGGACGGCTCAAGTGGAACTCAGTCGCGAGTCCCTGCGACAGATTGTCATCGAAGAAGGTCAACGCGTGCAGCACGCTCAGAACAGCGGCGAGCTGCCAACGAGCTTCACCGCTGCGGACTGTCGCGTCGAGAAGCAGCCCGCCTCGGTGGTGACAGAACACACCACGCCTGAAGCAGCAGGATCGTCTTCCCCATCGGAAGCGTCGCCGCTCGAAGTGCCGAGCACTCCGACAGCAAGCACTCCGATGAGTGCGGCCACGCTGCCCATCAAACCGACGATCACTCGGATGTATCTGGGCATCGACGGCGTGATGGCGCCTACTATCACCGATCAAGAGAAAGCGAAACGTCGCGAGCAGGTGCTCAAGAAACGACAACGACGAGCCCTCCAAGAGCCTGAGAAGGTGGCCGCACTCCCGTCGTTGGCTCCGCGCACTCAGGGCACGGATTGCCGTTACAAGGAGTTCAAAGTCATTGAATTCCACAGCGAATCGCTGGAGCACCAGCACATCATCTTGAGTGCCGCTCGACGCCCCGAGGTGGGCGAGATCGTGAGAAGAACGGCTGACCGACTGGGCTTCAAAGGCTGCGACGAGAAGGTGGCCAATGTGGATGGTGCCACTTGGATCCCGGAGCAGATCGAGAGTTCGGGGGTGGAAGTCGATGGTCTGGGCTTGGACTTTTTTCACCTCAGCGAGCATGTCCACGCGGCGCGTCGCGCGGTCTTCGGTGAGAGTTCCTCCTCCGGCGAAGAATGGGCCAGCGAGCAACTGCACCGCTTCAAACACGACGGCTATGACGGCATCGTTCCCGATCTCATGACTTGGCGATCGAACCTACGCGGCCGAAAGCGCCAAGCGGCGACGAAGCTGGTGAATTACGTCACCGACCGCCGAGCGATGATCCAATACCCGGAGTTCCGAGCGGAAGGCTGGCAGATCGGTAGCGGCCCGACGGAATCTCGGTGCCGCACCAGCACGCGTCGGCTGAAGGTCGGCGGAGCGCGTTGGGACATCACCAACGCCGAATCCGTCGCCGCGCTAGCGAACCTCGCCGACAGCCGCCAATGGAACCTCTACTGGACCCATCTCAAACCTGTAACTCAAACCACATGATCCGCCAGGAAACTTTGTCGCGCCCGTTGAAATCAGGTCCAGTTGATAATTCAGATGGCGAGACATGGTACTCGATCAACTCGGCGTTACAGCAGGGGCTTCGTGGCTTGCAAGGTGGGTCGTCTCTGGCTCGATTATTGAGCGAACACCGTCAAGCACCGAACATGAGGGCGCAACCGCGCCTCACCATCGTTCAGATCTTGGAATGGGCTGAAGATC
>JAYTQJ010000178.1:0-11316 GCA_043746775.1 Schlesneria sp.
GGCTTACGCCACCCCGCTCAGATGGTCTCATTCACCGCCCACGCGGTTAAACGACACAACTGGCAAGACCACGTTTTCCAACAGGCCCCACCATCGTGATGCTCTCGCTCATCGGTTATCGCGGTACCGGCAAAAGCACCGTGGGGATGCGGCTGGCCAAGCGGCTCATGTGGGACTGGCTCGATGCCGACAATGAGCTGGAACAACGTTCGGGCCGGACGATCAAAGAGATTTTCGCGACCGACGGCGAGCCGACCTTTCGACAGATGGAACGCGAAGTCTTGGCCGACTTGCTGAAGCGCGATCGGCTCGTCCTTTCCACCGGTGGCGGCTGCATCCTGAATGCCGACACGCGGCGAGACCTCATCGCGGCGGGACCGGTCGTCTGGCTGATCGCTCCCATCGAAACGATCGCCAATCGCGTACTGCACGACGCCACTACCAAACGGCGACGCCCGAATCTGACCGCGACCGGCGGGATCGACGAGATTCGGACGGTGTTGGCCGCGCGCGAACCGCTCTATCGCGACTGTGCCACGATCACGATCGACACCGAGGGCCTGTCACTGCGCGACGTGGTGAACCAAGTCGCCGCACAACTTCCCACCGAGATGATTGAAGAGGCTCGACGATGACGTTCGGTGGCATCCCCCAATGGATCATCCTGTCGTGGCTGTTTATGGTCGGAGCCTGCGTCGGCAGCTTCCTGAACGTCTGCATCTATCGCATCCCGCTGCATGACCGACTGTGGGACCAATTGCGCGGACTGACTCATCCTCCGTCCACATGCCCGTTCTGCAAGAAGCTGATCCTCGCGATCGACAACATCCCGGTCTTCGGTTGGCTGTTCCTGCGCGGCCGCTGCCGCAACTGCCGCCATTGGATTCCGCCCCGATACGCGTTCATCGAATTCTTCAACGGCCTGCTCTGGGTCGGCCTGTACATGCTGATCGTCCCCGCCGGGTTTCAAGCGACGGTGAAGCAGAGCTGCCTCTGGTCGCCGCTCAGTCCGCTGACCGATCCTGCGATGCCGTTCCCCGATCAGGTCTTCTGGCTCCACGCGCAATACTTCTATTACTTGGTGATGGCCGAAGCGTTGCTCGTCGCGACGTTCATCGACTTCGATCTGCAAATCATTCCGGATGGTTCGACGATCCCCGCGATGATCGTCGGCGTGGGAGCTTCGACGGCGCTGGGGCATCTTCATCCGTGGCCCGTCTGGTTTCAGGGCAACTCGTCGCTGAGTTTCTTCAACCAATTGCTTCCCGACGCCTGGTTCTTCGGTCGCGATCCGGTCGCTCCGGCTTGGCTCCTCGCGCATCCTCACATTCACGGGCTGCTGTCGAGTCTCGCGGGGATCGTCATTGGAGGCGGCATTGTCTGGCTGGTGCGGATCGTCGGCGAACGCGTCATGCGGCGCGAGACGATGGGCTTTGGCGACGTGATCCTGATGGCGATGATCGGCAGCTTTCTCGGTTGGCAGGCGACAATCCTCGTCTTCTTCGTCGCGCCATTTTGTTCCTTGGCCGTCATCGCCTCGACGCTGGTTTTCAAGCGGTCGCAGGAGATCGCCTACGGCCCGTATCTCAGTTTTGCCGCGCTGCTCGTCTTGGTCTGTTGGAACCCGCGCGTCGCGAACTGCGACCAGTACTTTGGCCTCGGCCCGGTCGTATTCGTCCACGGCGCGTTCATGCTCGCCATGCTGGGAGTGACGCTGGCCTTCGTGCAAACCGTGAAGCGCTGGTTCGGCATCGACGATCCCGGTGACGACCAGGAAGTCAGCGAATGGAACTCCGGCGATCAACTCACCTTCTACGCGAACAAAGACGCGACCTCAGTCCCGTCGCCAATCCAGCCGCCAGTTCAACCGGGAGCCACCGCCGGACAAGGCCGCCAGTTCACCGATCGTTGGCGCAGCGGAGGGAAGTGAGGAGGCAGGGGACAGGAGGCAAAGGAGCTGACTCCTGTCTCCTGTCTCCTTCCCCTCACTCCCTCTTGCCACGATCCGGGACCGCCGCTACTGTCCCGCCGCGCTCGGCTCCCCTTGGTTGCTGGCGTCCTCTCTTTGCCTCCGATTCCAATTCCTTCCAACTACTGCGGGACCGACGCATGTGGTGCCCTGCTTGCCGGGCTGACGTGGCTGCCGAGTTGTCTTCTGACAACCGGCGCTATTGCTGCGCGCGGTGCCAAACGGAGTTGGGCATTGCTGCCGGTGCCGTCGATCGCATCGTCTCTCCGCCTCGTTTGCTGGACACCGAGCGGAATGCCCGCGAACTGTTGGCACGCTGGTCCACACAAAACATGCTCGAGCCAGCCGCCGCATCGCCGACACTGCCCGAGTCGCGCTCCGCTGGAACAGAAGCCGCCGCGATCTCGTCTCGTTCCGGGCATCGCATGGATGCCGCTCATTCGATGATGCCCGCGCCGAAAGGGACGTTTGAGCGAGGTGTGCCTCCAGAATCGAACGAGCCTGCCGAACGCAAGCCGCGCCGTAAGAAACTGCGCCGTCCGGAATTGGCTGCCCCGCCTGAAGAGACGCTTCCCACCACCGCCTCGCGCCATGATGAACTGGTGCGATCAGCGATCGCCGATCCTCAACCCGCGCGGACCAACTGGACTTCGATGGCGGGACAGTTGTGTGCCTACGGAGGCGTCGGACTGCTGACGTGCGGCACGGTCCTCGTCCTGTCGGGCTACTTCGGCGGACCGCTCCACTACGCACCGACCGGTTGGCTGATTGCCGCCGTCGGTCAGATGTTGCTGTTCTTGGGAGTCGTCACGCTGGTCTCTGGCGGCATGGAGCAGACCGTCGATGAAGTCGCTTGGCGCATCGACTACCTCGCCGAACGGATCGTGCATCTCGAACACATGGTTCAAGAACGCGAACTGCGCGACCAACGCCGACTGCGTCCGCCACGTCGTTCTCGTGACGACGAGGACCGGCGCGCCGACGCGGCATGATTCCTTGCTCACGCTGCGGGTTGGTGTGGGAAGCGCCGATGCCACCGATCGCGTTACTCGGATCGTAGCCGCGCGTAATCTTCCGGCGTGTCGAGATCCGTGATGGCGGCGGTTCCGGTGACGTTGAGTTCGCTCACGTCGGCGGCGTGTTCGCCGAGCAGCCAATTCAAGCCGCAACCGACTGGAATGCGATCGACCTCTCGGGCGAAGCTCCAACGAAACAACGTCGGATGTCCGCGCCGGTCGCCCACACGCGGGACGAGGATCGACGGACGGTTCCGCTCCCACACGGCGATCAGTCCGTCAATGAGACCTCGATCTAGTACCGGGTGGTCGGCCGGGATCAGCATCCAGCCGTCGTCGTCACACGGCGCGAAGTCACGTTGAATGAACTCCAACGCGCAACGCACACTCGCGCACATGTCGGGTGGCTCAACAGCGGGCGTCACGAGGAGTCCCTTGCCGCGCCGAACGGCCTGTTCCAGCGCGACATCTCCCGCTCTCACAACGACAGTTCGCGCGGCAATCACGGGATGATCGAGAACCGAGAGAACGGACTCGATGACCGTGGAATCTCCCCACGGCAACACCAACTTCGGCTGACCCATGCGTCGGCTGTGACCGGCGGCCGGGATCACAGCAAACAATTGACGAGTGAAACTCATACACCTGTCCCTGTATTCGACGGCAACACGCCGATGTCACACCGATTTGAAGAAGGCCGCGTCGTTGCCCAGCGAGTTTGATACCCGTAGGCTGTCGGCATGTCATCTGATGTCTCACAACTACTGAGTGCCGTTCAACGGGGAGACTCCCGCGCGGAGGAATTGCTGCCACTGGTTTACAGTCAATTGCGCGAGCTGGCTCGGCACAAGCTGGCTCACGAACCGGCGGGGCAGACGTTGCAGGCGACCGCATTGGTGCATGAAGCCTATGTTCGGCTGGTCGATGTGCCGGTGGCTCAAAAGTGGCACAGCCGCAAATACTTTTTCGCGGCCGCCGCCGAGGCGATGCGTCGGATTCTGATTGAGAACGCTCGCCGCAAAGAGGCCCTCAAACGAGGTGGCGATTTGAGGCGGAACGAGGTCTCGCTGGACGACCTGCCCGAGGTGGACTCCACCGTCAACGTCTTGGAGATCGACGAGGCACTAAATCGTTTGGCTGGCCAGGATGCTCAAGCTGCGGAGTTGGTCAAGCTCCGGTACTTCGCTGGGCTGCCTCTGGCTGAAGCCGCAGAGTTGCTGGAAATGTCCGAACGCTCGGCTCGGAGACTCTGGGCGTATGCGCGGTCATTCCTCTTGGAAGAGCTGTCGTCCCAAGAGTAGCCGCCGAGAAATCGACCAGAGCGTTGGGTGTTTTTCCCCAATACAAAAAAACTGGCCGGGTTAGCTCGCCGATTACGCATGAGTCTGTGGAGGAAATTCGTTTTCGCGTATGGTCTAACGCTCGTGTGGCGATCAATTTCTAAAGCTTGTGGCTGAAGCATGATTACTTCGATTGAACAAATCACTGATGAATTGCTGCGGAATGGCTTGTTAGATGACGAGTCGCTCGGCGAGTCGTGTCATGCGTTGGAGAAGCGCGGCGACGAGATCACGGGGCCGAGCCTGTTGGCGGCGCTGACGGCCGAGGGAAAGCTCACACCCTTTCAGGCGGGAGAGGTCGGACGGGGACGGGCGAATCTCTTGGTGATTGGGAATTACGTCGTGCTCTGCAAGTTGGGTGAAGGCGGGATGGGAGTCGTTTACAAGGCACTGCATCGGCGGATGAGACGCATCGTGGCGGTGAAGGTCATTCGGAAGGAGGTCGCGACGCGGGACTTCATCACGCGGTTTCGGCGCGAGATTCAGTTGTCGGCGCGGCTGAATCATCCCAACGTCGTAATCGCGTATGACTCGGACCAGTGTCCGATGGGCGACTTCCTGGTCATGGAGTACGTCGAGGGAACGGACCTAGGCGAAGTCCTGAAACGGACGGGTTCGTTGAGTGTGGAAGAGGCGATCTCGGCGGTGAGACAGGCGGCCTTGGCGTTGGGTTATGCCCACCAGCAGGGGATCGTGCATCGCGACATCAAGCCCGCGAATCTGCTGCGTGATGTCAGCGGTTGTGTGAAAGTGGTTGATCTCGGACTGGCTCGCGTGTCGGAGTGGGAAGGGGCGTCGGGGACGGAGCTGACGCAAATCGGTGCGGTCGCGGGGACGGTCGATTACATGTCGCCGGAGCAGGCTGAGAACCCGCTGGAAGTCGATGCACGGAGTGACATTTACAGTCTCGGTTGCACACTGTTTTATCTGCTGACCTGCAGTCCGGTGTTTGCCAAGTCGAGCCTTGTCGGTCGTTTGATGGCGCACCGCACGGCACCGCCGCCGAATTTGTCCGCTGTTCGCAGCGATGTGCCTGTGGAACTCAACGCGATCTTTCAGCGAATGGTCGCCAAGTCTCCGAGCGACCGTTACGCCTTGATGAGCGAAGTCGTCGAGGCGTTGGAAACGCTGACTCGGTCGCCCGGGAGTGGCGAATCAACGCAGGTCTTTTCGGTCAAAGATCGGGTGTGGTCTCCTGAACGTGCGACGGTGTTGATCGTCGAAGAGTCTCGTTTGCAGGCGGGGATGATCGGCAAGGTTCTGAAGGATGTCGGTGTCTCCGATATTCAAGTTTGTCAGACGGGGACCGAGGCGTTCCAACGGCTCACGACGCTGTCGCCGACCGTCGTGTTGAGCAGTGCGAGGCTACCCGACATGAGTGGACTCGAACTGGCCTCGCGCATTCGCGAATCGCTCCGCTGGCTGGAGTCGGGGATCGTGTTGATGAGTAGCGACGATTGGTCCCCGCAGTGCCAATCGGCTGCAGAGCAGTTGGGGCGGCTGCGATTGATCAAGAAGCCGTTCGATGCCGGCGGTCTGCGAAAGGCGATCGAAGAGACATTGATGGACTCGCGCGACCGGCAGCCGATCGGAGGACTGAGCAACCTGAAGGTGTTGATCGTCGATGACAGCAGCCTCGCGCGGCGGCATGAGCAAGACACGCTCACGGAGTTGGGTTTCACTCAGTTCACTCACGCGGACGACGGAGACACGGCCGTCGAACAGTTGCAGCAAGCTCAGTTTGACCTCGTCGTCACCGACTATCACATGCCGCGCATGGACGGCCGCGAGTTGATCTCGCACATTCGCCAAGCGAGTACTCAGCGAGAGGTCCCGATCGTCATGGTCACGACCGAGTTCAACCCGCAGATGCTCGCTCCGATTTATCAACTCGGAGTCTCAGCCGTCTGCAACAAGAGCTTTGAACGGGAGCTGGTCCGGAACATCGTGATCCAGTTGTTCGCGTGATGCCGTTGCCACGTTCTGGCCAGCCTGTTGAAAAACGTAGGACGGGCACTCTTGCCCGTCAGTTTTCAATCGGAAAGACGGGCAAGAGTGCCCGTCCTACGATGTTCAACAATCGAAACACCCCGTCATAACCGGCCTGATTTGCACGTTCTCCAGTGCAGTTGGCCGAATACGGCTTGATGGCAAATTGATTGTGGAACGCGCTCGATGTGCTGCGTAGGGTGCCGTTTCGTCTCACTGCATCCCGTAGCTCAGGCGGCTCGCCCTGAGTCGCATCGCCTGAGTGGCGGCACGGATGCAGGCGAGCCGCCTGCACTACGAATTACGAACAAACTCATGAACCACGACCAAGAATACATTCGCGAATTCGTGGCCGAGAGCCGTGAGGGCTTAGATCGGATCGATAATGTCTTGGTCGCATTGGAGGCGAATCCCGGCGATCGGTCGGGCCTAGATGTTGTCTTTCGAGCGTTGCACACGATCAAAGGGAACGCGGGGTTTCTGGAGTTCCCGAAGCTCGGCGCGGTGGCTCACGCGGGCGAGTCACTGCTCAGCAAGTTGTTCGGCGGCACGTTGACGGTCAGCGGTGATGTGGCCGACGTGTTGCTGCGGTTGGTCGATGCGATTCGTAATGTCTTAGCCGAAGTCGAAGAGACCGGCCGCGAAGGGGCCAACGACCATAAGGCGTTGATCCAAGAGCTTGAACGCTGGACGAAGATGGCTGGCGGCGGAGTCGAGAAACCGGCATCAAACAAATCGACCGGTGAATTGGGCGGCGTCAGCCCTCGGACAGGCAACGAGCCAATCCAAGCATCGAGCGAACCCGTCCGGGGGCTGACGCCCACCGGCTCACCGAATGAAATGGTGCAGGAGCCGACTGCCGCCTATGCCCCCGCGTCGCCAGTTCAGCCTCCGAAAGTCGCTCCACCGAAGGGGCCGCAACCGCAGATTGTGGTCGAAGAAGGTCCGTCAGAAAGCGTTCTTCAGAAGGGAGACAGTTCGTCGATCTCGATACTCGGCGGCAGGTCGAGTGACGGCGAACATTCGTCGTTCATTCGCGTGCAGATCGATCATCTCGACGAGTTGATGAACCTCGTGGGCGAGCTGGTGCTGACTCGCAATCGGATCGTGCAGATTGCGTCCAGTCGTCAGGACGACGAGATGACGGAACCGATTCAGCGACTGCATCGACTGACCGCCGCGCTGCAAGACGGCGTGATGCGGACTCGCATGCAGCCGGTGCGAAATGCCTGGCGAAAGTATCCGCGGATCGTGCGCGACCTTGCCAAACAATGCGGCAAGCTGTGTGAGGTTGAACTGCAAGGGGGCGACACGGAACTCGACAAGTCGATGCTGGAAGCGATCGCCGACCCGCTCGTGCATCTCGTGCGGAACGCGATCGACCACGGCATCGAGAAGCCGTACCTCCGCAAGATCAAAGGGAAGCCGGAGACCGGCCGGTTGCTCGTGCGCGCGTTCCAAGAGAGCGGCCAGGTTCACATCGAAGTCTCGGACGACGGCGCGGGGCTGGACCTCGAACGCATCCGCAAAAAGGCGGTCGAAGCGGGAATCATCGCGGCGGAACGGGCACATCAAGTCTCTGAATCTGACTTGCGGAATTCGGTGTTCCTGCCGGGATTCACGACAGCCGACAAAGTGACAAACCTGTCGGGACGCGGCGTTGGCTTGGACGTGGTCAAAACGTGCGTCGAAGAAATCGGCGGCACGATTGAGCTGCAAACGCGGAAGGATGTCGGCACGACGATTCGCCTGACCGTCCCGCTGACGCTGGCCATCGTCCCGGCGATCATGGTCGCTTGTGGTCAACAACGCTTCGCAGTTCCGCAGATCAACGTCGTCGAGATGCTCCACCTGCGCGGTGAGGAACAGCAACACGCTTGCGACCACTTCCACGACACGCCGGTCCTGCGACTGCGCGGCGAACTGCTGCCGATGGCCGATCTGTGCGCGAAGCTCGGAGTTCAATCTCGGTACGCTGGTAGCAGAAGTCGTGAGACTTCGATGGATTCGCCTCAAACGCCGAATTCTCACGAATTCGGCTACGACGCCACTCGCGAGACACTCGACATCGTGGTCCTCAAGACCGGCACGCGGCGTTACGCGCTGCTGGTTGATGAGATCGGCGACGCTCAGGAAATTGTGGTCAAGCCGCTCGGCGAGTTGCTCAGCAGTCAGACCGAATACAGCGGCGCGGCGATGCTGGGCGACGGCAACATCGCGCTGATTCTCGATGTGCTCGGCATCGCCCGCAGCGCGGGCTTATTCACCGCCGAGCAAACGATGCTGAGTGGACCAGTCACGGTGCGCGAAGAGATCGCGCGGCTCGACGAGCAAGTCCTCGTCTGCACCGTCGATGGCGAACACCAGATCGCGCTGCCCCTAGCCAATGTCGTCTGTCTCGAACAAGTCCTGTCCGCAACCGTCGAACATTCCGCGACCGGCGACATGGTGCAGTACCGCGGCGAGATCCTGACGCTGCATCCACTCTCACAACGGCCTTCGCCAGCAACGACTGTTGGCGAGCCGGAAGTTCTCTCTGTCGTGATCTACCGCACAGCCGATGCCCAACTCGGCCTGTTGGTGGATCACATTGTCGATATCGCGCCGCGACCGATGGACCTCAAACCGATTGAACTGGCCAAAGACTCCGACTCGCGCCACCGCGTCATCGGGACCGCCGTGGTCCTCGGCCGCGTCACCGATTTTCTGCAAGTCACGTAGCCACGCTCTTGGCGAGCGGGGCGACTCACCAAACCAACCCGAAGCGTGAGCGAGGGCGAACGCTTCACTGACCACGACTCTCATCATCTGCCCTGAATGCCAACATCAACCGGAGCGTCCGCCCTCGCTGACGCTTCGGGTTAGTAAGAACCTTCCTCCGAGACCGACACCATGCCCAACCTGCTGACCTCCCGCCGTATTCCGAACAAGCTCCTCTGGATCAGCCTCAGCTTTTTGCTGCCGATCACCGTGCTGCTGTACTTCATGGTGGCTGGCATCAACGCCAACATTCGCTTTGCCGAGCGAGAACTGGCTGGAAACGAGTACCAGCGGCCGTTGCACGATTTGTTGCGGGACCTGTCGCGGCATCAGGCATTGAGCGGTGACGCGGCCGCCGAAAACGAGTTGATCAGCGAGCAAGGGAAGATCGACCAGGCCTTCCAGAAACTCGCCGGCGTGCAGCGTCTGTTCGGCGCGACGCTGCAAGTCACCGATGCGGGATTGGCGCAGCGTCAGCGGTCGGGATCGCTTCCCAGCGACATGGCGGCGACGTGGCAAAAGTTCAAAGCCGATCGCGATTCACTCAGTCCTGCGGCCAGCAGCGGGAAGCAGCGACAACTCCGCGATGCCGCGCGGCACTTGGTTTCACACGTGGGCGACACGTCGAATTTGATCCTCGATCCCGATCTCGACAGCTACTACTTGATGGACGCGACGCTGCTCGGCCTGCCGCGATTGCAGAATCGGTTGGCCGATCTGCGACTGTCCGCCCGCGCGTCGTTCGCCAAGCCAGAGTTGGAAACGAGCGACCTGCTCAATCTCGTCTCGACCGCTCGACTGCTGCGGGATGCGGACTTCAAAGCCGTCATCGACAGCACGCGCTCGGCACTCGCCGAAGATCAGAATTTTCACGGAGCCAGCAGTTCGATTCGTCAAATCGAACCGGCCCTCGAATCGTTCGCCAGCGCGATGGAGACCCTGTTAAAGCAGCTTGAAGTCACCGATGCCGCTCGAGCCAACGGACGTGGAGCCGACATCGAACAACAGCTCGTCAAAGCGCTCGACACCAGTCACACGTTGCGCGACACCGCCGCGCGCGAGCTGGACGAACTGCTCCGCATCCGCATTCGCGAGTTCAAAAGCGGGCGGCTGTGGTCGCTGCTGCTGACGGCACTCGCGCTGGCCGTCTCGATCGCACTCGTTGTGTTCGTTGCGCACAGCATCACGACGCCGCTGTCGAACTGCGTCAGCGGGCTGCAATCGCTCGCCGGTCGCGACCTGACGCGGCGATTGAATTTTCATTCGGCCTCCGAGATCGGCGATATCTCCGCCGCAGTCGATCAAGCCGCTGATGGAATGCTCGGAGCGATGAAGTCGATTCGAGCCAGCGCGACCGAACTCAACCGCGCCGCCGACCGGCAGACCGATGTCAGCAGCCAGATGTCCGCCACCGCCGAACAAACCTCGCAGCAAGCTCAACGCGCGTCCGTCGTCGCCGAACAGGTCAGTCAGAACACGCAAGCCGTTTCGCTCGCCGTGAACGAACTGAGTACCGCGATTCGCGAGATCGCCAACAACACGCAGCAAGCCGCGCGCGTGGCAACCGATGCCGTGCAGCTCGCCGCGACCACGAACAACACTGTCACGAAGCTCGGTCAAAGCAGCGCTGAGATCGGCGAAGTCATCAAGGTCATCACGTCGATCGCCGAGCAAACCAACCTGCTGTCGTTGAACGCGACGATCGAAGCGGCGCGCGCGGGCGAAGCGGGCAAGGGCTTCGCTGTCGTGGCCAACGCGGTCAAAGAGCTGGCCAAACAGACGGCCAACGCGACCGAATCGATCCGCCGCAAGATCGACGTGACACAAAACGACATCCGCGATTCCGTCGCCGCCATCAGCCGCATCAGCCACACGATCGAACAGATCAACAACTTTCAGAACTCGATCGCCGGAGCCGTTGAGGAGCAAACCGTTGTGACGCGCGACATCAGCCGCAACGTGGCCGACGCGGCGAGGGGAACATCCGAGATCGCGGGCAACATCACGCTCGTCGCCCGCGCCGCCGAAGGGACCGCTGCCGGAGCCAACGCCACGCGCGCTGCGGCTCAAGACGCCACGCGGCTGGCAAACCAATTGAACGAACTCGTGTCGCAGTTTCGAAGCGAATGATTTGTTCGGAAGTCGCCACGTTCGCCAGAGCGTGTTGAAAAAGGGAGGGCGAGGCTCCTGCCGAGCAGCGCGTTTGTGGAATGTCGCTTGTTTCTCGCGGCTCGGCAGGAGC
>JAYTQJ010000179.1:0-2203 GCA_043746775.1 Schlesneria sp.
TCACTCCCGCGCAGACCCGCTGTGAGGTTGCGTCGTTCTTCGCTGAGCGACCTTAGCAGCCTGTTGAAAAACGTCGAGTAGGCGGCTCGCCTGCTCGTATTTCGAGTTGGACAACACAGGCGAGCCGCCTGTGCTACGGGTGGACGCGGCGTCCCACAAGATCGTGGAGTGCCTCGCGAAGTTGCGGGAACTGAAACTCGAACCCAGCCTCGCGCAGTCGCGTGGAAACGACGTACCGTCCGCAAAGGGCCAGCTCGGGATCGGTTCGCAGGAGCAACGGAGCACCGAGGCGGACCATCCATGAGTACGTCGGCAATCCAATAGGCATTCCGACGGCTCGCCGCAACTCGCGCATGAAGACGCGATTCGATTCGGGGTGGGGAGCCGATGAAATATACGGGCCGTGCATCGTCGGGTCGGTCAGCGCACGTTCAAAGAGGCGGTTCAAATCGGTCTCGTGAATCCAGCTCATCCCCTGCGTGCCCGAGCCGACGGTTCCCCCCAATCCGAGCCGGGCCAGCAACCCCAGTCGTCCCAGCACGCCGTTGCCCGCGCCGCGATCGCGACCGATGACAAAGCTCGTGCGCAGGATGACTCCGCGCTGCGTCGGAAGAATGCTGGCGTGAAACTCCTCTTCCCAGGCGCGCCCGACGAACGGTGCAAGGCCGTAACCGAAAGGCGACTCTTCGGTGCAGGTGACTTCCGGCGGATCGCCATAAATGTGAGCGGTACTCATCTGCACCCAGACCGGTGGCGGCGAGGCGATCGACCGCACGGCCAAGCCCAGCACCCGTGTCGCCTCGATTCGCGATCGAAGAATTTCATCCTGATGCGCCGGGGTCTTGATGCAATCGACAGTGCGTCCCACCAAGTTGATGATCGCGCTCGCTCCATTCAGCTCATGACGCCACTCACCCAGCGACCGAGCATCCCAACCGACGTGCCTCCACGTCCCGCTCGGCTTCGGCGGACGACGCGACAACACGACAATCGGTCGCCCCAACGCCGCCAGATGCGTCGCCAACGACACACCCAAAAAGCCGCTCCCTCCGGCGATGATGATCGGACCGGAGAGGGAAGTCGTTGGCATGTCACAACCTTCAACAGTGGTTTCAACAGTCATCACGGGGACTGAGACCGCGAAACGGTGCTGCGATTAACAATGGGGGTTGGCTCTCAGAAACAATCAGATGCCAATCAACCCCCAATCAAGCGGTGATAGAGCTGCTGCAAGTCTTCCTCTTCCGGAACGACATCACTGAGCGTGACGCCATGCTGTGAGGCGAGTTCAAAAAAACTGCCGTTGCTCCAGCCAAGGGGCACGTCCACCAAGACCTGTTCGGGGCGAGGCGACTCATCAACTGAGACACCTACTTCGCACAGCGACTTCAGGAACGAAGTCCCCTCGCCGCGCCATCGCAATCGGAAGCGGTTGCGCCAGTGCTGGCGAAGGTCTCCAATTCGACCGACGCCCAGGATCGAGCCGCGATCGACGATGATGACTTGCTCACACACACGGTCGATGTCGCCCAGCAGGTGCGTCGAGAGAATCAGCGACTTCCCGTGACGACTGGCGATGGCATGGAGCAGCCGTAACATCGAGTCTCGCCCCTGCGGATCGAGTCCCGCCGTCGGCTCATCAAGCAGCAGCAACTGCGGATCGTGAACGAGCGCCGCCGCGAGCTTCAGTCGCTGCTTCATGCCGACGGAATACTCGTCGCACTTGCGGTAACGGACTTCATCCAGTTCCAAGTACGACAAGACTTCGTGAGCACGTCGCAACGCCTGCCGTCGCGGCATCCCCGACAACTCGCCCGCCAGCGCGACCAGATCAACGCCCCGCACGCCGGGGATGAGCGACTCGGCTTCGGGCATGAACCCGATGCGGCCTCGCAACAGATGCTGCTCACGCACCAGATCGCAGCCCAACACCGAACCACCGCCACGCGTCGGCCGCATCAACCCGAGCAGCAACTTCAGCAGCGTCGATTTCCCCGCGCCGTTCTGTCCGACAAGCCCGATCGCCCCCGGAGCGACCGCAAATGAAACGTCCTTCAACGCCTGAAACTTCCCGTAGAAGTGCGACAGCCCGCTGAGTTCGACGAGTGGTGAAGGTTCCGATTCCGACATCAGCCTGCTTTCTTTGGATAGACATCACCTGGCCATACTAGTTTAACCTCAAGCCGAAGGCGTGCGCGTTTGA
>JAYTQJ010000180.1:0-26678 GCA_043746775.1 Schlesneria sp.
CGTAAGACTTCTGACGACTCGATGACTCGTCAGAAGTCTTACGACTTCTGCTACGTTCGATGGGCCTTGTTTTGTAGCCCCGAAATCCTTAACGGCATCGTCCCGTTTGGGCTGAAATCGACAAGTGCGCAACTCTAAAAAAGCGTGTGCGAGGAGGCGCGGTCCACTCGCTGCGTCGATTTCCTCGCTCACGCTGCGGGTTGGTGTTCGCTCACGTTCCGGATGGGTGTTCGTTCCCCGCTTTACTTCGCGAGCCGGTCGTGGAAGCGGAGGAAGCCGCTCTCGATGAGCGTGAGATCGGCACCGAAGGCGGCTTGAAAATCGTTGAGGCGTTCGTCGGCGGTGTAGGGTTGGAGTGGGTCTCGCGCGGCGATGGTCCTCAGGTAGGCGGCGAGTTCGGCGGAGCGGCTTTCGGCGAGATAGAACGTCAACGCCCACGCTTCGCTGTAGGCGTCGAGTGCCGCGCGTTGGAAGGCGTTGTCATTGCGAATGAAGGACTCCAACGAAGCGGGGATCCGGCGCTGGCGGCGGTAGGTTTGAAACCACTCGAACCGTTCGGGGTTGATCCGGTCGAGTGACGATCCACCCGATTGCTTCGTGCGGATGCCTTCGGACTCGAAGAGCGTGGCGAGTCCCTCGACCACCCATTGCGGACTTTGCCCGATGCGTGAGTGAACTCCCGTGTTGAAGGCGACTTGGTGAGTCGCCTCATGAATCACGGTGTCGTTTGTGTCGTCATCGCGCGTGCGGCCGGATGTGGTTCGGTCATACAGCGCGACACGGTTCGACACCGGCAGGTAGTAACCGACGACGCCCGGTTTGGGGTTCGCTCCTTCGGCGCGGCAGTACTTGGTGAAGCTGGCTTGATCGGGCAGGACGACGGCCACGAGCGGGAACTCCGGCTCCTCCATCCGAAATCCGCGCGGAACGAAGTACGAATGGAACTGGCGGTAGACCTGCTCGAACAGCTTGGCATAGCGCTCAGCCGATTCCTTGCGGGCGACGACAATGTAGTGCGAGGTTGCTTTGACTTCGAAGTCGCGACCGAACTCCGTCTTGAGTTGATCGCGCAGTTCGACTGAGGGGAGCGGGCGGAACCGGGGATCGACTTCGCTGCAATCGTCCACGTCGTCCATGCGCACCCGCGACATCCGGCCGTCGCGCTGGAAGACCCAACAATCGCGATCGTCGGCCGCGACGATGCGTCCCGAGAACTGTTCCTTGCCGACTTTGATTTCAATCAGTGAACGAGGCGGCTCAGCCCAGCAGAAAGTGTGGGTTCCCAGTCCCGTGATGAGGAACGCCACCACGAACAAGCACATTGTCTTCACCGATCTATACCTCACGCAGCACAAAGTGAGAGGTTTCCGAGCGGAGCGGCGTAAGCCCCCCGGTTCTTCCCAAGAGGGCTTACGCCCAAGAACCAGGGGGCTTACGCCACCCCGCTCAGATGTCTCATCATTGACAGCGCGAGGTCTGATCTGCATGACGTGCCTCCGAATATCCCCGACTCACCCCGAGGAAATGTAGCTCACGACTCGCCGCGATCTGCGAGACGATTGATGTACGAGGGCCGTTTCCGTTCATTCCGCAACCTCAGTAGACTGGCCTCGCCTTGGAAGGAGTGCTGTTGTGAGAGTCATGTGTCGTGTGCTGGTTGTGACGTTTCTGCTGGGCGTGGTGAGCCTCGTGGCGCAGGAGTTGCGCGCGGCGGAAGAACAACCCGGCCAGTCACGCTCGTCGCCATCCACCGCGTCACTGCGAGTCACGGTGGAAGCACGGTTGAGCGAATTGGACGCCCCCACCAGTTTGGCGGAACGCGAGCGGGCCGAACGGCAGTTGCTCGATCTTGGTCCCGACGTGCTGCCACTGCTCCCCGCACCCGATCTCGTGCGCAGTCCCGCTGTACGCGAAGCGGTGAAGCGAGTGCGAGTGCAACTCGAACGACGTGCCGCGCGCGAGTCGGCACTGGCGTCGCGCGTCTCGTTGCGCGGTGAGTTGGCGATTGAGCCGCTGCTGCAAGAGTTGTTCAAGCAGACACGCAACCGAGTTGAGTTGTCAGACGCCGCGCGCATTGCTGTGAAGGCCGATGCGACGCGGCAAACGCTGAACTTCGAGTTCGACAAGCGACCGTTCTGGGAGTGCCTTGATGAAGTCTGCCAGCGGTGGCAACTTCGGGCGGAGTTCGATGTGCAACGAGCCGGGTTGTTGCTGACTCCGCGCCAACCGAGTGATCTCGCCGAGTTGGCCGTGCAACGCAGCGGGCCGTTTCGGCTGGCGATCCACTCGGTCGAGGTCCGGCCTGTCGTGGGAAAGACGGACCGCCGCTTGCTGCGTGTGGCGGGTCGTCTGGCCGTCGAACCGCGCGTCCGGCCGCTGTTCCTGCATTTCGCAGCGGGTGATGTGCAGGCCGTCGCTTCAACGGGAGCCGCCGTCGCCGCGTGGAACCCAGCCGCGAAGTACGAACTACCCGTCAACGATGCCGGTCGCGTTGTGCCGGTTCAGTTTGACTATGTCCTGCCGGCGTCCGTCGCGTCGCCATTGAGTGACAAGCCGGATCAAGCGGCTGCGGCGTCCAATTTGAAGTTCGATCTGAAAGGTCGAATCGTGTTGCAACTGGCCGCCGGGACGGAGCGGATCGTGTTCGACAAGACCTCGCAAACAGCGGGGACCTCACGGCGGCGCGGGGGCGTCACCGTGCGATTGCGCGAGGTGAAGTTCGAGCCATCCGCCACCGATCAGCTTCGTGCGGAGATCGGTGTCGCGGTGAGTTACGACGTGGGTGGCCCGGCGTTTGAATCACATCGAACGTGGATGTTCCACAACGCGGTCTATCTGGAAACGGAGTCCGGGCAGCGGATCGACTTCACCGATTACGACACGACTCAACAGGGAGACGGCGGCGTGTCGGTCGGTTATCGCTGGGAAAAACTCACCGCTCCCGCGACGCGCTACCTGTTCGTCTACGAAGCCCCGACCTTGATCTTGGACGTGCCACTGGAAGTGAAGCTCGACGGGCTGGAGGTTCGGCTGGAGTGACCGCCGCTGCCGGTTGTGCTGGTTGTGGGTGGTTTCCTCGCGCTGAAGCCTGACGTGCAAGTTTTGAAGTTGCGCTTGTTTGGGTTTTCCGCCCCAACGGGGCAGCCCTAAGTTAGCCCAGGGCAAGCGACCAACGGGAGCGCCGCCCTGGGTAGTGACCGTTACAGGTTTTGAAGCCCTGAAGGGGCGATCCTCAGTCCATCCGCCGAGTAGTGCCGCCCCTTCAGGGCTTGAGATGCACGGCAATTCGCCAACCCAGGGCGTTGCCCTGGGCTGGCATAGAGTCGCCCCTTTGGGGCTGAAATCCAAAAAGAGCGCAACTTCAAAACTCGCAAGCGAAGCAATCGTGGACAACCGTTCTTGGCTTGCGCGTCAGGCTTTGATACGGCTGGGCGTTTCATCTGTCGGAGTGACGAATCATCCGGGCTGGGCGATTCCCGTCGGTCGCACCAAAAACTACTGGCGATCCGTCACTGACGATTTTACGCTACGCCGCCAACGCTCTGAGAAATCTCATCACGAAGAACGGGGACACTGGTAAGGTTGGACCGCTCGTTCCGCCGATGAAGGTTGGAAAAGACCTGAGGTCTCAGCCCTCATTGACGCTGGTCGGTTCTAAGAACCTGTCCAAAAATCACCCCGCTGTTTGTCGCCTTTCGCTCCGCGAAAGAGCGTTCTTTCGCGGAGCGAAAGGCGACATTGTTCTTGGACGGGACCTCTTGAGATCGGCTTTGCCTTCGTTTGTTGCCGCACCTGCTCCGTTGCCACACTTGCTCACATTGAGTCACCGACATGGACAACAAGAAGTTTTTAACCGTCGCCGAAGTTGCCGCCGAGTTCGGGATCGACGAAGCGGCGCTGCGGGGTTTCGTGGACTCGGGCGAGGTCCGGGCACTCGCGGATCGCGGGACTTGGAAGTACCGCCGCGATGAACTTCAGGCGTTGCTCGATGCGGGGAAAGTGGCTCCGCCCACCGCTGAAATCTGGTTGGACGACGCCTCGTCCAACGACGAGATTCTGAATGTCGGTGCGGACGCCGACGATGAGTTGTCGTATATCGAACTCGATGAAGATGCGCTGGCCGAACATGCCACGATGATCACGAAGAAGAGTCCGTTCGAGGATCGGACGCCCGTCGATGAGATCAGCAATCCCGAAGATTGGTTCGCCCCGTCGGACGCTCGCGAGATGCGTTCGGAAGTGACGGATCCCTCGCAATCGGCGAGCGATGTTCGCGTCTACATGGGCGAACTGGATCCCGATGTTGCTCGTGCTCTTCAATCGAGTGACAGCGACGTGCGGTTGGCTGACGACGCGATTCTGTCCGACAACGTGCTCGACTGGGACGAGGCGGTGAAGCAGGGCAACAGCAGTGGTGTCGGCCTTTCCGGAGTGGCAACCCGCTCCAACCGCAGCGACAGTGACAGCGATGTCCGGATCGCCCCGCGCATGTTGGATAGCGACAGTGACATTCGGATCGCGTCGAGTAAGCCTGCCAGCGACAGTGATGTCCGAATCGCATCGGACAGTGACAGCGATGTGAAGATCGGCGATAGCGAACCGGTCGCGGTCTCCGACAATTCCGGGATCGTGCTCGACTTCGATGTCGGTGCCGGTGCGACCGTGTCGGCGTCCGGATCGTCGTTGCGACTGCCTCAAACGGCGGGCATGAACGAACAGTTTTCGGATCAAGATGGAGACGAGATCGAACAAGGCTCCGGAATCTGGTCTGGATCGGGGGCGCTCAGCGGGTTGGGCGACGACAGCGATGTCGGACTTTCGGGTATCGCAAGTGACTCTGACAGTGGCAGCGCGTTGCGGTTGGGAGCGGATGACAGCGGGATCAGCTTGTTCGGTTTGGACGCCAGCGGGATCGCATTGGAGGGGGGATCGCATCTGGGAATTCCCGGCCCTGGAAGTTCGGTCTTGTTGGGTGGCCCCGGTTCCAAGCTGGGTGGTTTGTCCGATGACAGCGGTGTGAGTTTGGCACCCGCCGGTGATAGCGGTCTCGCGCTGGAATCGTCCTTGGCGGACAGCGGTATCGCCCTGGCCTCTGCGGGGTCGGCAGCCTCCGTCATGGACGATGAAAGCGGCATTACGTTGGGTCTGGATGACAGTGGTCTGTCGCTGGAAGCGGATGACAGCGGACTGTCATTGGAGTCTTCGGGCGACTCCGGGATCAGCCTCACATCGCTCGACAAGACTCTGTCCGAAGGAGACTTCACGTCGTCGATGTTCGATGACGACAACGATGCGGGACGAACTCAAACGCTGAATGTCACCAGCGACTTCGACGATGACTCCTCGTTCGACATGAATCTGTCCGATTCGGGAAAGACTTCCGAGATTCAGATCGGCGATGAAGAGGATGACTTTGCAGAGACCGCCGCCACGGTCGTCAAGAAGGGACGGAACAAGAAGGATGGCCCCGGACTGACGGAAGCGTTCAAGCTCGATGATTCGCTGGAAGTGGAAGACCTCGACATCGCCGACGATTTGGAAGCCGGTGTCGATGCGGAAGACGATGACGAGGTCGCCGAAATTGAAGAGGACGAAGTCTTCGATGCCTCGGAAGAAACCTTCAGCGACGAAGTCGATGCCGTCGAAGACGAAGACGGCGAAGGGTACATCACGGCCGCAGCGGGAGCCGCCGCCGCAGCGAAGGCACTCGGTCCCCGCGAACCCTCGTGGGGAATGGGGATGTCAGTCGGTCTGATCGCTGGCTCGCTGTTTCTCGCGGCCAACGTGTTGATCATGTGGGCGGGGGTCTCATCCATGTGGAACGGAGCGGACCCAACGGGTCCGGCAGCCGGCCTGATTGCGCAGTTGGCCGGGATGATCGGCGGTTGAGGAACGCGACTGGATGTAGCGGAACTCGTGAGAGTTCCGCCGGTTTGGTCACCGTATCCGAGACACAACTGCTCTCGCCGAGCTAATGGGCGATGCCGAACGGACGATCAGGGGTCAGGTGGTTCAAAGTTCACTTTTCGCCGCGAAAAATGAACTTTGAACCACCTGACCCCGGCTTCCACACCACCGCGATCGTCAACGTGCGGCCTTACTCGACGATTGTTGAGACGCCTCAAGTTCGTCCCGCATCTGCGGCGTCAGGACGGTTCGGAAGCCGCAGTGAAACGTCCCTGACAACACATCGCCCTTCATCCGCGCCGAGACTCGATAGCCGGTGCAGTAGTCGTCACTGCACATGAATGAGCCTCCCCGCTGAATGCGTTTTGGGATCGTCGGCTCATTGGGATCGAAGCTGTCCTGTGGGCCGGTGGGATTACGGCTGGGACTGATCGCGTAGTAGTCGGGCCGATACCAGTCGTGGCACCATTCCCAGACGTTGCCCGACATGTCGTACAAGCCGTAGGCATTCGGCGGGAACGACTTCACGGGCGAAGTTCCCTCGAAGCCATCCTGCACGGCGTGCTTCTCGGGGAACGTCCCCTGCCAGATGTTGTTCGCCCACTTGCCATCGGGGTTGCGGTCCTTGCCCCACGGATACTCCGCCCCTTCAATGCCGCCGCGAGCCGCCCGTTCCCATTCGGCTTCCGTGGGCAAGCGTCGTCCCGCCCAACGGCAATACTCTTGGGCGTCGTCCCACGACACATGAATCACAGGATGATCTTCCCGTCCCTCAATGGTTGACTCCGCACCCAGCGGGTGTCGCCAGTCGGCGCCCGGTTCGTACTTCCAAACTTGGTAGGGCCAGTTCGCGAAGTCCTTCCGCAGCGTGCGCATGTCGAATTGAGGATTGAAGCAAATCGAACCCGGCACCAGCATCGCGTCATCAATGACGGTGCCTGCGGGAACCTGAGCCTCGATGTCTTCCCGCTTCGGTTTGCGTTCGGCGATGGAGACGTAGTTCGTCTCGCTGACAAACTTCGCGAACTGAGCATTCGTGACCTCGGTCTCATCCATCCAAAAGCCGTCGATGGCGACTTTGTGTTCGTGCTGTTCGTCTTCATGGGGGCCGTTCGAGTTCCCCATCCGAAACGTCCCACCCGGAATCCACTTCATGGCGAGGGGCGAGCCGCCGGGAGCTTCCACGACAATTTCTGATGGACTCGAAATGGCACCCGCCGTGGCGACGGCCGGATCGGTCGATGAGCGACCGCGACCACTGACGGGGCCGAAGATCGCCATGACCACCACGCCGATGGAAGCCACAACAGCGAGAGCGAGAACCCCGTATTTAGACATTGATCCACTTTCCAATCCTGAGTACTGCGGTGCCTGACCTCTTGGTTGAACATGACAATTTTTGCCGATCACCTTAACCGCCTGTTGAAGAACGTAACTTGGACGCCCTCGTCCGAGTGATTTCGAGTTAAATGCGGACGGACGAGGGCGTCCATCCTACGTTTTTCAACAAGCTGCTTGGCTCTGTTTTGAAACCCCACTCACCCTGCTTGTCGGGGTGGTTCACGGGTCTCTGCACTAACTCCACAATCTCCGTGACGCCGAGTAGTGCAAAGACCTGATTCCACCGGGGCAAGCCCGGTGGGGTGAGTTTCAAAACAGAGCCTACACCCGCTTCACCGCGTGCATCGCGAGGTCCGCGATCATCTGTTTCGTGGCCGCTTCGCTCGCCGCCTCCCACTGCCTCGGGCCGAACTGCTCGGCAAACGTGCCGGTGCGGTACGCGAAGTTGATCCCGCGCGAGTTGTTGATGAGCGCACCAAGACCCTCGTTCGCAAAGGCCGCCGCCACGTCAGCCGCTGCGCCGCCCTGACTGCCGTAGCCGGGAACGAGCAGCGGGGCGTGAGGCATCGCGGCACGCAGCTCGACCAGTTCTTGCGGGTACGTCGCACCGACGACCGCGCCGACGCAGCCGTAGCCGTTCTCGGCGGTTTGTAAGGACAACTCTTCCACAACCTGAGCGACATGCCGATAGATCGTCTGTCCGTCGGCGACGCGATCCTGGAACGAGGCTGAGCCGGGATTGCTCGTCTTCACCAAGACATAGATCCCCGCACCGCGCTCGACCGCCACCTTCACGAACGGTTCGAGCGTGTCCTTGCCGAGATACGGATTCACCGTCAGAGCATCCGCCTGCCACGGGGCTGCGAGCGGATCGGCTCCGGCAAGGTACGCCTTGGCATACGCTTCGGCCGTCGTTCCGATGTCACCTCGCTTGGCATCGCAGATCACGATCAGACCCGCCTGCCGCGCGTAACGGGTCACGCGAGCCAGAGCGAGACAGCCGTCGGCTCCCAATTCTTCAAAGAACGCCGCTTGAGGCTTCACCGCCGGAACGAGCGGTGCGACGACATCAATCAGCCGCACGCAAAACTCTTCAAACGCCGCCGCCGCCCGCGCGATGGGATCGTCGTGCAGGTCGCGCGCGTGAGTCAGCACATCGGGCGGTAGCCAGTCCAGCCGGGGATCGAGTCCCACCAGCGCGGCCGTTCCCTTCGCACGCACCGCCGCGTGCAACCGCGAGGCGAAATGAAATGTTCCTGTCGTCGTTGTCGCCACGCTATTCGCCGTCACCGAGTCCATCGCGTTTCCCTGTGTGAATCGTCATCCCAATTGTCACGGTCTTCAACGTCATCGTCGCCATCGGCCTCGGCTGTCGGAGCTGGCTCAGTGTTCTCCATCATCTCCGTCAGCGCGGCCATCGCGAGTTCTTGCCGCCGCTGAATCTCGGTGACGAACCAAAATGACGCGGCCGCTTCGAACCACAATCCACCGATCAGGCCGAGATACGTCACGACCATCCGCCCCCACCACTGGTTTTTGCCGAGCAACCACGCCCCGAACACCATCAGACCCAACCCCTGCAAAAACTGCTGCGTCCGCTGCGGGTGAGCCATCATCACCGGCAACAGCAACCGAGCCAACACGATCATGGCGACGATGATGGACGCCGTTGTCATCCACAGCGGCGAGCCGAACAACCGGTTGGCCGGGTTCAAGTCGATCATGGTGAAGTTGTACGCCAAGATCAGCAGTAACACCGCCTGCTGTAACTTCGCCCCCAAGGGCAGTGCGCGGAGGAACCAGATGACGCGACGCATGGCGGTGTTTTCTCAAACGGGATGAAATCAGCCGTGGTGAAATTCGTGCGGTGGGCGATTCACTCGTTTCACCGCGTGGGCAACGCCCCGCGCGACGAACTAGGATTTTCTGGAAACCCCACCCCGCTTGCCGGGGTGGTCTTCAGGTCTTTGCACTACTTCAAAATCCGGTCGTCATCAAGTAGTGCAAAAACCTGATTCCACCGGGACAAGCCCGGTGGGGTGAGTTTCAAAACAAAGCTAAGCCGTGCCGTTCGTCGCGCGACGCGCAGCCCACGCGGTGAAACGATAACAGTCGTTCTACGCGATCAACTGCGGAATGACATGCGCCGGTTCGACGCCCGTCAGCTTCTGATCGAGACCCTGATACTTGAACGTGAACCGTTCGTGATCGAAGCCGAGCAGATGCAGCACTGTGGCGTGGAAGTCGTGGACGGGGCAGGGATCTTTGACGATGTTGTAGCTGAAGTCGTCGGTCTCACCGTAAATCGTGCCCCCCTTCGAGCCGCCGCCGGCCATCCACATCGTGAAGCAGCGCGGGTGGTGATCGCGGCCGTAGTTCTCCTTGGTCAGCCCACCCTGCGAGTAGACCGTGCGCCCGAACTCACCGCCCCAGATGATGAGCGTCTCGTCGAACAGGCCGCGTTGTTTGAGGTCCGTGATCAATCCGTAACAGGCTTGATCGACATCTTTGCACTGGCTGGGCAACCGACCCGCGACGTTGGCGTGAGTGTCCCAGTTGTTGATGTAAATCTGCACGAACCGCACGCCCCGTTCGACCATCCGCCGAGCCAGCAACACATGGTTCGAGAACGTCCCCGGCTTCTTGGCCTCTTCACCATACAGCTCGTAAGTCGAGGCCGGTTCCTTCGCGATGTCGGTCAGTTCGGGAACGGACGCCTGCATCCGGAACGCAAGTTCGTACTGCTCGATCCGCGTCCGCGTCTCGGGATCGCCGAGCGAGGCCAGCGTCTGCTCATTCAGTTGGCGCAGGACATCCAGCGTCTTGCGGCGGATTTCGGAAGGGACACCCGGCGGATTGTTGATGTACAGGATCGGGTCGCCCGCACTGCGGAACGGCGTGGCCGAGTGCTCGCCCGGCAGATAGCCCGACTGCCACAAGCGGGCCGAGATCGCTTGGACTTGGTCCGTGTTGGTCGGCTTGGCCACGAGCACCACGAAAGTCGGCAGATCGTCATTCAATGAGCCGAGTCCGTATGAAGCCCACGCGCCGAGGCACGGTCGGCCCGTGATCTGGTTGCCCGTCTGCATGAACGTGATGGCCGGTTCGTGATTGATCGCCTCGGTGTTCATGCTGCGGATGAAGCACATGTCATCGACGACCTTCGAGGTCCACGGCAACAACTCCGAAGTCCACATCCCGCATTCGCCATGCTGCGCGAACTTGAACTTGGACGGAGCGATCGGGAACCGCGCCTGCCCCGAGGTCATCGTCGTCAGCCGCTGCCCTTTGCGAATCGACTCGGGCAAGTCCTTGTCGTACCAATCGTTCATGACCGGCTTGTAGTCGTACAAGTCCATCTGCGGTGGCCCGCCGACCATGTGCAGGTAAATCACATGTTTGGCCTTCGGCAGATGGTGCGTCAGAGGCAAGTGACGAGAGGAAGCGACATCCGCGCCGATCGCCCGCCCGCCAATACCACCGCCCAACAAAGACGCCAGCGTCGCCGAGCCGAGCACGTTCGAGCCTTGCGTACAAAAATGCCGCCGCGTGATGTTGTGTTGGCACTGTTGGAAATCGTTCATTGCCGTTGCTCCTTGTTGTTTGGTTCACATGCTGAGCGAGTGCCCCGCACTTCCCAATCGCCTTGAAAACCTCAGGACGCTTTCGTCACCGCACTGCAAATACTTTGAACCCATTGTTGGTCAAATTCACCGAGTGCGGGTGCTGGCACCGGGGCTTCGCCGTAATTGATCGTGCCGAGATGAACGCTGAGGTCATAGGCCGAGGCGAACGCGGCGGCGAGATCGAGCGGCAGGTCGGGACGACCGGGACCGACGGGAAGGCCGATGACGGGGAGCGGGTCTTGCAGCCGCAACGGGAAGCCCTCCTCATGCCGCCCCATGCCGTGTTTGCGGGCGACGAAGATGAAGTACGGAGTGGGGGCCAGTTCGGGGAACAGGGCTCGTGATGGATTCTCACCCGCGCGCAGCAGGTCGATCTCCATGAAGTGTGTGTACGACGTGAGGAACCGCATCCGTTTCTCGCGGTATGTCGGTGCGTAGCTGCCAACCTTATTGGCGAAGCTCAGCAGTTCGACCACGGCCAGGACTCGCCGAAACCTGTCGGCCTCACGCACCACGAGGTAGTCCTGTTTGTAGGTCTCAGCCAACTCGGGATCGAGTACCACTTCATGCACCGCCTGCGGCTCGGCCAGTGCAACGGCGGTCCCTCCACCCGACGAACCGTTCCAACTCGACACGCTCAGTTCCGGACCCGCGAACACATCTGGTTCGCCGACCAACACCAGTTGTCCGGTCGGCTCGCGCTGATAGACGCTCCGCTCGACATCAATCCACAGTCCGGCATCACGGGCATTGGGAAGTGCTTGTTCAGCCAGCTTCCGAATGAACCAGCCGTGGAAACTCTGCCACTGCGGATTCTGTTCGAGGTACGGATCCATGCCGGGAAACGGGGACTTACGGATCATCGGAGAGTCTCCTTCACTTGTTCAGCACTTCGTCGAGGTTCAGCACCTCGTTCGCCAGCATTGTCCAGGCGGCGAGGGGCTTGGGATCGAGAGTCGCGTCGGGTTTGGATTCGCCGGTCGTGATGAGGGCCTTCGCATCGGCTTCGTGGTCGCGGTAGTAGGCGAGCAATTCTTCGAGCGAGTTCTTCACGACGGGCAGTTCATTCGGGCGGAACGGGCGGGCGAGGAGTCGTTTGGAGAGTTGATCGAGCTGCTGTTCGGTCGTCCCTTCTGACTTGAGGACCGTCTGCGCGAGATGCCTTGCCGCTTCGATGAACTGGGGGTCATTGAGCGTGACCAGTGCCTGCAGCGGCGTGTTGGTTCGTTCGCGGCGGACGGTGCATTGCTCGCGCGCGGTGGCGTTGAAGATTTCCATCGAGGCGGGCGGAGCGGACCGCTTGATGAACGTGTAGAGACTGCGGCGGTAGAGGCTTTCGCCGGTGCCTCGTTTGTAGTCGCGGGTATTGCTACCGAGCATCGCGACCGCTTCCCAGACACCTTCCGGCTGATACGGCTTCACGCTGGGACCGCCCAGTTTGGGGACGAGCAGGCCGCTCGATGCGAGCGCGTAGTCGCGGATCATTTCGGCATCCATGCGGAAACGCGGGCCGCGCGAAATCAATTTATTCTGCGGATCGCGTTCGAGCTTCTCCTGCGTCGTGACAGCCGACTGACGGTAGGTCGCCGAGGTGACCAGCAGTTTGAAGAAACGTTTGATGTCCCACGGAGAGGTTGAGGGTTGAGAGATGAGGGTTGAGGGTGAAGGCGGAAGATTCGGAGTCCCCTCTCGGAACTCGTTGGCCAGCCAATCGAGCAGCTCTTGGTTTGACGGAAGCTCGCCGCTGACGCCGAAGTCTTCGGACGTGCGGACGATGCCACGGCCGAACAACTCCTGCCAGAAGCGGTTCACGGTGACGCGCGCGGTGAGCGGGTGTTCGGGACGCAGCAGCCAGTTCGCCAAGCCGAGCCGGTTGCGCGGCTGGTCTTCCGACCACGCGGGCAACACGGCGGGCGTCGAGGGTTTCACCTGATCGCGTCGCTTGTCGTATTCGCCTCGATGCAGCACGAAAGCCATTGCCCCATCGCCCTTTTCCTGCATGACGTGGGCGATCGTCCCTCGTCCGCGAATCGTGGCCTCCTCTGCTTGCAGGACGTTCGCTGCTGCCTGCAACTCTTGGTGCTTGGGATCGAGGGCCGTCAGCCACCAGTCGAAGAGTTCGTTCTTCTCGGCGTCGCTTCGTTTGTCGGCGGGCTTCAGGGCGAGCGACGCGGCACGGGTCGAACGGGCGAGCCGCTGACCTTCACTCGGATCGAGAGCCTTCTCGTAGATGCGCAGGTCTTGCAACGCGAAGTCGTTCACGCGCGAGGACGTTGTTCGCTGGGCCAGCTTGAGCGGCACCGTCGTCTTCGTCGTGGACTTGAGGACGTTGACTGGATTGGTCGTCGGTTGAGCCGTTCCGTCGTAGTAGATTTTGATCCCGTCAGCCTTCCCCGACCCATCGCAAGTGACAAGGACATGATGCCACTCGTTCACCTTGACCTCAGACGTGGCGACGGTCTTCATGGCATCGTCGGGCCATTTGCTGACGACGTGCATGCCGATGCGGCCTCCTTCGAGCCAGATGTCCCAACCGCGATGGCCGGTGTCCGCTTCCTCCATGCGCGCGATCAGCGACCCGGTCACGTTCCGCTTCTGAATCTTGACCCACATCCCGCACGAGAAAGATTGGTTGATGTCGAAGTCTCCGACCTCGGGCCATTCGATCAGCGTCTCGGGTTGGATTTTGAGAGCCTTCGCGCCGACATGCCCTTCGATCCAGTTGGCCTTCGGCGCGGCGATCGTCTTCGTCTGACCGGCCACCGTGACCGACAGTTCCTCGCCCTTGCCTTCATTGAAGGGGACGTGCAGGGCCAGCTTGTCTGACGGGACGGCGGCGGCGAACTGGTCGAGCGTCGCGGCGGTCAACCACGTCTCGAAGTCGGGCCGAGCCTCCTGCTTCCTGCCTTCTAGCAGTCCCTTGGCGGTGGCCAAGTCCTTCGACACGGCCTCCCACTTCGGACGGTCTTCCGGTTGTGGGACGACGATCACCGGCGGCGTGTCCTTGATGTTGCCGTCCATCGCCGCCTGAGTCGTGTTGTTGAAGAACGCCGCCAGTTCGTAGAACTCCTTCTGGCTGAGCGGGTCGAATTTGTGATCGTGACAGACCGCGCAGCCCGCCGTCATGCCGAGCCACACCTGCGAAGTGGTCTCCGTCCGGTCGCGGTTGTAGAGGACGAGATACTCTTCCGCGATCGCGCCCCCTTCGCTCGAAGTGATGTTGCAGCGGTTGAAGGCCGACGCCACCTGCTGGTCCAGCGTCCGGTTCGGTAAGAGGTCGCCGGCAAGCTGCTCAACGGTGAACTGATCGAACGGCAGGTTCTTGTTAAAGGCGTCGATCACCCACGCGCGGTAGGCCCAGTTCTCGCGGTAGTTGTCGAAGTGAATGCCGTGCGTGTCGGCGTAGCGCGCCGCGTCGAGCCAGTAGCGCCCGCGATGCTCGCCCCAATGCTTCGACTCCATCAACCGATCGACCAACTTTTCATAAGCATTGGGAGCTTGATCGGCCACGAATGCCTCGACCACGTCCGGCGCGGGAGGCAACCCGATGATGTCGAGACTCAGCCGCCGAGCCAGTGTCCGACGATCAGCCTCCGGCGCGGGACTCAATCCCGCCGCTTCGAGCTTCGCCAACACAAACAGATCGATCGGATTCTTCGCCCACGCCTCGTTCTTCACCGTCGGCATCGCGGGCCGAGTCGGTGCGAGAAACGACCAGTGCGGCTGATACTCGGCCCCCTGCTCGATCCACCGCTTGAGGATGTCCTTCTGCTCCGCAGTCAGTTTCTTTTTTGTAGCGACCGGCGGCATGACCTCATCGGCGTCGAGCGACAGAATGCGTTTGATAAGTTCACTCTCGCCCACCTTCCCCGGCACAACGGCCTGCTTCTCGATCGCCGCCTCGCGCTTGTCGAGCCGCAGTTCTCCCTTGCGAGCCGCGCTGTCCGGCCCATGACAGGCAAAGCAGTTCTCAGCCAAGATCGGCCGAATGTCACGGTTGTATTCCAGCGGCGCGTCGGCTGCGGAAGCGACACGACTCACGCCGATCACAACCACAGCGCTGAGACACAGCAAAGACCAACGGCACGAACCCAAGGAGTCTCGAGTCGTAAGCATGAAGCAACGTCCTGCAAGTTGAGGAGGGAGTGTGCGATGAGGCTTTGTCTTCAATCCAACAGGCAGACTCTAGCCGTCTGGCGGTCGCGAGGAAAACGTCGCACTCGACAATCCTGGCACAGGGGTACGGTCGCCCAAGGCGAGGTAGCCCTGTCGCTCTGCGACAGGAAGCGCGAACGCACGAACGGCGTTGGCCGAGGATTCAACAGATCGAGGTCTCCCGACGATCTCGCTTCCTGTCGCGGAGCGACAGGGCTACCACCGCGAGCCGGTTGTTCGCGCGTGAGGACACTCCTAGAATCGGCCTCGAATTCGGCCCACACGATTTGCCCTACCGAGGATGTTGCCATGTTTCGCGTGACCAAAGAGATCGACTTTTGCTACGGACATCGGCTGCTCAATTACGACGGCAAGTGCAAGCATCTGCATGGCCACAACGGCAAGGCGGTGATCGTCCTCGAAGGGGCACAACTCGATCATCGCGGAATGGTCGTCGATTTCTCGGACATTAAGAAACATGTGGCCGGTTGGATCGACGCGAACCTCGACCATCGCATGATCCTGCACGAAGCCGATCCCATCGTGCCGATTCTGCAAGACATGGGTGAGCCGATGTACCTCGTCTCCGAGAATCCCACGGCCGAAAGCATCGCCAAGCTGATCTACGACTTCGCCAAGTCACATCGGCTACCCGTGAAAGAAGTTTCGCTGTGGGAGACCTTCAATTCGTATGCGACGTACCGCGAGGATTGATGCGACCGTGGCACGGGCGGCTCGCCTGTGCGTTCGGAACCAACGGCGTTTGAAGACGCGAAGCTGAGCAGGCGAGCCGCCTGCTCTACGTTGATGCGGCTGCGGCCACTGGATACGGAACTCATTGTGACTGACCTTGTGACGTTGAATGTCTCTGCGGCCGTACGCGATCGGTACTCGGAAGCCTCGAAGACTCAGGAGGCCGCGCTCTGTTGTCCGGTCTCTTACGATCCTCGGTTTCTCGACGCGATCCCACGCGAGGTCATCGAGCGCGACTACGGCTGCGGCGATCCGTCCAGGTACGTGCGACCGGGCGACACAGTCCTCGATCTCGGTTCGGGGGGCGGGAAGATTTGCTTCATCGCCGCACAGGTCGTCGGGCAGTCGGGTCGCGTGATCGGCGTCGACTGCAACGAAGACATGCTCGCGCTGGCTCGACGATCGCAGCCCGAGGTCGCGCGGCGCATCGGCTTCGACAACGTGAGCTTCCGCAAGGGACAGATTCAAGATTTGGAGCTCGACTTGGAGCAGCTCGAAGTGACGTTGAGCGCGGAGCCAGTTGGATCGAGTTCCGCGTGGCTGCGTGCTCACGAACGAGCCGATGAGTTGCGCCGAACTTCGCCACTGGTGGCCGATGAGTCGGTCGATGTCGTCGTCTCGAACTGTGTGTTGAATCTCGTGCGTTCCGAGGACCGGCGGCAACTGTTCAGCGAGATTCATCGCGTCTTGAAGGTCGGGGGCCGCGCGGTCATCAGCGACATCGTGTCGAACGCCGACATCCCAACCGCACTTCAGAATGACTCGACGCTGTGGAGTGGCTGCTTGAGCGGTGCGTTTCGAGAGGATCAGTTTCTCACCGCGTTTGAAGCCGCCGGCTTTGGTGGCCTGGAGATTTTGGAACGACAGTCTGAACCGTGGCAGGTCGTGGCAGGGATCGAGTTTCGGAGTCTCACCGTGCGCGCTCACAAGCTCCCGCCGAACTGCTGCACCGACTGGGCTGGAACAGACGCGACAGACGTGGTGTATCGCGGCCCTTGGAAATCGGTGCAGAACGACGACGGTCAATCCTTCTCGCGAGGCCAGCGCGTCGCGGTCTGCCAGCAAGTGGCCGACACACTGCGGCGCGAACCGTATGCCAGTCAGATGCTCTTCGTCAGCGAGGCCAGCTCCAACTGCGAAGGGACTTCGTGCTGTGACCCCTCGCCTAAGAATGAGGCCGCGCCGCGTGCCGACTCATTGACGATGCTGTCACTCGCCGTGGAATCGAACTGCTGCGGCCCGACGGGATGTTGTTGAGTCCCCTCTTGGGCGTTAGCCCTTTTCCGTTCATCGGAGCGAGGCGGCGTCAGCCCCCTGTTCTTGTGATGAGCGAAGAAGGGCTTACGCCCAAAACAAAAACCAGGGGGCTGACGCCGCCCCGCTCCGAAGAGTGCTAAGCCTCCGATCAGACCGCATCTCTCCTGCGAAAGCCGCCGGTCGTGGTGCGTTTGTTTTCGATTTCGTGTTTCGCTCAAAAAACATTGGCCACCTTCGTCTTGACGAGAAATCGGGCGTGTGCAAAATGCCGCCGCCCCGCTGACACTGTCGAACGTCGGCGGGCGTCTGTGATTGTCGAGTCTCGGATGGACTCGACGCGAACAGACACGTTGCTCGTTGAGCATGATCCCATCCCTTCGGCCACGCAAAGGAGTGCATTCGCCGTGAAGAGAACCATTTTTGGGGCATTCGCCCTCGCCCTGCTTGCAGGCGTTCTGACTCTGAGTGGCAATGCTTGGAGCCAAAACAAAGAAGCCGCCCCGGCTGCTGCTGCGTCCAACAACGCACCGCACAAAGTGGGACTGATCGACATGGCCCACGTCTTCAAGAACTACAAGAAGTTCGAGAGCCTGCGTGAGGAGCTGAAGGAAGAGATCAGCGCCAGCGAAGAAAAAGCCAAGAACATGCAGATCGAGTTGGGTGAGATGCAGAAGAAGATGAAGGGCCTCGCTGAAGGCGGTCCCGAGTTCACGAAGGCCGAACAGATCATCGTGAAGCAGGCGGCCGAGTTCGAGACCTTCCGTCGCAGTGCGTCGCGCGACTTCCTCAAGAAGGAATCGCAGATTTACTTGCAGGTCTACAACGAGACCTCGGATGCCGTGAAGCGCTATGCCGACTTCTACAAGTACACGCTCGTCATTCGCTTCAACCGCGAGGAGTTGGACACCGAGAACCCACAGAACCTGTTGCAGGGGATGAACCGTCAGGTCGTCTACCACAAGCCCGAAGACGACATCACTGTCTCGGTGCTCGATTACCTGAACCGCAAGTACACGCCAGCGGCCTCGGCTGCTCCGGCTGCTGCTCCTAAAACGACGAGGAAGCCCGGCAATTCGCCGAACTGAGCCTCGTTCGTCAGTTGGACCATTGCGAGCCGACCCCGGTGATCACTTGCCGGGGTCGGCTGCATCTTCACACAGCCGGTCGCTTCGATGTGCGGGCTGGACTTGACCTGCCAACAATCGAAGCCTGACGCGCAAGCGAAGGTTCCGTTGTGCAAGCGCCCTTCGCTTGCGCGTCAGGCTTCGATGAGTCAGCGAATTCATGCTGCTCGCCTCACGCAGCGGTGATACCGAGGGAGGGGACTTTGCACTCACGACTTCAACGTACCATCGCGCGTCCGGCCGAGTTCCACGGCTTTGGCTTTCTGACGGGAGCTGATGTTGCGCTGCGTTTTCTTCCCGCCGAAGAAGGGACGGGGATCCGCTTCCAGCGAGTCGATCTGCCGGGAACCAAACCGATTCCCGCGACTCTCGCACACGTCGTCCCACGACAACGTCGTACGGCGATCTCGAACGGGGCCGCGACAGTCGAACTGATCGAACACGTCATGGCCGCACTGGCCGGATTGCAGATCGACAACTGCCTCGTGCAACTCAATGCCAATGAAGCTCCCGGTGCGGATGGGTCGAGTCTCGACTTCGTTCATGTCTTGCTGGAGGCTGGCATCGTCGAGCAGTCTGCTCAACGCGAAGTCCTCGTCGTCCGACAGCCCTCACGCACGGCGACCGAAGGGAACCAGTCCGAGATCACGGCCGGTCCCGTCTTCCGTCGCACGCTCGTCATCAGCTACGAACTCGATTACGGGCCGCGCTCGCCGATCAAGCCGCAACTGCTGACGTTCGAGTTCTCGCCCGAGTCCTTCGTCGCCAACCTCGCGTTCGCACGCACGTTTGTCCTCGAAGCCGAGGTCGCGGCGCTGAAGGCGCAAGGTTACGGCAGCCGCGTCACCGAGAAAGACCTGCTGGTCTTTGGTCCCGACGGCGTGATCGGTAACGAACTGCGAGCGACCGATGAGTGCGTGCGCCACAAAGTCCTCGACTGCATCGGCGACTTCGCGCTGCTCGGCTGCGACATCCACGGTCACTTCCGCGCGTATCGCTCGGGACACAATCACAACCACGCAATCTGTCGTCAGGTACTGGCGTCTGCAACACACGCTCATCCGCTCTTGCGAGCCGCCTGAATGGAACCTCGCGCCGTACTCCAAAAAATATCCTTAACGTGACCGACACAAGAGCGAATCAGGTGAGCCGGGAGGCGTAAGCCCAATGGCACTCACTTTGAGCGAATTTAAAATTGATGATCGATGCGACGTAGCTGAATTCGTGAGAATTCAGCCGGCTTTGATGATCGTCTGAAGTCTTACGACTTCAGCTACACCCCAAAGTGAGTGCCAGGGGGCTTACGCCGCCCCGCTCAGAAGGATGATTGTGCCCATCGTGAAGTGGCTCGTTAGAACAATCTCCGCGCGGCGGCTATCATCCCGCCCGCTCGATTCAGCGCTCACTGAACACAGAACGTCATGCAGGAAACACGATGAAGATTCACGAATATCAGGCCAAGCAACTGCTGGCCGCCGCCGGAGTGAAGGTCCCACGGAATGTTGTCGCCAAGACAGCCGATGAGGCCGCTGCCGGGTTCACTCAACTGGCAGGAGAGCTGGCCGTGGTGAAGTCGCAAATCCACGCGGGCGGTCGCGGCAAGGGCCGCTTCAAGGAGCAGCCGAATCAACCCGGCGTCGTCCTCGTCAAATCGGCCGATGCGGCGCGAGACAACGCCGCGAAGATGCTCGGCAACACGCTCGTCACGATTCAGACCGGCGACGAAGGGAAGCTGGTCAGCGTGCTGCTGATCGAAGAGGGTCTCAAGATCGCGAAGGAGCTGTATCTCGGCGTCGTCGTCGATCGCGAATCGGGTGGCCCAATGTTGATCGCGTCGTCCGAGGGCGGGATGAACATCGAGGACGTGGCGCACAACACGCCCGAAAAGATCATTCACGAGGCGTTCGATGTCGAAGCGGGTCTGCTCGGTTATCAAGCCCGTAACGTGGCGTACCGGCTCGGGCTGGATGGCGTCGCGGTGAGAAACGCGGAGAAGCTGCTCAAGCAACTCTGTCAGTTCTTCATCGACAAAGATTGCAGCATGGTCGAGATCAACCCGCTGGTCGTGACGGCCGACGGCGATCTGGTCGTGGGCGACGCGAAGGTGACGTTCGACGACAACGCCATGTTCCGCCATCAAGACCTGCTGCCGCTCCGCGATCTCAACGAAGAGGAACCGAACGAAGTGGCGGCCCAGAAATTCGGGCTGAGCTACGTGAAGCTCGAAGGAAATCTCGGGTGCCTCGTCAACGGAGCTGGGTTGGCGATGAGCACGATGGACATCATCAAGTATCACGGCGGCGCACCGGCCAACTTCCTCGATGTCGGCGGCGGCGCGAACGTTGAACAAGTCACCGAAGCCTTCCGGATCATCCTCGCCGACCCCAACGTGAAGGGAGTCTTGGTCAACATCTTCGGCGGCATCATGAAGTGCGACACGATCGTCACTGCCTTGTTGTCAGCTTACGACACCATCGGCATCAAAGTGCCGCTCGTCGTCCGCCTCGAAGGAACCAACGTGGACCTCGCGAGAAAGATGCTGGCCGACAGCGGCAAGAAGATCACCATCGGCACCGATCTCACCGACGCCGCGAAGAAAGCCGTCGCATCGCTCGGAGCGTGAGCCCGATCTTGTCCCCTCGCCCCGGCTTTGCGGGGAGAGGGCTAGGGTGAGGGGCTTTTAGCAACTCATCCTCCAACCACACCGAATACACCAAGCGAATCGCAAACAGCCAAAGGCCAAGAGCTACTCATGAGCATCCTCGTCGATAAGAACACACGCATCATCTGTCAGGGCATCACCGGCAAGTCCGGGTTGTTTCACTCGCAACAATGCCGGGCCTACGCGAAGGAGCATCGTCCCGGCGAGAACGTCTTCGTCGGCGGGTGTACTCCCGGCAAGGGGGGCACCGAGATCGACGGCTTCCCCGTCTTCAACACGGTCGAAGAGGCGGTCAAAAAGACCGGAGCTAACTGCTCGCTGATCTTCGTCCCGCCGCCATTCGCCGCCGACGCGATCCTCGAAGCGAACGATGCGGGGATCGGGTTGATCGTCTGCATCACCGAGGGAATTCCGGTCCTCGACATGGCTCGAGTCCATCGAGCGATGGTCGGAAGCAAGAGCCGCCTGATCGGGCCGAACTGTCCCGGCATCATCACTCCCGGCGTGGCCAAGATCGGCATCATGCCCGGCTACATTCACAAGCCCGGTTCGGTCGGCCTCATCAGCAAGAGCGGCACGCTGACGTATGAAGCGGCTTGGCAGTTGGGCAACGTGAACCTCGGCCAATCGACCGCCATCGGCATCGGTGGCGACCCGATCATCGGCACGACCTACATCGACCTCCTTCAAATGTTCCAGGCCGATCCGCAGACCGAATCGATCCTGCTGATCGGCGAAATCGGAGGCAACGCCGAAATCCAGGCCGCCGAGTACATCAAGGCCCACGTCACCAAACCGTGTGCCGCCTTCATCGCGGGAGCGACCGCTCCCCCCGGCAAACGCATGGGCCACGCGGGAGCCATCATCTCCGGCGGCAGCGGCACCGCCGCCGAAAAGCAGGCAGCCCTCGAAGCGGCCGGAGTCGAAGTCGCCAAAAGCCCCGCCGACATGGGCACCGCTGTCCAGCGTGCGATTGCGAAGAGGAAGTAGGCCGTCGAACCTTCAACGGAAACAGCAAAGGTTGTCGCGATCCGCCTCTGCTGTTTCTGACGTAAAAAAATGACTGACGAAAAAATGGGGGCGGCTTCGCGCTTTCTGACCTCTATTTTTGTCATTCATCTTTTCGTCAAACCCATTCGTCAAACAAGCTCTCATGCCCATTACCATCGACCAGCCGTTGCGAGTCTTGGATCAGGACCAGTTCGGCCTAATCTCATACGAGGTCATCGAGCATGCGTTCGCCATCCACAAGGAGCTGGGCCGGTTCTTTGATGAGGATGTTTACCAGAACGAACTGCTCCGGCGGCTCGGACAGCGAGCCATCAAAGAAGTCTGGATTTATGCCACGCACGGCGACTTTCAGAAGGCGTACCGCGTCGATCTGTTGGTCGATCAAGGGGCTCCGTTTGAGCTAAAGGCAGTGCAGCAACTCAACGATCAGCATCGCAGCCAGTTGATCAACTATTTAATGCTGACCGGCCTGCATCACGGCAAGCTGATCAATTTCCGCCCCAACCGCGTCGAGCACGAATTCGTCAACAATCACATCACGCTCGCTCAACGCCGAGCGTTCCGAATCGAAATTGGCCGTTGGATGTCGACAGCCGCCGAATGCCAACGGTTCCAAGACATCCTCGTGGCGATGCTTCAGGATTGGGGCACTTGTCTCGACTTGGAACTCTACACCGACGCACTGACGCACTTCTTCGGCGGGGTCGAGACTGTCTTTCGCAACGTTGAAGTGAGGTCTCACGGAGTTATCGTCGGGACTCAGAAGTTGCGACTCATCAACGAGTCAACCGCATTCAGGCTGACATCACTGTCCCGCGACCTGGAGAACTTTGAATCGCACTTGCGCCGCCTTCTTCAACACACGCTGTTGAAAGAGATATTGTGGGTCAACGTGACGTTGGAGGAAGTAGCGTTTGTGTCGGTCAAGGTTGGATGACAAAAAGATCAATGACGAAAAAACTGAGTCCTCTCCTCGTCTTTCCGTCATTCCTCTTTTCGTCATTCGTTTTTCCGTCGTCTCCTCCATTGCTTACGACAACTCGTCTTCCAAACAGTTCCGTAGAGTGGGCTTGTGCCCACCATCCATCGCCGTGTTTGGTGGGCACAGCCCACCCTACAAATCAGGAAGCCTGCTCATGCCGATGACTCAACTCGACCAACTGAAACAGTTCACGACCGTGGTGGCCGACACGGGAGACTTTGAGTCGATGAAGCAGTATCAGCCGCGCGATGCGACGACGAATCCGTCGTTGATTCTCGCGGCGGCGTCCAAGGCCGAGTATGCGTATCTCGTCGATAAGGCGGTCGCGGATCGAAAGAACTCGGGGCTGACGGGGGCCAAGCGGGTCGAGGACATAATCGATCATGTGCTCGTCAATTTCGGGATGGAGATTCTGAAGATCGTCCCCGGCCGCGTCTCGACCGAGACCGATGCGCGGCTGTCATTTGACACGAAGGGGAGCATCGCCAAGGGCCAGCACCTGATTGCCCTCTACGAAAAGAACGGCCTTTCCCGCGACCGGGTGCTCATCAAGATTGCCTCGACGTGGGAGGGGATTCGCGCCGCCGAAGTCCTCGAACGCGAGGGGATTCACTGCAATCTGACGCTGCTGTTTTCGTTCGCGCAGGCCGTGGCGTGTGCCGAGGCGGGCGTGCAGCTCATCTCGCCGTTCGTCGGACGAATCCTCGACTGGTACAAGGCTGCGATGAAACGCGACTACGTCGCAGCGGAAGATCCCGGCGTCGTGTCGGTCACTCAGATCTACAACTACTACAAGAAGTTCGGCCACAAGACCGAGGTCATGGGCGCCAGCTTCCGCAACAAGGGCGAGATCACCGAACTGGCGGGCTGCGACCTGCTCACGATCAGCCCCGCGCTGTTGGGTGAACTCGCGGTCTCGGCCGATCCGCTGACGAGGAAGCTCGACGCGACCGCCGCCAAGTCACTGCCGCTCGACAAAGTGACGCTCGACGAAAAAACATTCCGCCTCCAACTGAACGACGATGCGATGGCGACCGAAAAGACCGCCGACGGCATCCGCAAATTCTCCGCCGATATTGTGAAGCTGGAGCAACTCATCGCGTCGAAACTCGGCTAGAACCGTTAGAACCTGTCCAAGACCAGCGTCGTGATTTGTAGGATGGGCACTCCTGCCCGTCCGGCTTCGGTACGGAAGAGCGGACGGGCAGGAGTGCCCATCCTACGAAGGTGTCCGTGGACGGGTTCTTACCTTGGTGCCATCGACTGGGATGTTCCGAGGGATTCACAAGCCACTTCGCGATTTGAGGAGACCGGTCTCATGCGCTATGCGAATGCCGAATACGCTCTCATCTGGTCCGTGCTCGTCACGGCGTTTCTCTGTCTGGCGACGGTCGCCTACCTGCGCGGGCCGATGCGCGGCATCTTGAACGACCGTTGTCCGTCCGACGACCGCGCTCGATTTTGGCTGGCCTTCTCGAACATCGTCGTGGTCTTGCTGCCGATGATTTGTCTGTTGTCCGCCTATGTCGCCGGCGGAACGGCCGAGAGCCCCTTTGTGACGGAGTTGGCCATTCAGGTGAGATGGTCGCTGCTGGGACTGTTCCTGTCCGTGATCTGCTTGGCGGTCGTGGTGGCCAGCATCCCGACGGACTCGCGCCACCAGATCAACGTCGATGATCGGCAAGTCGAAGATCTGAAGCGACTGCTGGCCAGGATCGAAGAGGTCCGGGCACGCGACACTCTCAAACACTCGAATGCGGGATGACTCGCTCGTGTCCGGTTCGCACAACTCTTTGCTCGCGGTGAATCATGCGACGCCTCGTGATGTCATTGCTGTTGCTCGGTGCCGTCGTGTACGGCTCGGTGCGGTGGTTCGAGCATCGGTTGGAGGTTGGTGGCCAAGTCGCCGGCGTCGAGGTTGTATTGCCTGCTGGTTTCGAGCCGCTGCTCGCGCAGATCGAACTGATCCGGCCGCTGCATGAGAAGAAGAAGCCGAACCAGCCGGGCGACTGGCTCGACCGCTTTCCCGAGGGAGGCCAGACCTTCGGGCACTACGTGCAATTCCGTAGTCGTAAGCCGCTGAAGGACGAGTACCAGACGATCTACGTCCAACCGCTCGGTGAGTTCGATGAGACTCAGCAACGTCTCGCCCAACAGACAGCCGAATTCATGGGACACTTCTTCGGAATGCCGGTGGAGTTGCTGGAAGCCCGGTCCTTGGGTGACATCCCCGAGACGGCGCGCCGGATGAGGGACGATGAACAGCAGGTCCTCACAACATGGATCATGGATGACCTCCTGCTGCCGCATCGTCCAGATGATGCCATTGCGGTGATCGGACTGGTGACGTGCGATCTCTGGTCCGGAGACTTCAATTGGCTATTCGGTCAGGCTTCCATCAAAGAGCGAGTCGGCGTCTGGTCGCTCCACCGCAACGGCGACCCGCGCGAAAGCGACGAGGCGTACCGACTCTGCCTGCGGCGCACGTTGAAGACCGCCGTTCACGAGACCGGACACATGCTCGGCATCCCGCACTGCTCTGCCTACGAATGCTGCATGAACGGCTCGCGCAGCCGCGCGGAAAATGACCGACAACCGCTGGAGTTCTGCCCCGAATGCCAACCCAAAATCTGGTGGACCTGCGGAGCCGATCCCGTACAACGCTGCCAAGCGTTGGAGCGATTCGCCAACGACCACGGGCTGACCACCGAAGCCGCTGTTTGGAAGCGACAGTGGGCGGCGCTGCAACATCGACCGTAACGATTCAAATGAGGTGCGCGACCATGAAAATGCTCTCTACAACCATCGCCCTGCTCACACTGTCCGCCGTCCTGCGGGCCGAGGAGCCAGACATTGCCGCGTTGGCAGAACTCCATACGAAGGAGGCCGCCGCCTACGCGATCTCGCTCGACGAGGGCCAACAGCAGCCGCTCGAACTTCAAAAGGAACCGGTCTTCAAATGGCAGAACCTGTTGCATGACAAAGGCCAACTCGGAGCCGTCTACGTTTGGACGCGCGAAGGGAGACCCGAACTATTGGGAACGATCTTCTCGCAGCACGAGAATCAGCAGCGCGTCGTGGTTCACGAGTTTCACACGCTGTCGGAACGAGTCCTCGCCGTCCGTTCCCCGAAGGGCCTCTATCGTGAGTGGAAGCCGAAAGGAAGCTTTCCGATCAAGCCGCTCGCCAACGCACCGGCAGTCAGTGAGAACGCTCAACAACGGCTGCTGCAACTCCGGAATCTCGCGCGGGAGTTTTCAGCGGTCACGCATGGTGGGAACGAGCGAACCGAGATGCGACTCGCGCCGCGACCGCTCGTGCGTTATCAGCCGACTCGCAACGATGTACTCGACGGCGCGTTGTTCGCCTTCCTGAGTTCCGCCGCCGGAACCGATCCCGAAGTCGTCCTGATGATCGAAGCACGGCGTGCCGACTCCAAATCGAAGGACTGGACCTGGCACGCAGGAATCGCACGCTTTACCGACCGCGACCTGGTGGTGACTCGGAACAATGTCGAGCTGTTCTCATCCGTCGCCAACGACCGCCTGAAGGCCAAAGTCGAGGACAACTATCGCTGGACTCACAACCAGGACGACACCTACTACGTCTTCCGAGCCAAGGAAATCCCCGAGTTCCCCGCCGCCAAAGCCAAGCCCACAACGACCAAACCCTAACGAGGATGATTCACCACGAAAAACACGAAAGACTCGAAAGTGAAGAAGAGCCGAGGGTTCTGATCTCAAGTGACCGCGATGGCATTAACAGCCTGTTGAAAATCGTAGGATGGACGACCTCGTCCGTCCGTTTTCAACGAGAAATCACTCGGACGAGGGCGTCCAAGTTACGTTCTTCAACAGGCT
>JAYTQJ010000181.1:0-2200 GCA_043746775.1 Schlesneria sp.
TTTTCGCCGCGAAAAATGAACTTTGAACCACCTGATCCCGGCTTTCATCCTCAGTTTCGTTCCGCTGGAACGCTAATCCCCCAGCCGCCAACGCACGTCGAACACGTCGGCAAAGACCGGCGTCTCGGTGAAGCCCTCTTTCGAGGGAGTGAACTTCATGACGGCGATATCGCCCAGCTTGGGAAACAGGTTGGCGTTCGAGGCTTTGAACTCCGGCTCGTGGAACGTGTGGCCTGAGTTCACCACGACGTAGCGATTCCGGTTGAGCGGGTTCGGGTAGATCAGGGCCGCGCCGTGTGAGGCCGCGTCGTACTGAGCGCCCTTCACTGTGAGGCTGCTCTTCGTCCACGTCACCGGCAGCTTGTCCACGATCTTCGCGAGGACTGCGTTCGAGCCGGGGTCGCCGAACAGAATGAGATGCTTGGTCTCCATGAGTTCATCGGTGACCTGCGTGTCGTTCACGACGGGGACTTTCGCTCGCATCCGTTTGTCGAACTCGGCCTCAAACCGCGACAGCGTCCACTTGGCCCAATCGGCGTGAGGCCCCGACCACGCGGTCCCCGTCGGCCGGACACAGACGAACGGCTGCATGAAGGCATCGTCGATCGGGCCTTGCAGGTTGTGTCGCTTGCGAACGTCGTCGCCTTCGAGTTCATGCGCCGCGTACTTGTGCGAGCGGTTGTAGTCCCACACCGCCCAGCCTTCGTCGCGCAGTTCGTAATAGACGCCGGGGAGCAGCCCGCCTGCCGCCGAGTTCAACGGCAGTGGACTCCCGCCGTCGATCACGACGTTCTCGGCCACGTCGCGCATGATCTGGATCACTGAGACGTTTTTCGTTTTGACAGCGAGCGTTCCGGTCTTCGGATCAACGTCCGCTTCGACCACCGAGGCGTCATACGGGCGAATCTGTTCTTCGACGATCAGCCATTCGCAGGCGTTGTATTTCAACGTGTGAGTCGTGAACCGAATGCGAGCCGGAGCCGGATACTGAGGCCGCCCGGCTTCGGTGTGCTTCGCGTGGAAGGCCATGAATTCCTTGAGGCTCTCCGGGTGCCACTTGTGTTCGGTCTGAGGGCCGATGAGTTGCGGGATTGGAACGCCAAGCTGCTCGCCGCGTTCTTTCATGCGCGTGGACGCGAAGATTTGCTTGTCGAGTTCACCGCCGTAACCGATCGTCGGCACGTTGAAGGCGTTCAGCGCGTAGTCTTGCGCGTCATAGATTCTGGTGAGCTTCTGATGGAGCGGTGACAGCGGCTCCTTCAGGCTGAGGTGATGCACCGTATCGCAGAACCCGGCACCAGCTCCGACCGACGACCACTGCGACGGATGGTGCAGTCCCAGATGCCACGCTCCCGCGCCGCCCATCGAGAAACCGCGCAGCGTCACGCGGCGATCATCGATGCGGAACGCCCGTTTGACCTGCGTCATCGCCTCCAACACATCGGTCTCACCGGCCCAGCGATAGGCATTGTTCGTGCGACCGAACGGATCGACTTGGATGTAGTCCCGATCTCCCTTGAGCGGTTTCGCTTCGTGAGTATGAATGAAACTGACCTCGTTCAGCGTGTCGCCGCGACCGTGCAGTTCGACGTGCAGCGGCCAGCGTTTGTTCGACTTCGGATCGAAGCCTTTCGGCAGCGTCACGACGTAGGGTTGGACCGAACCATCGACCTCGGAGTAGTAGCCGCACACGGTCGAGCCTTCGCGGTTCAGCCAGGGACGCTCGCCTTTGGAGAACGCCTCCGCACGAGCGGCACCGATGTTGAGAGCCTCAATCGCCCACTTGGCATAGTCCGGCTTGAAGAACTCGTCGTGCCGCACGATCCAGTCAGCCGCTTTGGCGAAGACCTCGACATCAGCCACGGGCCGCACGTCGTCGCGTCCCACCTTGAGCTTTTCAACCGCCGCGTTGAGTGACACGAGCTTCTCGCGAATCACCTTCACGTCGGCCTCAGTCGCCGGCTGAGCCGCCACAAAGGAAGCCTGTGCCACCATCAAGACCAACCCCGCACAGACGATCTGAATCCGATTCATGAGCAAACTCTTTCCAACAAATAGCGAGTGACGAGTCTCGATGCGGTGAGAACACAGTGGCGAAGACAGAAGAAGTTGGAACACTGATGAGCACTGATCTTCACTGATTCTGAGGAGGACTTCTGAGGTTCAGGATTGTTCTTGGTGAGCCGGGTGCCGTAAGGCC
>JAYTQJ010000182.1:0-11266 GCA_043746775.1 Schlesneria sp.
TCTCGACGGAATAGCACGGATGGCAAGGCCGGGGCACGGATGAAGACAAGAACCACAGCGCATGTATCGTCCCCTGCGGCGAGTTGCAATCGGGTGATGCGACGGTGACTTCACGGCGTTGCTTGACCACTTGCGTGTGGCCGTTCATCCTCCGAGTCGCTCGCCTTGATTGCCTCAACCCCGCCGAAGTGTTCCCCTCTGTGTCAGCCTCCAAACCCGAACCGTCTCTGCCCGCTGCTCCTCCCGTGTCGAGTTGGCTGCTGGTCCGTCGCATGTTGGGATTGGGTTGGCGCTATCGCGGTCGATGCTTGCTGGTGGTGACGCTCAACTTCACGCTCGTGGCGTTGAACTTGTCGGGACTGAGCCTCGCCGGACTCGGGATCGATGCGCTGCGTGAGTCGCTGCAACCCGGTAGCCCCGCGCCACACTGGCCGCTCGGCTGGCAACCGCCTGTCGCATGGACCGTGATGACGCGCGTGGTGTTCATTGCCGGGTTGGTCCTCGCGGTGGCTGTTGTGCAGGCGGCATTCAAGTTCATCACGGCGGTGGCTGGAGCAGCCCTCAGTCAACGGATCGTGATCCAACTCCGGACGGACGTGTACGACAAACTCCAGCGGCTGAGCTTTCGGTTCTTCGACGCGCACGACAGCAGCTCGCTCATCAATCGCGTGGCGGGTGATGTGCAAGCCGTGCGCGGGTTCGTCGATGGCGTCATTTTGAAAGTGCTGACGGTCGGACTGTCACTCGCCGTCTACTTGGCTTACATGCTGTCAGTCCACGCGACGTTGGCGTTGGCGTGCGTCTTCGCGTCACCGCTGCTCTGTGTGGGAGCCGTCTGGTTTTCCAAGTCTGTGCGTCCGCTTTACCGGCGCAGCAGTGAACTCGGCGACAAGCTCATCCTGCGGCTGTCCGAGAACGTGCAAGGGATTCAAGTCGTGAAAGGCTTCGCACGCGAGGCCGATGAGATCGCTCGGTTCCGCACGGCCAATCTCGCGGTGAAGGACCAGAAGTACGACATCTTCTGGAAGCTCAGCCTTTACCAACCGACGATGGGCTTTCTGACTCAAATCAACCAGATGATCGTGATCGGCTACGGCGGCGTCCTCGTCATTCGCGGCGAACTGCCACTCGGCGCGGGCTTGTTCGTGTTCGCCAATCTCATTCACGAGTTCGCCAATCAAGTCGGTCAGATCATCAACATCGCCAGTAGCATTCAGAGCAGCTTGACCGGTGCCGAGCGTGTCTTCGCGGTCCTCGACGCCGACATCGAAATTGAAAGTCTTCCGAACGCAACGCGGCTCCCGCATGCGCGCGGCGCGGTGACGTTCGAGAACGTGTCGTTCGCCTTTGTGCCGGGACAACCGGTTCTGCAAGACATCTCGCTGGAGATCGCGCCGGGCGAGTCGATCGGCATCGTGGGTGAGACCGGAGCGGGTAAGACCGCGCTGCTCAACCTGATCGCTCGGTTTTACGACGCGACTTCGGGGCGAGTCCTCGTGGACGGCATCGACGTGCGGCAGCTCGATCTGCACGACCTGCGTCGCAACATCGGCATCGTCTTCCAAGAGAGCTTTTTGTTCAGCAACACCGTTGCCGCCAACATCGCCTTCGGTCAGCCCGGTGCTGAGTTGGAGCGGATTGAAGATGCGGCAAAACTCGCGGCCGCACATGAGTTCGTCACGGAGCTGCCGACCGGTTACGACAGCATGATCGGCGAACATGGCTCGAACCTGTCGGGCGGTCAACGCCAACGACTGGCGATCGCCCGCGCGCTGTTACTCGATCCGCCGATCTTGTTACTCGATGACGCGACCGCCGCCGTCGATCCCGAAACCGAGCATGAGATTCAGCAGGCGATCTCGACCGCCGGACAAGGCCGCACCACGATCCTTGTCTCGAACAGAATCAGCGCCCTCCAGCGAACCGACCGTCTGTACGTCCTGCATGAAGGCCGGATCGTCGAGTCGGGTAGCCACGCCGAACTGATGCAACTTGACGGCGAGTACGCGAAGCTCAGCCGCATCCAACTGGCTTCCGATGAATTTCCTTCGGACGATTTTCGGAGCGGGGTGGCGTCAGCCCAATGATGCTGGGGCATAAGCCCGCCTGCTCGATTACCGAAGAACCAGGGGGCTGACGCCCAATGGCACTCACTTTGGGGTGTAGCTGAAGTCGTAAGACTTCAGACGACCATCAAAGCTGGCTGAATTCTCACGAATTCAGCTACGTTGCACTGAACGTCAATTTGAAAATCGCTCAAAGTGAGTGCCAGGGGGCTGACGCCACCCCGCTCCGAAAGGCAGACGAGGGCTAACGCCCAAGAGTCGCGATAAACGAAGACTACGTGCCGCGCAGGCGAGCAACGAATTCTTGCGTCATTCCCGCCGCCAGCCGTGGTCCCTCGTGGAAGACATCGCCGACGGACTTGTCTGGCCGCAGTGGGAAGTGGAGATGCTTCACGTAGGCGTCCCAGTCGGACAACTCGGGCGGCTTCAGTTTTCGCAGCCACTCCAAACCGAAGGCGACGTGTTCGATCTCATCGCGATGAATGGCCTGCATCATCGCCGCGCTCTTCGGATCGTGAACGGCGGTGAAGTAGCCATCGAATTCGAGCGTGTGGTCGAGGTTGCGGCCTTCAAACGTGAGAGGCAGTCCGGCGAGGTAGTCCATGACCGACTCGAACTCTTGCGACTTCTTCCAGATGTAGGCGTTCACGGGGAGATCGCCGAACCGCAGTCCCAGCGAGGCCGCGCGTTCAACGTGCATCCGCGTGTGACGCTGTTCGTCCTGCATGATCCTCGCCATGCCGAGCCGGAAGTCGCGCGGAGCCTCGGGAAACGCGAGCAGCATCCACGCCATGACCTCGAGTGCCTGCAGCTCGTGATTGGCCATGATGTGATGCGCGATGGCCCGCTTGGCCGGATCGACGAACGTGTCGGGGTGAGGCATCGCCGGCGCGGCTCGTCGCGCCGCAAACATCAGGTCCAGAGAACGGGCTGGTTCGATAACACGCAACGCCGCGCCGGGTTGCTCATCGGTGAACTGGACGCGCACAAGCTTGAGCTTCTCATCGAGCAACGGTGACAACAGGACTCGCTCGGCGAACAGACGAAGTTCCATGATGGTCTCGTGAGAAAGGTTGCCTGACTTCTGCGGTGCCTAACCGTGGCAAGGCGACGGCAATCGTGCCAGCCGTCTCACCGCGTGTTGACAAACGTAGGGTAAGCGTCTTGCTTGCCCGTGATTGCAGTTGGAAACAGGGCAAGCGAGACGCTTACCCTACGTTCGTCAATGTGCTGCTAACCTCGCCCACCTTCGCAACACGTTTCGCAGATGGTGTGGCAACGGCTGCACGTCAGTTTGTGACGAATCTCAATCAAGCCGCCTCCGCAAACGGGACACGCAGGGAGGCACGTTTCTGCACGCGGCTGTTCGTTGTTGTGAGCGAGGTCGTGGTTCGCAGCAGTATCGCTCCGAACTGGATGCGGGGCAGCCTGAGACGGAAGGGACGAGCGGCTGGAGTGAGTGGTCACTTCGCATCGACTCCTCGCAACAACACGATGGCGCGTTGGACATAGTCCCAGCCGCTCCAAACCGTGACGGCGACCATCGCCCAGAGCAGCACATCGCGCACGGCGGTGAAGGGGACTCCACCAGCCGACCACTCGGCAATGGGCGGGTGCATCGACAGGATCGCGGTCGTGGCGGCGACGCATTGCAGAAACATCTTGAGCTTCCCGCTGAACGACGCCGAGAAGTCGGCCCCGCGCTGTTCGAGGAACCCGCGCAGACTCGTCACGAGCATCTCACGCCCCAACACGATGACGACCATCCACGGCGTGACGCCCGACCGTTGCGTGACGGGAAGCAGAAACAGGAACGTCCCGCTTGTGATGAACTTGTCCACAAACGGATCCATGATCCGACCGAGCTGCGTGATGAGCTTGTAGCGCCGGGCGATCCAGCCATCGAGCACATCTGTCAGCACGGCAAACACAAACAGCCCCGCCGCTGTCAGCCAGTAGCCTTCCGCCTGCATCAGTGCGAACAACACGAACGACAGCACCAATCGCGAAAACGTGATCGCGTTGGGCAGGTTCAGGGAACGTTCGGATGTTGGCATGGTTCTGAAAGCGAGATCAGGATTCTGTTTATTGGCTGGGCGTCTGCATTGTTCGTTCAGAGCGACTCATGCACTCGCTGTTGATAAGGAGTCAATCGGTTCGATGGACTCCATGAGCATCAGGGAAACGTCGTGCCAGTGTTCGCTTGGGGAATCGGGCTTCGTCTTTGAATACACTTTGACCGACGACCTCCCGACCATAATCATCTCGGGATGACGAATCTCAAACGTTTGGCCACTCGCCATCTTGAGCCGAAACGGGCGGAATGGCTCGGCCGCAACATACTCGACGACTTTGCGGGATGTCATCATCGGCAGTTCCTCCTGTTGAGAGAAAAGTTGCGGGAGACCAAGACGGCCACAATCATCGGAAGCGGACCTCCCGTTGTCGATTCGTGTTCGCTGAAAAGTCAGCCCGAGACAGCCTCGTCATCCACGGCGACTCCGACCAAGTCGTAGTCGTTGCGTTCGACGATCTCGACGGGGACGAACATGCCGGGCTGGATGTCTTGGCCGCTGACGAGGACTTCGCCGTCGATTTCGGGGGCGTCCATGTAGCCGCGGCCGCGCCAGACGCCCTCTTCGACTTGCTCGTCGATCAGCACGTCGATCTCGTTGCCGACGAGTGAGTCGCCGTACTCGAAAGCGATCTGTTGTTGGAGTTCCATCAGTTCATCGCGGCGGGCCAGCTTCACTTCTTCGGGAAGATGACCTTCCAGTTTGGCCGCTGGCGTGTCGGGTTCGAGTGAGTACGGGAAGACGCCCATGCGCTCGAACTGTGCCTCTTCGACGAACTGCTTGAGTTCTTCAAACTGCTCGTCGGTCTCACCGGGGAAGCCGACGACGAACGTCGTCCGCATGACGAGGTTGTCGATCCGATCTCGCAGCTTACGAACCAGTTCTTCCGTTTGAGACCGGTTCACGCGACGTTGCATGCGGCGGAGCATCGTGTCGTTGATGTGCTGGAGCGGCATGTCGAGGTACGGAATGATCTTGTCTGAGGCCGCGATCGTGTCGATCAGCTCGTCCGTGAAGTTCACCGGATAGAGGTACATCAATCGAATCCAATCGAGTCCCTCGACCTGCTCCAGCTCCTTGAGCAACTCGACAAGGCGAACCTTGCCGTACAGATCAAGGCCGTAGTACGTCGTGTCTTGTGCGACGAGGTTCAGTTCGCGCACGCCGTCTTTCGCGAGTTCCTGTGCCTCGGCAATGACCATCTCAATCGGCTTGGTGATGTGCTTGCCGCGCATCTTGGGAATCGAGCAAAAAGTACAGGTCCGGTCACAGCCTTCGCTGATCTTGAGGTACGCGAAGTGATCGGGCGTCATTCTCAAGCGGGCGCGGTCATCAAGGGCCTTGATCGGAGCGGGGCGGAACAAATGTCGCTGCTCGCGCTGGCCACCGAGCAAGTGATCGGCGACGCGATTGATCTCATCGCGACCGAAGACGCCGACGATGTGATCGATCTCGGGAATCTCGTCCAGCAACGCCGGGCCGAGTCGCTGCGGCAGGCACCCCGCCACGATGACCCCCTTCGTCTTGCCCGCCCGCTTCAGATCGAGCATCTCGCGAATGACGGCCTTCGATTCGTCGCGCGAACTTTCGATGAAGCCGCACGTGTTGACGATCACAAAGTCCGCGCCGTCCGCTTCCGACACGAGGGCATAGCCATCGAGAGCCAGCGTCCCCAGCATCTTCTCGCTATCGACAAGGTTCTTCGGACAGCCGAGCGTGACGAACGCATACGTCCCTTTGCAGAAACCCTCCGCAACGGGAGCGGCCAGCGGCGAGGACGTGTCTGGCTCGAAGGAACCGATGATGGGGAGGGACGACATGATCTTGATGACTTTCCAACAGAGGCGAGACTTCACCAATCCGCTGTGTGAGCGAGGGTGTTTCACTAACCCGCAGCGTGAGCCAGGAACTCTACGCTCGATCTCCTTGCTCACGCGGCGGGTTGGTATTGAGCGGGGTTACGAAACAGCCAGAGCCGCCGCCACGGCCAACACGTCGCAGCGTTCGTTCTCGGGATGGCCCATGTGTCCGCGGACGTGAGTGAACCGGACGCGATGCTTGGTCAACAACTCATCGAGCTTCTGCCAATACTCGACGTTTTTGACGGGCTTCCACGCCCCGCCCTCTTTGCGCCGCCAGCCGTTCCGCTTCCAACCGGCCATCCATTCCTCACAGCCCTGCGCGACGTACTTGCTGTCGGTGACGACTTCCACTTCGGATGGAGACTTCAACGCCTCCAATCCCGAGATGACAGCTTGCAGCTCCATCTGATTGTTGGTCGTCAGCACGACGCCACCCGAGATCTCCTTTTCAGACCCAGACGCCGGATGTCGCAGGATGCAGCCCCAGCCACCTGGACCGGGATTACCGCGACAGGCACCATCCGTGAAGAGCTTCACAAACGGAAGCGGAGCCGAAGGGGAAGCATCACTGGCAGGAACACTCGACATGAACGGGGCACCAAAGAGTCACGGCGAAGCGTAGGAGAGCGAGTGGGCGGCAAGGGCCGTGTGTCTGTGGAGCAACTCACTCCAAGGTGAGAGTTCGCGAAAGAACGGCTCGCCTGAAGTCACTCACCCGCAGCGTAAGCGAGGGCGGGCGAGAGTGAGGATTGGAAAGGGTGAGCGAACGTGAGCGGGGACGAGTGAACAACGCAGTGACACATCCTTGCTTACGCTGCGGGTTGGTGTGGGCGGACGCAACTCAGCGTTCGCGGAACACGATGCGGCCTCGGTTGAGATCGTAGGGCGACACCTCAACCAGCACATGATCCCCCGGCACGATCCGGATGAAGTGCTTGCGCATCTTTCCGGCGACGTGTGCCATCACCGTGTGGCCGTTCTTCAACTTCACGCGGAATTGCGTGTTGGCAAGGGCTTCGACCACGTCCCCCTCGACTTCAATGGCCTCTTCTTTAGGCATGTAACGCTGTCTCTTCCAATGCTGACAATAACCCGGTCCCCGAAATCCGGCATCCTGAGTCGGGCGGAAGTATAGCGATGGCTTGCGTCGCATACCAAGGTGGCGCGGAAATCGTTGTTTCGGCATTAAAAACAGGATGTGACGGGTCAAGAGGCGACCGGTAAGAACGGGTTAACCAACACAACACCAACCCGAAGTGTGAACGAGGGCGAAGTTAATCGACGCCATCGTTCACACTTCGGGTTAGTGCGGGACCGTCAACTCCTTCCGGTCGCCCAACGTGGCTTCGTAGTCAGAGCGAGTGGGCTTGGGTAGTCTCTCCGCGTCGTGTGCGGCCCGCCTCGAAAGCGCGGTCGCTGAAGTTTCGTGTCGCTCTACGAAGTCTCCAGCAAGGACCACATCCATGAGTCGCCTGCCTCGCGTACAACCCGATTCAAAGTCTCGCCAATCCTCGTCACTCACGCGGCGGCGGTTCCTTCAAACGTCCGCCGCTTCCGCAGCGATGACGTTCGCCGCACCGGCCATTCTTCGCGCGCGGGGCCTCACCGAGAAACTCAACATCGCCGTGATCGGTTCGGGGGGACGAGGCGGAGGCAATCTCCAAGCCGTCGCCGGGACCGAGAACATCGTCACGTTATGCGATGTGAACGAGAGCAATCTCAACAAGGCGGCGGCCGGGCAGCCGAAGGCTCGCAAGGTCGTGGACTTTCGCAAGGTCTTCGACAACCCGAACGAGTTCGATGCCGTCGTCGTCAGCACGTGCGAACACACGCACGCCTTCGCCACGCTGGCCGCTCTGCAACTTGGCAAGCACGTCTATTGCGAGAAGCCGCTGACGCACAGCGTCTGGGAGGCGCGCGTCATTCGCGAGGCGGCGGCCAAGGCGAAGGTGGCGACTCAGATGGGGATTCAGATTCACTCGACCTCGAACTACCACCGCGTGGTGGAACTCGTGCAGAGCGGCATCATCGGCAACGTGAAAGAGGCTCACGTTTGGACCTCGCGCGCGTGGGGCTTCCAATCGCCCGAGGACGCCAAGAAGAACGGCGACATTGTCTCGACACAGGAACGGCCGAAGACAGCCGATCCGATTCCGGCGGGCGTCGATTGGGACTTGTGGCTCGGCCCGGCTCCTCATCGCGAGTTCAACAACGTCTACTTCCCCGGCCCGAAGTGGTATCGCTGGTGGGAGTGGGGCAGCGGCACGATGTCGGACCTCGGTAGCCACATGAACGACCTGCCGTTCTGGGCACTCAAGCTGCAATCGCCGTTGACGATCGAAGCGAGCGGCCCGCCGCCGCATCCCGATCTTGCTCCGGCGTCGATGCAGGCCAAGTACGAATACGGCCCGCGCGGAGACATGCCTGCCGTCACGCTGACGTGGTATCAGGGTGCGAACAAGCCAAAACAATGGCTCGACGGAGCCATCCCGCGTTGGGACAGCGGCACGCTCTTCATCGGTGACAAGGGAATGCTCCTCGCCGACTATGGCCGCCACATGCTGATGTTCGACGGCCAGTCCTCCGGCTTCAAACGTCCCGACCCATTCATCCCCGACTCACCCGGTCAGCAGCAGGAATGGGTGAAGGCCTGCAAGACGGACCGAGTCACAAGCTGCAACTTCGAGTACTCGGGCTGGCTCACCGAAGCCAACCATCTCGGCAACGTGGCCTATCGCGTCGGCAAGAAGATCGAATGGGATGCCGCACAACTCCGCTGCCCCAACGCCCCCGAAGCCGACCAGTACATCAAACGCGAGTACCGCACGGGCTGGAAACTGGCGTGATCACGTCGAGTTGCAGCCGACGGAAATTCGTAGCTTGGACGCCCTCTCCCGAGCGATTTGCCACTTGAAGAGTTTTTCCGATGGAGCCCGTTTGAAGCGGACGGACGAGGGCGTCCATCCTACACGTCCTCCGTTCAACATCGTTCCGGTGCCTCAGCGAGGGGACGAGAACCAGCAATGATTTCGGAGACCGATCACGATGCCGCGCACTTCCTTACCGATGAACACACTTTTACTCGCGATTCTCCTTGGCCTGCCGACCTTCGCGGCGGCCGGGCTTCCCGAGATCAAACTCACCTGCCTCGACGATCAGGTGCTGCACGGGGCGACGTTTCAAAGCAACAATCAGAAGATCGTATTCAACCGACGCGGCATTTTTCTCGCGTACCTCAAGTCGCGGAACGCCGAGTACACCGCGAACACGTGGCGGTTGATGTGGAGTCGCGACGGCGGCTCAACGTTCGAAATGTTGGCGAGCGACACCGGGGCGACGAACCCTCCCGTGTTGGAGACCGATGAGTCGGACAACCTGTATCTGGGCCGAGTCGATTGGACAATCGGCGACGCCTTCGTCGATCGGTTTACCGCGGCGGACGATTACCGAACCCGCACGACCACGACACTGCCGAAGGGAGCGGCGGGGAAGTACGCCATGGCGTGGGATGCGACGCGGCGGCAGGTCTGCTTCTTCAGCCACAACAATCGGTTTTTCCAAGTCGCCGAGGACGGAAAGCTGATCTCGGCGGTGGATCTGCTGAAGCCGGGGCCGAATGCGGTGCTTCAGTATTCGTCGCTCTGCTTCGATGAACGAGGAGACCTCACCGCCGCGTGGACGACCGTGAAAGTCGGCGACAAGCCGGGGACTCACGTCTATTGGGACATCCACGCGATGAAGTCGCACAATGGAGGAACGACATGGCAGACGCTCGCGGGAACGGAACTGACGCCGCCCTTCGTGTCCGACGACACCGGACCTGCCGACCGGTTGACGCTTGACGATGAGTTCACCGTGACAACGTGGCTGGCGGGGATGCTCGCGCGGCACGGCAAGCTACACGCGATCTATCAGACTCAATCGAAGCCCGCCCGTTACACCTATCTCCGTCGCGAACTGGCCACGGGTCGCGAGGACCTTCGTCACAGCCCCGAGTTCAAGGGCGAAACGCTCTCGCTCAACGGACTCGATGGAGTGTTGATCTCGCGTCGAGCCGATGCCAACTCGCCACTCTTCGCCATCGTGCGAGACATCGCCTCACCACGACTGGCCGCTCTGCGCAGTGACGACCAAGGGACGACCTGGCACGACCACGCGGCGAGCCTTCCCGTCACCGCCCCTTACGCTGTCGGAGGCTGCCGCGAACTTACGCCCGATGGCCGCGCGATCGGCCTCTTCACCGACGCCATCGAACCAAACAATGACCCCGTCGGCAAATCGAAGCTCTACTTCTATCAGTTCAATGCGGGACGAAATCCGAAGTGAGGAAGAGAAGAATGACGTGACCGACAAAAGTAGCCTTCATCGCTCCGCGTGAAGTCAGCCGAGTCACCGGCGACGCGGGAAACAGTGTCATTCCGCGTTCGGCTCTCTTCACGCGGAGCGAGGAAGGCGACTTTGGGCGGGCGCATCAATCATCGTCCCACCGACACAAGCTCGGAGGTGACGGATCCTCGGAAGGCCGATTACACACAATTTCTCCTGAGGAGTGGGTGTCCTTTGGCACCATGACATTGTCTGCGTTCGTGAAGGCACTGAAGTCGCTGGCGAAGCACGTGGATGTGGACCGCTTTCGCAAGCGCGCCGTGGACCGAAGAAGCCGCGGCCAGTCTCTACCCAAGGCGGCGCTCCCGTTGGTCGCTTGCCTTGGGCTAACTTAGGAACGGGGGCGCAATAACTTCCCGAATTCCTGGCCTTTACCCCCTCCCCTCGGCGGGGAGGGCTGGGGTGGGGGGAGGATGGTCAAGTCGATTTGCGACTCCTCCCCCCTCCCTAACAGCCTGTTGAAAATCGTAGGATGGATGCCCTCGTCCGTCCGTTTTCAACTAGAAATCACTCGGACGAGGGCGTCCAAGTTACGTTCTTCAACAGGCTGCTAACCCTCCCCGCCGAGGGGAGGGAACAAGAAGGGAACTCGGGAAGTTATTGCGCCCCCGTTCCTTAGAACCTGTCCAAGAATGACTCCGCTGTTTGTCGCCTTTCGCTCCGCGAAAGTGCGTTCTTTCGCGGAGCGAAAGACGACACTGTTTTTGGACGGGTTCTTAGGGCTGCCCCTTGGGGCGAAAATCCAAAACAGCGCAACTTCAAAACTTGCACGTCGGGCGAGTGCCCTGTCCGTTCTTAATTTGGGAGTAGCTGAAGTCGTGAGACTTCAGAAAACGCAGAACTCTTACGAGTTCGGCTACCTCAAAATTAAGACCTG
>JAYTQJ010000183.1:0-4804 GCA_043746775.1 Schlesneria sp.
GCGTTCTTTCGCGGAGCGAAAGACGACATTGTTTTTGGACGAGTACTAAAACCCGACTGCAGGCTTCGGTTTGGCTGGCTCGCCACCTGGCGTCGTGGCCCCGGCCGTCGTCCCGGCTGACGCCGCCGCGTGTTTGAGCTGGAACGCGTCACCCAATTGATGTGACGCTTCGTAGATCACTTCATCACCTTCTGCGAACGGCCCGCTGACGAAGAGACGAGTCGATCCCACGGAACCCATCAAGGTCACGGGGACATCTCGTACGATGGACTGCCGAATGACCTGAACCTTACGTTGGCCATCGGCGAGATTGCCGATCGCGCTGGTCGGAACTTCCGTCACGGGCTGGCGTGGAACGAGCGGAACATAAACTGTCTGCCCCGGCTTCAAGCGACCGTCACCATTGTCGATCACGATGACCGCCGAAGCGACCGATTCAAACAACTCGCGCAGCGCATCGAACCGCGTGTGCAATGGCAAGACCGCATCGATCTTTCCCTCAACATCGTTCGCTTCAATTTTGACCGAGAAGCTCTTCCCCTGCTCTGCGGCGGATCGTTCGACGGGGACTTCCACTTTGACTTTGGAGACATCGACCACGATCGCCACGGGATCGCCCGCCCTGACAAACTGCCCTTCACCGACGAGCAGTCGCTGCAACTCGCCCGCGAACGGTGAACGGACGCTGCACGAGTCCAAAAAGTGCTTGGCCAGATCGACCTCGGCCTTCGCGATATCGACCTTGGCTTGAAGCATCGCCTTCACGTTCTCGTCTTTGTCACCCGCCTGCTTCTGATCGAAAGTGGCGACTTTCAAGGCCGCTTCCGCCCGAGCCACGTTCAGTTTGGGAACGGTCGTGTCGAGCCGGACGATCTCCGCCTGCGGCTGGATTTTCGAGTTCGACTTCCCTTGAGCCTGTTTGACAACGCCATCAAACGGGGCCGACAGCGTGACCGTTTGCAGCGGCTCAACGGCCAGCGAAACCCGGTATTTGTGGGGGTCAATGATGCGCGAAGCCTGAGCTTTGACGATCACTTGATCGCCCGCCGACGCTACGGGCAACGGTCCTTTCGGATCGGACTTTTTGTCCTGACCGATCGACAATTCCGCGAGTTGCCCGAATCCGCAAGCCGCTGTCAGCAGCCCCGCGAATGCCAATCGTTGACGAGACATTATGCTTCCATTCTTCGACGCGAGATGACCTTAAACCCCTCACTGAATAGAGGGGATCTGATGGTCGGGTAAGCTACGTCTCACTTCTCGGACTGTCAACGAGCCAACGGATGTACGAGTCCTGTCGATCGTGCGCCGAAGTCCGACTTTTGCAGGGCCATCGCCTTTTCAAGTTGGGGTGCCACGGTCACGGAGTTTCGACGTGGCCGTACTGAGGATGTGAAGGCCATTTCACAATTTCACGGCCACGTCGAAGCTCCGTGACCGTGGCACCCAATCTCCCAGATTCAAAAAGGTGATGGTCCTGCAACTTTTACGGCACACCTTGTCGCTCGTTGTCTCTTCGATCAAGATGCCCGCCGCCCTTGAAGGCCCCGCCTGAAAGATCGTCCCGCCTTGAAACGCCGCCCGCTCAAACCACGGGTCTTGAATGAGCCGTATCACAACAGATACAGATGACGACCTGCCTCCCCCATTGCCCATCACCAGAAAGGATGTCTCCGTGAGTTCTCTGCTCGTTGGATTGATGCTTGTTGTGACTCAGGTTTCCGCCACGGAAGTCCCGTTGGGAACCGAACTGCAATACACCGGGTCGCTCAGTCAGAAGACGAAGGCGGGCTTCAGTGAAGCCAAGTCGTTCTCGATCTATGCCGTGACGATCGCGAGTGAGGACGGAGCCGCTCAGGTCGCGTGGAGTCTCGACGAACGAGGCGGCGGCGGTTGGGCGTGGCCCGAGCGGTTCGGACTACTCGCGCCGGGATCGACCGACAAAGCGAAGTCGCTCCCGATTCGGTTGCTGCACACGCATGAGGCCACTCAATACCCCCTGCCCCTCCGCTCGCCGGTGTTTGAGTTCCAAGACAAGCTCGCCGCCGATGCTTCCTGGGCCGACGGTCGTTACGAATATCGTGTCGCCCGCAAACGTAAAGTGAAGGATCGCGATTGCTGGCAGATCGAAGTCACGTCGAACATCGGCCGCGCCCAGACGCTTGTCGTCGAAGCGGGCAGCGGAATTCTGGTCTCGCTCGACGAACGGGTCTTCATGGGCATGGGCGATGAGTTCCAACTGAAGTTCGAGCTTCAATCGCAAAAGCCGCTGGCGTCCGCCGAACAGGGCAAGTCGCGAGCAGCATTCGATTCCCTGCGCGACCTGCAACTGTCGCTCAGTCGCACCGGTGAACAGAAGCTCGTGGAATTGACGGCCTCACAGTTGAAGGCCACTCAAGCCGCGATCGGCAAGATCGAGAAACAGGCCGAAGGGACCGCGTGGTCGAAACTGTCTGCGGTCGTTTCGAAGGACTTGGTCCAACAGCAGCGACGGCTCGAAGGAGTCGCCGGCCTCGAACAGAAGTTCGTGGGGCAAACCGCTCCTCAATTGAAGCTCAAGCAGGCAAACGGCACCGCGATTCCCGAGTCCGATCTCAGAGGCAATGTCGTCGTCCTGCACTTCTGGGAATATCGAGGCGACCCGCTCACCGAACCTTATGGCCAGGTCGGCTACCTCGATTTTCTGAACAACAAGCGCAAGAAGCTGGGAGCGAAAGTGATCGGCATCAACGTCGATCCCCGTTTCGCCGAGACTGACAAAGCGGGCGCAGCGAGCCGGTCCCTCAAGAAGCTTCAAGAGTTTATGAACCTCGGCTACGACGTGGCCATCGACGACGGTGCCCTGCTGACGAGCTTTGGCGACCCACGCAGCCTCGGCTCTCCCCTGCCCCTCTGGGTCGTGATCGGCCACGATGGCAAAGTCGCTCACTACCACATTGGCTTCTACGAAATCCGTCCCGATGAAGGCCTGAAGCAGCTCGACGAAGCCGTCGTCGAAGCGCTGCGAAAGCAGAAGGCGAAGTAGCAGGCCCCTTGGGCGGGCGGGTAACTTTTCCCGTCCGCCAATGGCGCGGAGCCATCTTTCCACGTTTGGCACCTTGTGATATCAAGCGGCCGAATCTGCCGGTCGAATGTCGAGCGGCAGTTCGTTTCGTCGCGCGATGGATCGCGCAGGAAGGTTGCCATGACACGGACGTTGCTCAAGGGCGCGATCGGTTTGTCGCTGGTTTTGCTGGCAGGATGCACCAGCGGACCGCTCGGACCTCGAACCGCTTACACACCGGTTCCGCCCAGTCGTACCGGACAGCCGGTCAGCCATCCGCCGATCGCCACCCAGCCAGTGATCACTCCGACGAGTTGGAATGGTTCGGGATCCGCATCGTCGGTACGAGTTGTTCCGGGTGCCGCCCTGCCCCGTCACGCGATGGTTCAAGTTCAGCAGGGACTTCAATTCGGTAGCCAAGCCGCGCTGCAAACGGGCATTCGGCCGCTGGCAATACTCGCGTCGAACGGCCAGATGATCGACGGCCGACCGATGCCCGTGATCGACCGCGCGGCGCAAACGCCTCGGAGTGGAGGTGCCCGGCTACGCCGAGAAGCCATCGACGCGGCGAACACCGGCCTCCCCTCATCCAGTGCCCGCGTGCCCGATCTTCCGGCCACTCCGCAGGAAGATTTGAAATATCGCGGTGGCAGGACCATCCGCGACCTGAGCTATATCAATCTTTATGTCGGCGGGCAGGATGCTTGGGATCCGACGGACTGGAAGAGCATCGATAAATATCTTGCCGCCGCGATGGCGGACGCACATTTAAACAACGTTCTCGTGCAGTATTTCGGAAATAAGCCGATCAGCTCGACCTTCAAGAAATCGTTTTTTCTATCGGGCTGGCGACCGCAATTCGTCGCGAAAGGCGACCTCGAACGGCAGCTCAAGAGTCTGCATGCGGGCGGAGCATTCAGCGGCTACGACCTCCCCAACACCTGCATCAACTTCCTGCTGCCACGCGGAACTGTCTTGGGTGACCCCAACGGCGGCGAGCAACTCGCGTTGCAAAGCAAAGCCATTCCGATGGAAGAGGCCGAAGACTCGACTGGTGGTCTGGGTGGATATCACGGCTCCTTACATCTCGGTGCGACGACGCTCTATTACTCGACCTCCGCTTACTCTGAGCGGTTGCCGAATGGCGGATCGAACGGCATCCCTGTCTTCGATCAGAACTGGAAAAACGTCGTCGCCACGATGTATCACGAGTTGCAAGAGTTCCGCACGGACCCCGATGTCGATGACGCGATCCGCGACGGCACCTCGGCGGGGACCCGCTATCTGGGCTGGACATCCGACAGCGGCCTTGAAGTGGGAGACTATCCCATCGCCGCCGCCCGTCAGTTGAAGCAAGTCTTCGTCGAAGTCCCGCTCGCCGACGGCAGCGGCATGGTCCCGGTGCAGCTTCAATACTCGAACGCCGTCCACGGACCAGAAGGCCCGATTCCCTACCCTCACGGCATGGAACCGCCTCCCGGAACTCAGCCGCCTCCGAATCCGAGACCGAACCCACCGACTCCACAGCCGCAGCCGAACAACGGCCCCGGCACAACGCCCACTCAGCCTCCCACGCCAATCTCGAACGACCCCGAATTGGCCAAAGTGATCGCTCAATGGAACCAACTCGAAGACTTCGTCAAGAAGGCGATCGTGCGGTTGGCGGGATCGAGGTAGATCGCTGTAGGGTGCGTGGAGTCTTCGGAACGCACCGTTCTGGCCCCGAAGACGGTGCGTTCCGAAGACTCCACGCACCCTACG
>JAYTQJ010000184.1:0-4801 GCA_043746775.1 Schlesneria sp.
CCGAAGTCGTGAGACTTCGGACCGAACTCTCACGAGTTCGGCTACATGCGACAGTGATTGCTGCGCTGACCCTAAGAACAGAACATGTGTGATGTGTCTCGTTCGTACTTGCTCACGCTGCGGGTTGGTGTGCGGGTCGTTTTCGGTCTGCCGTGCAATGCGCGAGATCGACCGGTAAACTTCCGCCCCGCGTCACCGGAGTCATCTGCCAAATAAAGGCTTTCTCAGACGCGAACGGGTTGTGGAAATTTCGTGCGGGGCTGTTCGGATGGCGGGGAAAGAGACCACACCGGTCGAACTGTTGGGCATCTCGATTCGCGTCCTGATCGTGGACGACGATGAGGCTCACGCACAGGCTGTGGCCGAGAGCCTGCGTCGCGTTGGATACGACTGCACCGTGGCCAATTCGGGTGCGCGGGCCGCGTCGCTGATTGAAAGCCAGACTTACGATGTCGTCGTCACCGACCTGATGATGGACGATTTGGACGGCCTCGAAATCCTCCGCAAGTCGAAGGAAGAATTGCCCGACGCCGAGGTCATCCTGCTGACGGGACACGCCTCGATCAAGACGGCCGTCGCGGCGGGACAGCACGGCGTTCACACGTATCTCACCAAGCCGCTCGACATCACTGAGCTGCGTCACGCGGTGGAGAAAGCTTCCACGCGAGTCCGCCTGCTCCGCAAGAACGCAGAACTGAGCCAACGCCTCGATGAGAAGTTCGGTTACGAAGGGGTGATCGGCAACAGTCCCGCGATGCACCGCGTGATGGAGAAGTTCCGCAGTGTGGCTCCGACCGACAGCACCGTCCTGATCTTGGGCGAGAGTGGCACGGGGAAGGAACTCGCCGCGCGGGCGCTCCATCACAACAGCGAACGCAAGAACAAGCCGTTTGTCCCGCTCAACATCTCCGCCCTCCCCGAGAGCATCTTGGAGAGCGAGCTGTTCGGCCACGAAGCGGGCGCGTTCACGGGAGCGGCCGCCAAGCGGATTGGCAAGTTCGAGTATGCCAACGGCGGAACACTGTTTCTCGACGAAGTGGGCGAGATGCCGATGCAGACGCAGATCAAACTGCTCCGCGTCCTCGAAGACCGCAAGATTACGCGGCTCGGCACGAATGAAGAGATCGAAGTGAACGTCCGGCTGGTCGCCGCCACGAATGCCGACCTGCAAGAGAATGTGAAGAAGGGTTCGTTCCGCAAGGACTTGTTCTACCGACTGTCCGTCGTCTCGATCGAACTCCCGCCACTCTCCGAACGACGTAGCGACATCCCGCTGCTGATCGATCATTTCCTGAAGCAACTGGCCGCGCGCTACAACCGACCGCTCCCGATCGTCTCGAAGCAGGCGCAGCAGGCGCTCATCGCCCATTCGTGGCCGGGCAACGTGCGCGAACTGCGCAATGCGGTGGAGGGAATGGTGGTCCTCGATCGCGATGGTCGGCTGGATGTCGATGACTTGCCGGACGATGTCATTCCACTCGGTCACGACAGCGACCTGCCTGTCGAGGGAAGTGGCCCGCGCGGCGCGGACGCTCTCATTGGACGACCGTTCACAGAGGTCGAAAAATACTACATCGAACGGGCACTCGAACTGACCGAGGGCAAGCGCGAAGAGGCCGCCAAACTGCTGGCGATCGGCGAACGAACGCTGTATCGCAAGATCAAGGAATACGACATCAAGAACTGAGATGCAGGGAGAGTGAGAAGTGAAAAAGTGCAAATGTGCAAATGTGCAAATGTGCAAGACAGGTTAGTTTCACCTAGACTTTGTTTTAAGACTCACCCCACCGGGCTTGTCCCGGTGGAATCAGGTTTTTGCACTACTCGATGACGACCGGATTTGGAAGTAGTGCAAAGACCTGAAGACCACCCCGGCAAGCGGGGTGGGGTTTCAAAACAATACTTGGATGCACTTGGATGCAGGAGCGCGAAACACTTTGCACTCATTCCCTTTTCCTCCCAAGCCGCCCAGCTGATTCGTCGCCGCAGCCCCCTACAACCTCAATGCAAATTACTTTGGAGCCATGCGTCGTGAAGTCTGGACCCGTTGTTGAGCCGTCGCTGTTCACTGCACAGGAAACCGATCAATTTCAGCGAGACGGCTTTCTCGTGGTGAGAGGCTTGGTGAGCGAGGCCGATCTGCGACAGATGCGGCTCACCACCGAACGCGGAGTGCGGGATAAGATCGCGCCGGTCGAGTATGAAGCCGACCTGCATTATCCCGGTTCGCCCGAGTCGCTCGATGCTGTGGGAGGGCGAACGATTCGACGACTCAAGCAAGCTCACAGCCGTGACTTCTTGTTCACCGAGTGGATGCTGCGTCCCGCGATTCTCGGGCGACTGCAACAGTTGCTGGGGCCGCGCGTGATCTGTCCGCTGGCTCATCACAATTGCATCATGACCAAGCAGCCACAGTTCAGCAGTGCGACCGGCTGGCACCAAGACATTCGCTACTGGTCGTACGCGCGTCCGGAGTTGGTCAACGTTTGGATTGCCCTCGGCAACGAGCGGCCGGAGAACGGCTGCTTGCAAGTCATCCCCGCTTCGCACCGATTTCCGCTCGAACAGTCGCGATTCGACAACGACCTGTTCTTCCGCTCGGACCTTCCCGAGAATCAGCCGCTGATCGCGACGAAGCAGTTCGTGGAGATGGCTCCGGGTGACGTGTTGTTCTTCCACTGCAAGACACTGCACGCGGCGAGTCGCAACGTGACGGACGAGATCAAGTGTTCGGCCGTGTTCACATTTCGGGCGGGAGACAACCCGCCACTCGTAAACTCACGCTCCGCCGCGCTCCCCGAGCTGCTGCTGACACCCGGTCTGTAAGCGGCAACTCGACCTCGATCAAGCGCCCCACCGGGCTTGCCCCGGTGGCTCGCGGGTTTCTGCACTACTCATGTTGGGTTTCAAGTGAAGTTCAAAGTAGTGCAAAAACCTAAATCCACCGGGGCAAGCCCGGTGGGGTTCGCTTGTTTGAGGACGAGGCCTCGTGGTGGGCCAATTTGAATTTGAGGTGTTAACCGCGTGAGCAACGCCCCGCGTGTCGATGTGGAAACAGACTCAAACGTCGCTCAACTCGCGGGGCGTTGCCCACGCGGTTAAACGACGCAAGAGGGCCATACAAAGTTGTTCGACCACTTGGGGACCGGCATCCCGACGAATCTCGCACGCAAAGTCATTGGACCTCCTCATGAACTCACACGCTCTTCAAGAATTGCTGCTCGGTTGGCAGGCTGGTCTGGTCGATTGGCCAACGGTCGAGTCCGAATTGCAGACCACATTTGGCGGGACGGCTCCGACGCCAGAAGCACTGGTTGATTTGGACCGAGCACGGCGGTGTGGCTTTCCGGAAGTCGTTTACGGATCGGGCAAGTCGCCGACTGCTGTCTTGGATGTCTTTCGTGCGCAGCGACAGGCGGGTCAGAACTCGCTCGCCACGCGGGTCACACTCGAACAGGTTGAGCTGGTCTGCCAAGAGTTCCCCGACGCGCGGCACAACGCCGTCGCGAGGACACTCGCGCTGTGCCACACCTCGCAGGACATTCGCGGAAAGGTGGCCGTCGTGACGGCGGGGACTAGTGATCGGCCGGTGGCGGAAGAAGCGGCCGAGACCGCGCGATGGATGGGTTGCGAGGTGGACGTGATCGTGGATGTGGGCGTCGCGGGGCCGCAGCGTTTGTTGGCGCAGCGTGATCGTTTTGCCGCAGCCGGTGCGCTCGTGGTCGTGGCGGGGATGGAGGGGGCGTTGCCATCCGTAGTCGCGGGCTGGGTCTCCGTTCCGGTGATCGCGGTGCCGACGAGCGTCGGTTACGGCGCGAACCTCGGTGGGTTTGCAGCGTTGCTTGGGATGCTGAACAGTTGCGCGGCCAACGTGGCGGTCGTGAACATCGACGCGGGCTTCAAAGGGGGCTATCTCGCTGCGGTCATCGCTCGCCAGGCTTCGGCCTCGGTCTGACAGGCCACGATCCGCGACCGCACGAAGTCGATCAACGCTTGGTCCTTGTCGCGGCCCTCAAACTGAGCGATCTCATCGACAGAGATCGGTTCGCCAACGACCACGCGGACTCGCACCGGCTTGAGAAACCAACTCTTGCGTCCCAGCGCCTGAAACGCCCCTGCGATGCCGACGGGATAGATCGGCCGCTTGGCGCGCCGCACGATGGCCACGAATCCCGGTTTCAGTTCGCCAACCGCACCGGTTTCCGTGCGAGTCCCTTCTGGAAAGACGCCGACCAAAAAACCGTGCTGGATCCGACGGATGGTCTCGCGCAGGCTGGCCGAACTCGCCGCCTCACGACTGATCGGCATGACGTAAGTTTGACGCAGGATCCAACCGATGACCGGGACTTTGAACAGCGAGTCTCGCGCCAAGTAACTAATCGGACGGCGCAGAGGCAACCCGATCAACATCGGGTCCAAAAAGCTCTGATGATTGGCGAGGATCAGGCCACCCTCCGATTCGTCCAATCGCTGGTGGCCTCGCGTCCGATAGCCGAGCCAGACGAAGAAGAAGCCGCTCACGAAAAACTGTGAGACCCGCCAAAAAAGATTGCGCACCTTAGGCGGCGGAAGCGGTGCGAGTTCTGTCGGCGGAGACATCCTTGAGCAACCTACGGGGCAAGGGAATGAGTGGAGCAAGGGACGCGGTTCTAATCGACACTCGCCGTGTTGCCAACTCGGGTGCGAGGCAACGTGCAAATGTGACCATGGCCATCGCTCTTTTGAATCTGGGAGATTGGGTGCCACGGTCACGGAGCTTCGACGTCGCCGTGAGAATGAGAAACAGCCTTCACTTTCTCGC
>JAYTQJ010000185.1:0-4801 GCA_043746775.1 Schlesneria sp.
GGTTCTTGGGCGTTAGCCCGTTCGCGAAGAACCTGGGGGCTTACGCCACCCCGCTCAGATGTCTCATCAATGACCACGAGAGGTATAGTGCAGGTCAGACAACTGTTGCCGGTCGCCTACCCGGTTGCGACCGGCAGCAGTTGCGAGGCTTTGTGGGCGGCATAGGTCACGCCGAAGGAGATTGCGTCGAGCGGAGATTCGCCCCGTGCGAGTTGTGACGCGATGGCGGCCGTGAGGGAATCGCCGCAGCCGATGGGGTTGACGGTCCGCACTTGCGGCGGCTCGATGCGATGCAGGCCACTCGGGCCAAGCACGAACAGGGACGCGGGGCCGTTGCTGACGACAACCCACTCCGCACCGAGGTCTCGGACTTCGGACATCGCGGTGGCCACGTCGTCGTCCGTGGTGAGTGAGCGTCCCACGGTGGTGGCCAGTTCCTCACGATTCGGTTTCACGAGGAAGGGACGCAGCGGCAAGCACTCGATCAACTCGCGGCCGCGGATGTCGAGCAGTGTCCGTGCGGAGGTCCGTTCCAGTAGACCTCGGTAGTACGACGGAGCCGTTCCCTGCGGCAGCGATCCGCTCAGGACGACGTGGCTGGCGGAACGGACTCCCTCCGCGAAAGCCTCGGCGTACTGATCCAGCTCGAACTCCGTCAACGCGGTCGAGTTCTCGACCAGTTCAGTCGTGGCACCGGTGGCCTGATCGAGGAGCGTCGTGCAGACGCGCGTGGCTGCGTTCGTCGCAACCCATCGCGCGGGGATGCCGCGCCGGGCAAAGTCATCCCGAATGTGTTGCCCCGTCGCGCCGCCGACCGGACTGATCGTGAGCGACTTGGCTCCAAGCTGATGCAACGCCGCACCGACGTTGAGTACTTTGCCCGACCCACACCAGACCGCCTGCCGCGCGCGATTGACGTGCCCTACGTGGAGTTGTTGAAAGACAAGAATCTGTTGCCAAGCGGGCGTTAATCCGGCAGCGACAATCATGAGTGGCGTCCTGTGGATGCTTCAAATTGGGATTGTGAGATACACCCCGGCGCGGCCGAGATTGACGCGGTCCTGACCGCGCGAGGTACAGAGGTATCGCAGACAGACTTCGCCGAGAACGGTCACGGACTTGGGCGATGTCCGTTCGCAGTAAATGCGAACAAGCCGTCGGCTCGTCGTCAAATCCAGCCCTGCAAATGTTCATCGAATCTTAATGAACACTTCGTCGCAAACTTCGTTGTCGCCGCTTAAGCTACCGCCCGCTCAGGTGGGGGTTGATGGCCCCTGCGATTCTCGATGGAATCAAACTCAAACCCAGTTGGAGATCGCCGGATGTTTGTTGTTCGTCAGTCGCGGTTGGCTTGGCTGTTTGTCGGAGTCAGTCTGTTCAGCTTGGCGGGACTCAACGGCTGCGTGAAGCCTGCAGCACCCGTTGTTAAAACAGCACCACTCAATGGTGCGGCACCCGTCAGCGACAAAGGGACTGAGTCCGCTGCCGAAGAGGCACTCGTCAACGTCGAAGGTTCCAGCACGGTCTACCTGATTTCTCAGGCGGTTGCCGTCGAGTTCGAGAAGAGTACGAAGCACAAGGTCAGCGTCGGTCGTTCGGGAACGGGCGGCGGCTATAAGAAGTTTGCGTTGCGACAGAGCGACATTTGGAATGCCTCGCGTCCGATTGCCGAGAAGGAAGTCAAAGAGCTGAAAGAGAAGGGGATCGAGTGGCTCGAACTGACCGTCGCCATCGACGGCTTGTCGATCGCCGTTCATCCGGAAAACGACTGGTGTACGGGATTGAGCGTCGCGGAACTCAAAAAGCTGTGGCAGCCCGATAGCAAAGTCTCCAAGTGGAGTGACCTCAATCCCCAATGGCCCGATCAGCCGATCCAGTTGTTCGGAGCCGACAGCGACTCAGGGACGTTCGAGTACTTCACGGAAGTCATCGTCGGCAAGAAGGGTTCGACTCGCACCGACTACACGCCCGCCTCGGACGACAACATCCTGATCTCGGGTGTCTCGGGCAACAAGTTCGCTCTCGGCTACATCCCCTACGGCTACTGCGTCGAGAACAAGGACAAAGTCAAAGTGATTGGTGTCTCGCCCACGAAGGACGCCGCTGAAACGGCGGCGGCTCCTGTCATGCCTACGGTCGAAACGATCCTGAGCGGCGAGTACGTTCCGCTATCGAGACCCCTCTTCATGTATGTCAACAAGGAGGCGATGAAGCGGGCGGAAGTGGCCGAGTTTTTGAAGTTCTTCATTTCGGAAGCGGCTCAGCCACTGGTGTCCAAGCGGGGGTTTGTTCGGATGACGCATGAGACTCGCCAAGCCATGACGGAGCGGTTGGAAGCGGCTCTGAAAACGGTTGAGGCGACAGAATCGAAGTGATGGTTGTGAGGTGCTGCTTCGCTCAAGCCGTACCCCGTGAGCGCGATGTGTCGGTTCAATTCCCCCCGCTTGTCACAGTGTGGCTCGCGGGGCGATACCAAAGATGCCCAACGAGTAGTGCATAAACCTGATTCCATCGGGGCAAGCCCGATGGGGTGAGATCAGAGCGACGTTAGAGCTTGTCCAAGAATGACTCCGCCGTTTGTCGCCTTTCGCTCCGCGAAAGGGCGTTCTTTCGCGGAGCGAAAGACGACATTGTTTTTGGGCGGAGTCTCAGTAACGGGAAGAAGATCGTATTCGCCATTCGGCGGCACTTTCCCTCGACGAACCATTCAGGTGACAACCCGTGGCTAGCGCCGGTCCTGCTCGACGCGAACAATCAACGGCCTCGTTGCGGCGAACCTTTTCGTGGCAACGCACACGCGAACAGTTCATCCAAGGGGGACTGTTCTGTTGTGCCTTGCTGTCTATCGTGACGACGCTTTCGATCATCTATGTCCTCGTCACGGAAGCGATTGTCTCCCTCCCGCCCGACACGTCGTTCTTTCAAGAGATCGGCTTGGTCGAGTTCTTCAGCGAGACCCGCTGGACACCACAGTACGCCGAAGAACAGCGGCACTACGGCATCCTGCCGCTGCTGTGTGGCACGCTGCTCATCACGGGCATTTCGGGACTGATCGGTCTGCCTGCGGGACTGATGATCGCGATCTATCTCAGCGAATACGCCACGCCACGCACGAGATCGCTCTGCAAGCCGTTGCTCGAACTGCTCGCGGGAATCCCGACCATCGTCTACGGCTATTTCGCGCTCAAAGTGTTGACGCCATTCTTCATCGTGCCGCTGTTCAAGCACACGTTCGGGTTATCGGTGGGCGGCTTCAACGCGCTGGCGGGCGGGATCGTGGTCGGGATCATGATCATCCCGATGGTTGCGTCGCTCAGTGAAGACGTGTTGCGGGCGGTCCCGAACAGTTTGCGTGAGGCCGGTTACGCACTCGGTTCCACCAAGTTCGACGTGAGCGCCAAGATTGTCGTCCCCTCGGCGCTGTCCGGAATCTTGGCGTCGTTTCTCCTCGCACTCTCACGCAGCATCGGTGAGACGATGGCCGTGGCCATCGCCAGCACGGGCCAACCGGCGCTCACGCTCAACCCGCTCGATGCCATTCAAACGATGACGATCTTCATCGTGAACGTGATGCAGGGCGAGGTCGTGGCGGGTTCGACATTGGAGAAGAGCCTGTACGCGGTGGCTCTCGTGCTGTTCATCATCACGCTGGGAATGAACATGGTCTCGCAGATGGTTCTCGCCCGGTATCGCGAGGTGTACCAATGAACTTGCACGATGATTTCTACGAACGAAAACTGGTGCTTCGTCACCGTCTCGGCCAGGCGTTTGAATGGCTCTGCCGACTCACAACATGGCTGTCGATGGGCGTGCTCGCCGTACTGTTGCTGGGGATCGGTCGGCAGGCGTGGGGGTGGCTCACGTTTGGGTTTCTCACACGCGGAAACTCGTACATTGCCGAGGAAGCCGGGATCGTGGCGGGGTTGTGCGGTAGCCTGTGGTTGATCGGATTGACGGCCATCATGGCGGTGCCGCTGGGCGTGGGAGCGGCCGTGTACCTCGAAGAGTACGCGCGGCCGACACGGTTGACGAAGTTGATTCAACTCAACATCTCGAACCTCGCGGGTGTCCCTTCAATTGTCTACGGCATCCTCGGCTTCACGGTCTTCGTGCGGATGTTTGGACTGCGCGATCGACCCGAGAAATTCGTTTGCTCACTCGGCTTGGTCGAGTTCTCGTTCGAGTTGCCATTGGGGCGAGTCGTCATCTCGGGCGCAGCCACTCTGACTCTGCTCAGCCTGCCGGTCATCATCATCGCGGCTCAAGAAGCCCTCCGCGCTGTTCCCGCGTCGCTACGCCATGCGTCTCTCGCCTTGGGAGCCACAAAGTGGCAAACGGTTCGTCATCAAGTTCTCCCTGCGGCTCTTCCCGGCATCCTGACCGGCGTGATCTTGGCGCTGTCACGTGCGCTGGGTGAGACCGCGCCGCTGCTGGTTCTCGGAGCGGCGGCACAGCTCAGCGTCGTGCCAGGACGCATCGCGGGAATCACCGATGCGCTGACTCATCCCGGAAAACTGGTTCAGGCTCCGTTCGACCAGTTCACCGCGCTCCCGTTACAGATTTACAGTTGGGTGAGCGATTCCAGTCGCGGGTTCGAGCATGTCTCGGCGGCGGGGATCGTGGTGCTGCTCGTGGTTCTGATCCTCATGAACGGGACCGCAATTTTTATTCGACAGCGGTTTCAGAAGAAGATTCGATGGTAAGGAACGGGACCGCAAATAATGTCGTCTTTCGCTCCGCGAAAGAACGCTCTTCCGCAGAGCGAAAGGCGACCAACGACACCAACCCGCAGCGTGAGCGA
>JAYTQJ010000186.1:0-4800 GCA_043746775.1 Schlesneria sp.
GCGTAAGCCCCCCGGTTCTTGGGCGTAAGCCCTCATTCGGAAGAACCGGGGGGCTTACGCCGCCCCGCTCGGACAAGACTCAGTTTGTGTCACGGCAGGGGTAACCGCGTGGGCAACGCATCATGCTGGAACGCGGCCCGCCTCTTGGACACGTCGTGCGGCGAGTTGTTCTTGGATGACCCGCGCGGCATCGGCCACTGGAACCTTGATCGCATCCTTTTCGGTGCGCCACTTCAGTTCCACCACCCCCTCCTTCAGGCCCTTGCCGCCGACGTTGACTCGGAGCGGGATGCCGATCAGGTCGGCGTCTTTGAACTTCACGCCGGGGCGTTGATCGCGGTCGTCGAGCAGGACATCGACCTTCGCCGCCTTGAGGTCCGCGTAGAGAGCTTCTGACGCCGCGAGCGTGTTCGCGTCAGTGACATCGAGCGCACTGAGGATCACCTCATATGGAGCGATTGCCAGCGGCCAGATCAGTCCGTTTTCGTCGTGCTTCGTCTCGGCAAGGCCCGCGAGGATGCGGTTCACACCGATGCCGTAGCAGCCCATGATGATCGGCTGACGGAACTCTTTTTCATCGTCGAACAGGGCGTCCAGCGCGGCACTGTATTTCGTCCCCAACTTAAAGACGTGGCCGACCTCGATGCCGTGAACCAGTTCCAACGTTCCCTCGCCGCGCGGAGACGGATCGCCGCCGGTGGCGTTGCGAAGGTCGTGAGTCGTGTCGAGCTGATAGTCCGTCGCCACGTTGACGTTCACGTAGTGCTGGTCTTCCTCATTCGCACCGGTGATCGCGTTGACGATCAGCGGCACGTCGTGGTCGGCGATGACGGGGCACTTGATGCCGACCGGGCCAGCGAAACCAACGGGTGCTCCCGTCACTTGCAGGATCACGTCGGGATCGGCCAGTTCCAAGGTGGTCGCTTTGAGCGCGCGGCGAATCTTTCCTTCATTGGCTTCGTGGTCGCCTCGCACGAGGACCGCGACCGGCTGGCCATCGGCCACGAAGATCAACGTCTTGACCATCTTGTGCGGCTTGCATTTCAGCAGCTTGCAGACCGCCTCGATACTGCCCGCCTGTGGCGTGTGAACTTTTGCGATCGGCTTGGCGTCAGCAGAGGCCGCGATCACGGGCGGCTTGCGACCCGTCTCGGCCCGCTCACAGTTCGCGGCGTAACCGGTCTGCTTGCAGTAGACGATCTGGTCCTCACCGTTGGCGGCGGGAATCATGAACTCGTGCGAACCGTCTCCGCCGATGGGACCGCTCTCGGCCTCAACCGGCAGATAATCCAAGCCGCAGCGCGAGAAGACGCGGCAGTACGCGCGATACATCTTCTGGTACGTCTCGTTCAGCGATTCGAGCGACGAATGGAAGCTGTACGCATCCTTCATGATGAACTCGCTGGTGCGGAGGATGCCGAACCGCGGCCGCTCTTCGTTCCGGAACTTCGTCTGGATTTGATAGAGCGTGATCGGCATCTGGCGATAGCTGCTGATGTGCTTCGAGATGAGATCGGTCACGACCTCTTCGTGCGTCGGCCCGAGAGCCAGATGGACCTGCCGGTCGCCCCGCTTCACATTGAAGTTGATCAGGACATTGCCAAACGCCGCCTTGCGTCCCGTCCGCTCGAAGAGGTCGATCGGCTGGAGGGCTGGCATGAAGATCTCGATCCCGCCCGCCGCGTCCATCTCTTCGCGAACGATCGCCTCGGCCTTCTTGAGCGCCCGCAGGCCGAGCGGCAGATACGTGTAAGCTCCCGCCATGAGCTGCCGGATCATCCCGGCGCGCAGCATGAGTTGATGGCTGGGAACCTCGGCATCTGACGGGGTTTCCTTCATGGTCGGGATCAGCGTTTGAGACCAGCGCACAGGCGACTCCTTTCAGTGTGGGAAGGCAATTGAAGGGCGGGAGTCTATCGGGCGTGCGCGCGTTGATGAAGGGTTGCGAGTCACCCCTTTCGCAGGGGACGTGGAGTCTTCGATCTTGAAACGAGACTCATTGAGTAGCGTCTCAGGCTGGCCGTTCTCCTTGTTGCCTTCTGTTCAAAAAAAATGTGAACCGAAGGCAACAAAGACGTTTCCGCCAGAACTCTCTCTTGGCGGGGTTTTACGGGCGTAGGCTGTTTTTAGGGGTTTTCCGTGGCTGGTGCTGTTGGGATTGCGTTCGGTTTGTGAGACCGGCGTTTCGTGGAAGAGGCTGGTTTTACAGGGCAAGGTGGGCGTGATGCGACTGATTCGTGATCCGCGACAAACACGGATGTTTGACCCGTGCGAGGGGGGCTGTCGGGATGGCTTGGAAGCGGATTCTGGTCGGGTGGCAGGGTGTCTTTCGGGCGGTGGTGTTGGAGTTGTTGCCGGTGAGGGAGCTGGCCGAGCACTTCTCGCCGGACACGGGATGTCCCACCAAGGAGTTGCCTTCGATGGCCGGGCTGGTGTTCCTGTCCGACTTCTTGGACTGGAACGCGGTGGACGCCGCCGACGCTTACAGCCTGTTGAAAAAGGGAGGGCGAAGCTCCTGCCGAGCCGTGCGTGTGTGGAAAGTCGCTTGTTTCTTGCGGCTCGGCAGGAGCCTCGCCCTCCCGGCAAACGTTATTCAACAGGCTGCTAAGCTGTGACGCGGTACTAGTCGATCGGCAGCGGTGGCAGAAGCTGCCCCTCGCTGTCGCGGTCGGGTGCGCCGTTTGAAGTGTCGTCAGGTACTGGCGACGGAGACTCGCCAAACGGGATTGGCGTCGAGTTCAAGCTGGGTGACTGAGTGACCTCCGTCGGGCTGGGATGGTCGATCGCGGGGACGACCTCTGCGGTGGGAGTCAGTAGCGCGACGATGTGCTGGTCTTGGTCAGTGAACCGGAGTGCGGCTTCCAAAATGGTGGGGGCGCGGGCGTCGTCATCGAAGTGCAGCCAGAGTCCCAGCAAAAACAGGCGATCCGCGTCATGAAGGTCTTCACGCACCCAGCCACTGATCCGTCGTTGAATCGACTTTCTCGCAACTTCGCTGTCCGGCCCAAACAGCACGGCGAGTCGATCTCCCGAAGCGGCGGCAGGATCGAGCGATAATGCTCGCTTGAACTCGCGCACGGCCATCGGAAATCGTTGGAGTGCCGTGTGCGCGAAGCCCAATCGCAGGTGAGCCTCCGCCCGTTCTTCTGCCGCATCGACCGCGTTCCGATAGTTGAGGCAGGCTTGAGGCCAGTGTCCCGCTTGTAACTTCGCGTCACCTGCGACTTGTTGTTCGCGGCTGAGTTGCCTCGACTCGGGACTTGATACCGGGGCGGAGATGATGTCGGCGGTGGTGCCGATTGTTGCGGGGCTGGGTGAACGTGACGTTCCGTGGGGAGCATGACCTGCCGCGCGAACTCGCTGATTACGGCGGGACTGAGCGGCATCCCAAGGGGAGTCGATGGTGGGAATGGGAGGAGGCAACAACATCTGTGGTGCCTCGGACCACATGGGCTGCACGGCAGAATGCTGCATGAAAGAAGGCGGGTTGCGGTAGACGCCGTAACCGAGTGGCCACGGGAATGGCAAGCCGTACAGCGACGAAATTCCGTCGCCGCCTTGTTCTGGCAATGTCCCGCCGAGCGACAAGCCCGGACCAGGGTAGCCCTGCCACGGGCGCGGGTAGTGGAGTTGATACTGATACTCCACGAACGGCGCAGAGGATGAGGCGGACAACGGTTGAGCGTGGACTGGCTCGGCCGTTCCCGTCGCAACAACGATCAAAAGGAAAGAGAAGCAACGCATGACAGGCCTGCAACGAAGAGTGGAATTGCACGAGTCGAATCATTGCGCGGTGCTCGGACTGTGGTCAACGAGCGATTCTGGGGTGCTAAAGAGTTGCGGTCTTTCGCGCGGGCGGTGCGCGTTCTACCGGCACGACCGAGACGAAGCCGGAACGCGACAGAAGAGATTGTCTGCCCCCCACCCACTCGAAGTGTGAACGAGGGCGTCGAGTGACTTTGCTCTCGTTCACACTTTTTGAAGTTGCGCTTTTGGCGATTTCAGCCCCAAAGGGGCGATGCTATCCCTGTAAGCAAGATAGTGCCGCCCCTTCAGGGCTTGAGATTCTGTGACGACCGAGTCCCAGGGCGGCGCTCCCGTTGGTCGCTTGCCCTGGGCTGACTTACGGCTGCCCCGTTGGGGCGAAAAACCAAAAGAGCGCAACTTCAAAACTCAAACTTCGGGCTGGTGTCTTCGGGGCAATCAGTTCTTGCCGTAACCCGACAGAAGGGACCGAAAGTCCATTCAAGAATTCCCTCAGCTTCCGTCCGCCACAATGTGAGGGGCGGGGCGAGCAGTGTGTCGCCGCCCCACTGAGATGAGAGTGACAGTTTCGCCAGACGTGGTTTCGGAATGCAGAAACCGAGTCTGGCGATGTCGTTTGCCAACACGTTGGATTGACCGGTGCAATCGGTAACGTCGGTGATTCGGCGGGTGCTGTCGGTCGGATTCAGGCCACATTTTCAACGGGTGAGGTAAGTTTGCGGCGCGGGCTTCGATGGGTGAATTGGAAGAGGTTTCAAGCGTCCGTGCGGAGTCGTTTCAGCGAGCGAGCACGAGACAAATGGTTCACTACGTCCTTGGTTGAGAAATCGTTCGCAGTTCATTCCTCACGCGGCACAAAGTGAGAGGTTTCCGAGCGGGGCGGCGTAAGCCCCCTGGTTCTTGGGCGTCAGCCCGCTTGGGAAGAACCGGGGGGCTTACGCCCAATGGCACTCACTTTGGGGTGTAGCTGAAGTCGTAAGACTTCAGACGACCATCAAAGCCGGCTGAATTCTCACGAATTCAGCTACGTCGCAC
>JAYTQJ010000187.1:0-26517 GCA_043746775.1 Schlesneria sp.
AAATATCCTGAGCGGCAAGGCGCTAGCCGCCGGTTTCTTCGTTGGAAAACAATCGGCGGCTAGCGTCTTGCCGCTCACAGAATCACAAAGTGAGTGCCATTGGCCTCACGGCACCTGACTCACCAGACAGCAACGACGAAGCGTGGCAACGCTCGCCACCTAGATACCCGCGAGGCGTCCCCGTCTGACAGCCGTGTCCACAATATTTTGAGAAATCTTTCTCCGCACCTGTCAGACCAGTCCGGTTCGCGGTTATTGAGTTGATGACGCCTGAAATGAATCGGTCAAAGTAGCCATCATCGCTCCGCGTGATGAGCCTCGCGGAACCGACTCTTAATTCGCATGCGACACCAATCGCAGATTCGGCCGCCGTTTGAAGTCTTCACCTGCGTGAGTCGGCCGGTTTGGAACGCTCGAACGTCGCTCGCGCAAGGCTCATCACGCGGAGCGATGATGGCTACTTTGTGAGAACCTTGATGTCTCCCTCTACCTGATACCCGCAAGCCGAACACGCCTGACAAGCCGTTCCGCATTTTTCGAGAAATCTTTCGCGATGTCTGTCAGGCTCGGCCGGTTCGCGGTTATTGGGTTGATGACGGCTGAAATGAATCGAGCAAAGTAGCCATCATCGCTCCGCGTGATGAGCCTCGCGGAACAGACTCCCAATCCCCGCGCGAGTCCAATCGCAGTTTCGGCGGCCAATGAAAGTCTTCGTCTGCGTGAGGCGGCCGGTTTGGAACAATCAAACGTCGCTCGCGGAAGGCTCATCACGCGGAGCGATGACGGCTACTTTAAGCCGACTTGCCTTCTGAAGACCGAACGCTGACAACGGAACACCTCTCCACGCTCCCACGGAACCGAACCATGTCCGACAAACCCGCCGACAAACCGATCGACGATCCCTTCGATCCCGCCCTCTCACCGACCGCTCACTATGACGAGGCCGCCATCAAGCGTGCTCGCGAGCTGCTCAACAACATGCCGGAATCGGTCGGGCCGTATCGCATTCTCGAACGGATCGGCGGCGGGGGGATGGGCGAGGTCTATCGGGCCGAGCAACGTTCGCCCATCCGGCGGCAGGTCGCGCTCAAGTTCATCAAGCTGGGGATGGATTCCAAGGCGGTCCTCGCGCGGTTCGAGGCCGAGCGGCAGGCCCTCGCGCTGATGGACCATCCGCACATCGCCAAAGTCTTCGACGCGGGGACCGACGACACCGGGCGGCCCTACTTCGTGATGGAGTACGTCAAGGGGAAGCCGATCACCGACTACGCCGACCGGAACCACCTCACCATCCGCGAGCGGCTGGAGCTGTTCGAGCAGGTCTGTCAGGCGATCCAGCACGCGCATCACAAGGGAGTCATCCATCGCGATCTCAAGCCGGGCAACGTGCTGGTCAGCACTCAGGACGACCGGCCGTTCGCGAAGGTGATCGACTTCGGCATCGCAAGGCGATCGCGCAGCGACTGACCGACGAGACGCTGTTCACGCAGCACGACCAGTTCCTCGGCACGCCGCAATATATGTCTCCCGAGCAGGCCGAGGCGAGCATCGATATCGACACGCGGACCGATGTCTACAGCTTGGGCGTCATGCTGTACGAACTGCTCACCGGCAGCCCGCCGTTCTCGACGCAAGACCTGCGCGCCGCCGCCGCCGCGTTCGAGCAACTTTATAGTCAGTGCGTTGTGGCCTCTTCGACGAGGGCGATTTCGGTGTCGGACAGGCCGTACAGTTCATAGACGAGTTGATCGAGCTGCCGGTCCACGGTCGCAATCTGCCGTTCGAGCACGGTCTTGCCCTGATCGGTCTGTGCCTGCGGCAACTGCTCGTGCAACGCCAGCATCCGCTCCACCAACTCCACCACCCGGTCGTGACGCGACTTGTCGGACTTGTTTGTGAAGTCGATCACGCGGATCGGCACTTGTTCCGTGTATTGGTAGATCAACCGGTAACGAAACTTTCCGGCGCGGACACCGAACGGAATGCTGATGTTGCTGATCACAAACCAAAAGACCTTGCTGTTCAGGATGCCAAGCAGGTAGCGATCATTGGTGCCAAGACAGTACGCGGTATTCGCCAAGTAGCAGCCGCTGGCATCGAGCATGAACCGCGGTCCTTTGCAGATGTCCGGGAAGATGATCTTTGGTTGATCGAGGACGTGGTAGTAGTCGCACGGCCGCAACTCCCACCAAAACTCGCCTTGATCCTGCCGTTTGCGACAGGCCGGTTCAAACTGCTTGAGATGCTCGGCCAGTCGCGGATGGGCTCCGGTGAACCAGATCCATGCGTCGCGTTCGGAAACCGCGCCGCGACTCGTCTTGGCTCCACTCATCTCGGTGGATGTCCAGCCTGACGGTATGACGATCAAGAACCGTGGGTTCTCTCGGAGGTGGAAACGACGAATGTCGAGACCGCCGATAATCGGGTGGACCAGTCGTCCACTCTTGGATGACTTGGGGACTAACGCGCGCCGCTGTGTTTCGTCGATTTCAAACGCCTCGTTCAGTCCGGTTTTGATGCCGTAGAACATCTTTCGCTCGATGTAGTCACCGAGCGGCTTTCCCCGTTCCGTGATCTTGGCGAAGACAGCGGCTTCGTCATCGGTCTTCAGCGACCACGCGTTCGCAGCGAGCCGTCCTGCGGGAATGGAAAACAATCGTTCATCCACGACGGTTGAAAGCTCTGTGAAATCGAGTGAATCCACCCGCGCGATCTCGACCCGCTTGCGTTGATCGCTCCGGGCAAGCAACGGAACGCAGACGTACGTGTCTTTAGCATTGGCAAACACGGGCAGTCCGCCAAAGTCCACAATCCGAACGATGGCGGCACGGTCTTTCAGCACGCGACGCAGCGGTTCGCCATAGGTGGCGCGCAGGAAGCTGCTCGACACGATGATCGAGAGTACGCCGCCCTCGCGTAGCAACTGGACTCCCTGTTCCATGAAGTACACGTACAAGTCAGCGGTTCCGTTGAAGGCCGCGTATCGTCGCTCAAAGTAGGACTTGAAGGCGGCGAGCGACTCTTGCCTCACATACGGCGGGTTGCCGATGACGGCGTCGAAGCCGCCGGACTTCATGATCGGTTGGAACTCGGTCTGCCAGTTGAAGGCGTTGATGCGGTATTGCTCGTCGGCGTCGAACAGGCTCAGTTGCTGGCCGTCGTAGAAGTCGGGGCCGATCAGCGAGTTGCCGCACTTGATGTTGCTACCCAGGTCCGGCAAGGCGCGTTGGTGGAACAGCTTCTTCTGGCGTTCAAGCGTCTCGCGGTTTTCTCCTTCGAGCACCTTCAGCAGCAGGGACAACTTCGTCACCTCAACCGCCTGCGAGTCGATGTCCACGCCGAAGATGTTGTTGAGCAGAATCTCCTTGCGCTTGGCTGTGGTCAGCCGCCAGCCGTCCTTTGCCGCGTAGACCTCTTTCGGAGACTTCTCGGGGTTGTGGTTGGCGTACCAGTCGCGATGCCAGTCGAGCAGAAACTGATACGCGCCGATCAGGAACGATCCGCTGCCGCAGGCGGGGTCGAGCACCTTCAGTTTCGCCGCCTGCTTCGGCGTCTTTCCCTCCAGCAGCCGACCGACCGTCTGCTTGACGATGTAATCGACGATGAATGTCGGCGTGTAGTAAACGCCGCCCGCCTTCTTGACCTCGGGCTTCTCTTCGACCTTCGCCTGATGCCCTGTCGTGAGCCGGATGACCTTGCCGAGGAACTGCTCGTAGACCTGGCCGAGAATGTCGGCGGGCAGGACCGAAAATTCATACGGGCTGTCGGGGTAGTACAGCTTCCGCACAATCTCCTTGAGCGTGTCGTCGTCGATCTTCAGCGCCAGCGTGAATTCGTCGGGCGGCTCTTGCCGTCCCTTTTCCGGCGTGAAGTGAAACAATCCCGAGTTGTAACGATCATCGGCCGCGCGAAACCGCTCGGCCATCCGGGCGTAGACCTTCGCGCCGTTCAGCAGCGCCTGCAACTGGCCGTAGTCCTCGATCCCCCGATCCTCGGCGATCCGCAGGAAGACGAGACGGTCGATGATCCGTTGCACGGCGAAGTTCAGGCCGCGCTGGTCGAGGTCGGGGTTCCGCAGCGCGAGGTTCCGCGCCAAGCTGAGCCGCCAGTTTTCGATCTCCTTCAGGAACTCGCTATCGACCTCAGACGTGCCGCGTTTCGATTTGGTCGAGTCGGCGTAGCGGTCGAACGAGCCTTTCAGAACCGCTTCGCGCGAGAAGATCGAAGCGATCTCGTCCCAGCGGTCGAGGTATTCCTCGAACCTGATGAACTTGACGCGCGCCTTCGACGCCTTGTCCTTCTCCTCCGGCTTGAAGCGGCAATCGTAGACCGCGAACTCCCCGAAGTCGGTCAGAATCGAGAGCGGTAGTTTGGCCGACCACGCATAACGCCGAAGCTGGTACGCGTGACTCTGATCGTCCTCAATGTTCTCGGCGGGCTTCTTCGCTTCGAGGAAGAATTTCCGTGTGCCGCCAATCCGAAAGCAGTAGTCCGGGGCCTTCGTGAACCCACCGATCTTGATGGCATCCTCGTGAATGACATCCTTGTACGCTTCGGCATTGCCCGACTCATTGTCGATGTCCCAGCCGAGAGCTTTGAACATCGGATCAATGAACTCGCGCCGCAGTTGCGTCTCGTTGTAGTTCCCGGCCAGATAGTCCTCACGGTGGAGCGTGAAGCGTTCCACCAGCTTCTTGATTTCAGCGGGAACGGGCACGAGAAGGGCCTTTCCGAGGAAGGTCGGACACGGGGCGGATGACGAGCGAATTCGTTCTACTTGCCCGGAACCAATGCGTCCAGCAACGCTGGGCACCATGAGCGATGGCTTTGGACCACCCGTGTTTTCGCAGGACACACGATCCGTTCAATCATCAGAAAGAACACTGGCAAGCGACGGCCCTCGCCAGTGGTATCCGAACGTAGTGCAGCCGACGACAACACGGGCTCCACTGACCACGCATTCTCGACGCTGAAACTCACGAAGGCCGAGATCATCGAGTTTCTCAACTCGCCGCTGGTGCAGGGTGATCACCGCCGGGCGTTCCTCGATCTGCTCGAATGCCGTTACGGCCGCCGGTTCGGCAACCCGTGGGCGTTCGTGGAATACGCCCAAGCCGAGAACCTCGGGCTGGACTTCACCACCCGCGTCAAACGCCCCGACCCCAAGACGATCCTGCAAAACATCCGCACGCTGCTCGATGAAGAGGCCGCGACTACGAAATAAACACGGTTCCCCCAACGCGTCTTGGTGAGCCGGGCGGCGTAAGCCCCCGGACTCTTCGACGGCGACACGACGCCAACGATGCCAAACGAAAACTGTCCGGGGCCTGACGGCACCCGGCTCACCAAGAGACACTGGAGGAGGCCACCGCCGCGACGGCGGAGTGGCCGGAGTTGGCGCCGCTTTGGGCGAAACCCCGGTTGGGGGCAGATTATTTGTCAGAGAATTGACTACGGGTACTTAAGCCAACCTCGTCCAACTCACCACAACCGGGGCTACCCGTTGGCCCAGCCTTGGTCCATCCCGCGGAAGAGGTTGGACAAAGGACTGTTGCATCCTGAAGGGATACCAGCCTCGTGGAACGAGGAGACATTCTGAACTGGCCAGCATCCCTTCAGGATGCCAATCCCCTGTCGTTGGCTTCGCACCGGGGGTGTCGCAGACACTCAACCCCCGGCTAATCGCTGACATCCCTTCAGGATGAAAACGACGGACTTCATCACGCTCATTGGACTCCTTCCAAAACATCGGATGAACCCAACTTCCACGACCGCAGCGTGGCCACGAACCACGCCACCAACTGCGCCGCGAGCGGATGCTTCATCGCGAATGTCCAGCCCCGTTTCGCGTCGAGCTGCGGCACATCGACTTCGCGAACAGAGAGCAGCGAACGCAACGACAACGCGATCACGCCCCACCGCGGATGCTTCGCCAACCACGCCAGCGTGACTCAGTTGTGGCCATAGCAGAACTCGCCCCCCGACGGTCCCGGCGTGGGGTCATGATGCACACCGGCTCCTTCGACATGCTGCCCGCAACGCTTCTCCGGCATGTCATCAATGGCCAGCGTGATCTGCCCGCCCGACTCCGGATCGAGCTTCTCAATCACGAGCCGCAACACCACTTCCGACACCTCCCGCGATTGCCGACCGATGCTGATCAGCGCGTCGTAAAACCGGTCTCAATCATCGTGTACTCCCGCCGCGACGAACCACGAACGGGCCGCCCGCCGATCGTCCGCGAGCAACATCCCGGCCACGAGGATTGCCAGCCGAAAGCTCATCCGCAGATCGAGCGCCCCGGCCATCTTCGCCGCCGCCAACCCACTGACCAGCGGAAACGTGGCGTGCGAGGTGTGCCGCCACCCGGGATTGGCTCGTTCCAGCCACCGCCGCCGGTCATGCCGCGAGGGCTTGGAGTGCTTGTGCTGCGGTTGCGGTTGCGACAACCGCCTCTTACGCTGAACCATCCTTGGGAACGGGAGCGCAATAACTTCCCGAACTCGAAATTGTGTGATTGTGTGGCTGGGGTCGGCGCTTCGCCGCCCCCAGATTGGGGCGAATCCCGCTTCGCTGGGGGCCGCGAAGCGCGGACCCCAGCCACACTCGGGAAGTTAGCAGCACGTTGAAAAACGTAGGATGGACGCCCTCGTCCGTCCGTTTTCAACTCGAAATCACTCGGACGAGGGCGTCCAAGTTACGTTCTTCAACAGCCTGTTAGGCGAGCGGCAGAAGAGACCTTACCCGAAGTGCCCCGGACGCTCCGAAGCGTTCGGGGCACTGGGCGCGTTGCGGTAGGTAAGTTGTTTCTTGCCGCTCGCCTTATTGCGGTCCCGTTCCTTGGCTCTCCCGATGAAGTGTTCTCTGAGCAACGCACAACATCGCCGAGAGCCAAGGTTCTTCAAACCCCAATCGCCTCCAAGCAGGCAATCACAGTTCGCCTAAAGTGCAGAGAAGTAAGGTGAGCGGCACAAATCGTCTGCCCCAAAGTAGACGAGTCACTCCGTGACTCGAAGATTCCGGCCACGGAGTGACCGGTCTACTCTCTCTCTCTCTTGTTGATCGCCTAAGGACTGGCGCAGAAATCACTGTCGTGGCCGACGCTGCCAGCGTCGGTTCAGATGCTGGCCGCATCCGCCACGATGGGACAGTTATTGATGCGCCGATCCTAACAGCCTGTTGAAAAAGGATTGCTGGGAGGGCGAGCCGCAAGAAACAAGTGATATTCCACACACATGCGGCTCGGCAGGAGCCTCGCCCTCCCTTTTTCAACAGGCTGCTAACCACACTGCGTGAGGTATCGTTCCATGACGAGACAGTTTTTATACGTGACGGGCATCGCGTTGGTGGCTGCGGGGCACGCCTTCGCGGCGGAAACGCTGCAAGACGCGCGCGTGGAAAAGCCGAGCCGACCGAACGTGCTGTTCATCGCCATCGACGACCAAAACGACTGGATCGGTGCGCTCGGAGGACATCCGCTGGCGAAGACGCCGCACATTGATCGACTCGCGCAACGTGGGACGGTGTTCCTCAACGCTCACTGTCAGGCACCGCTGTGCAACCCGTCGCGGACCAGTCTGTTGTTGAGTCTGAGGCCGACGACGACGGGCATCTACGGGCTGTCGCCGTGGTTCCGCACGCTCGACGATTGGAAGGGTCGAGTCGCTCTGCCACAGCATTTCAAAGCTCACGGCTATCGGACGCTCACGTCGGGCAAGATCTATCACGGAGGTGCCGGTGGGCCGAAGCAACGTGCGGAGGAGTTCGATGTCTGGGGACCGGGTGGAGGCATTGGGATCAAGCCCGAGAAGAAGCTGATCGGGCCAACGCCGATGGGAAACAACCCGCTCATGGATTGGGGCGTCTTCCCACACCAGGACGAAGACAAAGGGGACTATCACATCGCGAGCTGGACGATTGAGCAGCTCAAGTCCGCGCCAAAGGACCAGCCGTTTTTTCTGGCGGCGGGTTTCTTTCTGCCTCACGTCCCCTGTTACGCCACGCAGAAGTGGTTCGATCTTTATCCGGACAACGACAGCGTGTTGCCCTTGGTGAAAGAGAATGACCGCGACGATACGCCGCGCTTCTCGTGGTATCTGCACTGGAATCTTCCCGAACCGCGATTGAAGTGGGTTCGTGAGAACAACCAATGGCGGAACCTGGTTCGGTCGTACCTCGCCTGCACCAGTTTCGTGGATGAGCAGGTCGGCCGCGTCCTCGCCGCGCTGGATGAGTCTGGGTTGTCCGACAACACGATCGTCGTGCTGTGGGGCGATCACGGCTGGCATCTCGGTGAAAAGGGGATCACCGGCAAGAACACTCTGTGGGATCGAGGAACGCGCGTCCCACTGATCTTCGCCGGGCCGGGTGTGACTCGTGGCGGTCGCTGCACGCAACCCGCTGAGTTGCTCGACATCTACCCGACGCTCATCGACCTGTGCCGTCTCACGAGCCGCACGGACCTCGAAGGGATCAGCTTGGCTCCCCAACTTCATGCTGCGAGTACGCAGCGCGAACGGCCCGCGATCACGTCACACAACCAAGGCAACCACGGCATCCGCAGCGAACGCTGGCGTTACATCCGTTACGCCGACGACAGTGAAGAACTCTACGACCTGCAAGCCGATCCGCGCGAATGGACGAACCTCGCCTCGAATCCCGAACACGCGCGCACGATCGCCGAGCATCGGCGCTGGCTCCCCAAGATCGATGTCCCTCCCGCCGCGAACAGTGCCCAGCGAGTCCTGACCTACGACAAGCAGAGCGACGAAGCGACTTGGGAAGGGCAGCTCGTTCGCCGCAGCGATCCGATCCCTGAGTGATCGAGAAGATCGGCCGAATGCCACCGGATTCCCTGAAGGCAACGCCGTTAAGGATTTCAGATCTACAAAACAAGGCCAATCGCACGTAGCAGAAGTCGTAAGACTTCTGGCGAGTCGTCGAGTCGTCAGAAGTCTCACGACTTCTGCTACGGACTTCCGGTACGGCGTTGCCACGAAGGGCGATTCAGAGAGTCGCTGTTGCGAGGTCTGCGGGCCTGAACTATAAGGCGACCTCGCTCAAAATCCTTCCATTTGAAAGTTGGCAAACTCGTCAAACCGGCACGGGAGATACCCCCTTGGACTTGGGTGAACTGGTCAGTGTGATGCGGATCGTGGAGCTGACGGCGAAGTCTCGCGCGGCGGCGATTCGATCACTGGTTCAGGCCGCCAATTGGGAAGACGATGGGATCGCTCCCGACAAAGTTCTGGAAGCGATTGAAGAGCGTGAAGCGGCGGCTCAAACGCTCGTGGCGAGCGACTTCGCTCTGCCCCACGCCTTCATTGATTGGGAAGGTGACTTCCGGGTCGTGATGGGCCGCAGCCGTTCGGGAGTCGATTACGGCGTTCCCACTGGCCAGAGCGTGCAGCTCATCGTGTTGCTCGTCATCGGCCGTAAGCTCCAGCAGACGCATGTCGAAGTGCTGGCCGCGCTGGCCGAGTTGCTCAAGCTGCCCGAGTTCCGTCAGTCGCTGATCGACGCGAAGGACACCAAGACGATCGACACGTTGCTGCTCGCGAAGGCGGGATTGCAACCGGATCAACGGCCGACGCGCGCACAAGGTATTCCGCGACTGACGCAGACGCTGGTCAAACAGGCGATGTTGTTGGTTGAGTCCGTCGGAGCGCAGGCCTTACTGTTGGCTGTCGATCGGCTGGAGAGCGTGCCGTGGGAGTCGCTTTCCAACTGGAAAGGGCGGCTGCTGCTGGTCACGACCGAGCATAACGATGAGTTCGAGATCAAACGCGAAGACACCCACGTCTTCGATGGACTGCACGCCACGCTGTCTCGCATGGACCGCTCGAATCTCGGCTTGCTCTTGGCGGCGTCCCAAGGATTGCTCAACGAGAAACACAGCGTGGTGTGCGTGACCGGCCCCGATGGCCGGCGGCTCGACAGCATCACGATCACGAAACCCGAAGTTCATTTCCGAGCGATGCTCTCCGAAAAGAACCGTCGCGGTTTGGACATCGTCCGTCCGGCGGTCGTGCTGCGAGTTCTGTCGCTGGCCGTCGAGATCGCCGCCGAGGGGCGCGAGGCTCATCCGGTCGGGACGATGTTCGTCGTGGGAGATGCTCGCAACGTGCAGCGACACGCCCAGCAGTTGGTTCTCAATCCGTTCCACGGTTACTCGAAGAACCTCCGCAACGTCCTCGACCCGAGCTTGGCCGAGACGATGAAAGAGTTCGCACTGATCGACGGCGCGTTCATCGTGCAAGGCGACGGAACGGTGATGAGCGCCGGGACGTACTTGATGCCCAAGTCGGCTCCCCCTGGACTGCCATCGGGGCTGGGGGCGCGGCATCAAACGGCTGCCGCGATCACGGCTCACACGCTGGCGATGGCCATCACCGTCAGCCAATCGACGGGAACCGTCACCGTGTTCCGCAACGGCTCGATCGTCTTCACGCTGGAACGCGCTGCTGCAACCAAGTGGTAAGGCGACGCGCAGGAAATTGCTTACCCGTAGGATGGACGCCCCCGTCCGTCCGATTCTTCAGGGAGAGCTAGGACGGACGATGGCGTCCATCCTACGTTGCGTGTCAGCGAACGGTTGCCGCTCGCCTGACCGAGGCAAACTTCTGGGCGATGGCTCGGTGTGCAGTCGTTCATTGGTGGTCGGTCGTGGAGTCTGCTTGAATCGCGAAGCGATGGCAGCAAATCGTGCGGGCGTCAGCCCGCAGAAAGAGTTGTCTTCACACGACCAGCCGCGAAGCGGCGGCAGAGGCACCCCGAGCAGACTCGCACCGTTTCTGCCGCCGCTTCGCGGCTCATTCGCGCAACGGCCTTGAACACCGTGGGTTGGCACCCACGGCTATTTGCTGCCGTCGCTTCGCGACTGAGACCACCAATGAACGACTGAGTCCTGTGTCGTGCGCCGAATGCTTACTCTGCGACAAGTCGCCCGCTACTCTCTCCGGCTCAACTCTCCTTCCGTTTGGATGCGAGTTCTGCGTTAGAGATCGACGCCAGCTCCTCCCCATTTCTCGAACAGGTCCGCGTTTTGAACGAGTTCCCCAATCCTGCCACCTCACTGGTCGAGGGCTGGCTGTCAGCCGCCCCCGCGTTGCGGCAGTCGATCGAATCGAAGCTGTTGTCCGGTGAGACGGTCGTCGCCTGCATGACCTCAGACATCGACCACGAGCGGTTCTATCGCCCGACGTTGCTCGTCCTGACGACGCAGCGTTTTCTGAGTTGCTCGACAGCGGCGGGTCTCCACGAATGGCCGCTCGCCCGCATCGACAAACTCAAAACAAAGGACCGCGCGGGACTCGGGACGCTCGAAATACTCGGCCCCGATCAGCGACTCGCCGTCTGGCATTACACCATTGCTCAGGGACCGTCGGCTCTCGTCATGGGAGACCGGTTTGAGGAACGGAAGGCCGGTCATTCCTCGGCATCCCGAACGGAAGACGACGATGTTCCCGAGGCCGAAGAGCATGAAGCGCCTCCCAACACGATGGCGCTGTTCCGACTGTGGCCGTTCGCACAGAAGCACTTCGGCTGGATGGTGCTGGCGGCGATGTTGACGGTCGTGGCATCGCTCGCGATCGCGGGGATTCTGTTGTTGGTTGAGCCGCTCACGGACCTCGTCATCGACTATCAAGAAGGTCGCCAGACGGAGTTGTTGCAGCCGGCCCAGTTCTACTTGGGAGTCATGCTGGGAGCGGCCGTGTTGGCTTGGGTTCTGGGTTGGGCACAGGGCGCGATCCTGGCGTTGGTCAGTGAGCGGGTCACGGCTGATCTGCGGGACCGGACGTATTCGCACCTCCAAAAATTGTCCCTCGAATACTTCGGCGGCAAACGAACCGGCGACTTGATGTCGCGGATCAGCAGCGACTCGGACCGCCTCTGCCAGTTTCTGTCCGATGGCGTCGTCGATTTTTTTGCCAACAGTGTGCTGTTGATCGTCGTGGCCACGATGATGTGCCGGTCGAGCTTCTCGTTGGCGCTGGTCACACTGATCCCGTTCCCATTCATTGTGTGGCTGATGTATTACTCGCGCGACAAGCTGCAAGCGGGCTTTCAGTCGGCAAACCGCGCGTGGGCGTACATGACGAGTGTGCTGGCCGACACGATCCCGGGCATTCGTGTCGTGAAGGCGTTCGCGCAGGAAGACCGCGAGATTCAACGCTTCCGAACGGCGAACGAAGCGGTGGTCGTGGCCAACAACCGCGTGAATTCGCTCTGGACGTTTTTCTGGCCGCTCATCACGTTTCTCAACGCGCTCGGCGTCCTTGTTGTTTGGACTTACGGGATCTCGCTGATCGCGGGCCGCGAGTCGGGACTCACCTTCGCAGCGCTCAATGCTTTCGTCGGTCTGGCCACGACGTTTTACAGCAAGCTCGAAATGATGAGCCGCATCGTGAACTCGTCGCAACGCGCGGCTGCCAGTGCGCAGCGCATCTTCGAGATTCTCGACCGCGTCTCGAACGTTCCCGAACCGGCCAGGCCCGCGCCACTGGACAAGCTGCGCGGCGAACTGGAGTTCAAACACGTTGGCTTCCGTTACGGCAACCGCAAGGTGATCCGCGACTTTTCGTTGAAGATCGAGGCAGGCGAAATGATCGGCCTCGTGGGACACACCGGAGCGGGCAAGAGCACGCTCATCAACCTCGTCTGCCGGTTCTTCGATGTTGCCGAGGGGACGATTCTCGCGGACGGAATCGACATCCGCAGCTACAAGGTCGAACAGTATCGCCGCAACGTGGGGATCGTCCTTCAAGACCCGTTCCTCTTCTACGGAACGATCGCCGAGAACATCTCCTACGGCCGCCCCGATGCGACTCGCGATGAGATTATCAGCGCGGCGAAAGCGGCCCGCGCCCACGAGTTCATCCTGCAACTGGCCGACGGCTACGATTCACTCGTTGGCGAGCGTGGTCAATCGTTGTCGGGAGGCGAACGTCAGCGAATCAGCATCGCCCGCGCGCTGCTGATCGACCCGCGCATCCTGATCCTCGATGAAGCGACATCGGCCCTCGACTCCACCACCGAACGCCAGATTCAAGAGGCGTTGCAGAACCTCGTGAAAGGCCGCACGACGATCGCGATCGCCCACCGCCTCAGCACGCTGCGCCAAGCCAACCGCATCATGGTCATCGAACGCGGCCGCTTGGTGGAGCTCGGCACGCACGACGAACTCCTCAAGCTGGATGGAGCCTATGCCGCGCTCCATCGCGCCCAACAAGAACTGACGAAAGACATCGGCTGGTAAGGCACGAAGTCCCGCTTTTCCGAAAGCCGGACTTCGACCTTACGCGGTCCAAAATGAGAGATTGGCGAGCCGCATGCCGTCAGGCTGCGGGTTCTTGGTCGTCGCAGGAAACCCGTGGCCTGACGGCACACGGCTCGCCTTGAACGTCTCATTCATGCCCGTGCGAGGCACCCTACGCTTCCCGAGTCGCTCCGTTCAACATGCGTCGCGTCAGCCAGACCTCGAACGCCATGAACCCGAGGAATCCGTAGAGCAGCAGCCACCAGAGTTCGGTGCGCGAACCATCTGCAAACATCTGGCGCTGCATCTGTGTGAGGTCGGTGACGAACGTCAGGCGATCCGTGCCCGCCAGTGTCGCGCACTGATCGTCGGTCAGAGGCGTGAGGTCCGACTCACCGCGATCGAAGTTCGTCACGAAGAGTTCGTCGGTGGGAGACGGCTTGCCGGCCTGAGCCTTGGCTGCGAAGCGATAGACGCCGGGAAGCGTCGCGGAATCCAATCTCGCCCCCGGTTGGAAGTCGTCGTCGATGCGAGTGGCCGCGAGCGGCACGTTGTTGGGCGCGATGAACTCGAACTCTTCGAGTTTCACGAGCGGTGAGATTTTCAACGACAGCGGCGTTCCCACATCGACGTTGCGGCTCGTCGTGGGCGAGGCGAGTGCGAACAGCAGCTCGTGCAACCACGGCACGTAGTCTTGCTTCGCGGGAAGCGTGTTCCAATCGGCATCGAGCGACGACGTGAGGACTGCCGTCGTGCCGCGTCCGTACCGGCGCGTCACCAACCACGGGTCGCCGTTCGTCAGCTTGGCGATGACGACCGGCGTTCCCAGCGACACGCCAGAGTTCCCACTCGCCAGTTCGTGCTTGGTTGGCTCCCGCGACATGTTGTCGGTCGCCTCTTTTTGACCGCCCACCTTCCACCATTTGTTGAACCGCGCGTCGGTCAGCGTCCCCCCCTTATCCGAGCGGAACGGCTTGAGCCACGGCAACTCCAAACTGTTGCCTGCGATGCGAATCCCCAATATCGACTTGCCTGCTTCCGCAGCGATCGCCTCCGCACCAATCGCCTTGAGTGAAACCGGCATCAGTCCCGCACCGGGTTGATCGCTCACTTGTGTGAATCCCGACTGCGGCGTCTTGTCTCCGAGGGCAAAGAGCAGGCCGCGCCCGCTCGCCACAAACCGGTCGAGCAAACTCAACTGTTCGGCCGAGAGTGCCTCAACGTTGGCGAGCACGAGGACCGCCGCCTCGCGCAGCGTTTCCGCGCTGATCGCATCCGGCGTGAGGATCGTCGGTTTGATCCACGATGCCTCGCCGCCCGTCGCCATCAGTGCCGCTCGTGCAAAGAATGTTTCGCTGCGAGTCGGATCGAGTCGCTTGTCACCGTCCACGAGGACGATCGGCAGGGAATCGGCGACGAGGACCACGGCCTCGGATCGGTTGTCACCCGGCAGCGCGTCGTTCTCCAAAACGACGCCGATCAATTGCGAACCGACCTGCTCGAACCCCCGCTCGAACTCCACGGTCGCCTCGCCGTTCGGTAACAACTTCAGTTGCAAGGTTTGGTCGGCGAGTCGCTGGCCGTTCAATTCGAGATGCACTTTGCGTGAGATCACATTCTCACCGCCGCTGTAACGGACCTTGCTGCTGATCCGCACCGGCACGCCGGGAACCGCCAGCTCGCGCGAAAGCTGCAATCGTTCGATCGTGAAATTGGCCGACTGTCCGAGTTGTCCGTCCGCGACATCCATCACCCACAAACGTGGCGGCTGCGGCGATTGTTCCTTCAAATCGTCGAGCCTCGCCCACAGAGCCTCATCGTCCGGCTTCCAGCTCAACGCTTGTCTGTCGGTGAAAACCACGACCTCGCGTTGCAGGTTGGTGCCGCTCGCGAGCGACTGCACGGCTTTGGAAATCGCCGCGTGCAAGTTCGCGGTTCCGGCTGGAGAGGACAGGTTTTCGAGAGCTTCACGCACACGCTGCTTGTCTCGCGTAAGCCCCGCCAAAGTGGCGAGGGGTTGTTCGCGCGCATCAATGACCATCACGCTGTCGCCCGGTCGCAGTTCATCGACAAACTGACGAGCGACCCGCACGGCGTTCGCATGAGGCGTGAGCGCACGCCCCTCCCAACCCATGCTGTACGAACCGTCAATCACCAGCACGACATCACGCGGTTGCGTCGATCCGAAACTCCCCAACCATGCGCCGCCAAGCCACGGTCGCGCCAGAGCAATCGCCAGCAGCGCGATCAATCCCATCCGCACGGCCAACAGCAGCAACTCCTCCAGCCGCAGCTTCCGCCTCGCGCTCGGATCGAGTTCCAAAAACTGCATCGCCCCCCACTCGACGATGTCGTACTTCTTGCGACTCAGCAGATGAGCCAGCACCGGCAGCAACACGCCCGCCAATCCCAGCAACATCCACGGATTCAGAAAGAAGTGCTGCATTGGCGGGAATCACGATTTGAGCCGGAGTCAATGGGCGGAACACCGTGCGGGTTATACCTCGCACGGCCAAGAGTGAGAGGTTTCCGAGCGGGGTGGCGTAAGCCCCCTGGCACTCACTTTGAGCGGTTTTCAAATTGACGTTCAGTGCGACGTAGCTGAATTCGTGAGAATTCAGCCAGCTTTGACGATCGGCTGAAGTCTTACGACTTCAGCTACACCCCAAAGTGAGTGCCAGGGGGCTTACGCCGCCCCCGCTCAGAAATCACAGAAGTCAAAGGCCAAAAAAGCCATGAACACCGATGAATTCAAACGCCGTGAGGTGAATCGACGCCAGTTTTTGGGGCGGAGTGCGCAGCAGGCGGCGGGCGTGGCGGTCGGGGTTGTGGGGCTGACGGCGGGGGTGGCGAGTGGTTCGGTGGGGCGAGGTGGTTCGCCGAATGAGCGGATTCATGTCGGTGTCATTGGCGTGCGGAATCAGGGGCGGTTGCTGGCGGGGGAGTTGGCGAAGCTGGCCGATGTCGAGGTGAAGACGCTGTGTGATGTCGATGAGTCTCAGTTTGCTCCGGCCGTGCAAGCGGTGATGGAGGCGAGAGGGGACTCAACGCAGAAGCCTCCAGCGACCGAGCGTGATTTCCGGCGGTTGCTCGATGATCGGTCGCTCGATGCGGTCGTGATCGCGACGCCGGATCACTGGCATGCGCCGATGACGTTGCTCGCGCTGCAGGCGGGGAAGGACGTGTATCTCGAAAGTCCGGCGACGCACTCGGTCGAGGAAGGGGCCGCGCTGATTGAAGCGGTTCGTGGTGGGAGCCGTGTCGTGCAGGTTGGGCTTCAGCAGCGCAGCGGTTCGCACTTTCAATCGGCCATTCAGTTTGTGCGGTCGGGGAAACTGGGGACGGTGCGGATGGCGAAGGCGTGGATCGTGCATCGCCGCAAGAGCATCGGCCGTCGCGCCGAGTGTGCGGCTCCGGAGCAGGTGGACTATGCCGCGTGGCTCGGTCCCGCAGCGGCTCGGGCCTTCCAGCCGAACCGGTTCCATTTCAACTGGCGTTGGTTCTGGGATTACGGTGGCGGTGAGCTGTCTCACTGGGGCGTCCACATGCTGGACGTGGCTCGTTGGGGACTGAATGTCGAAGTGCCGCAGCGCGTCTCGGCGGTGGGCGGCAAGTACTCGTTCGACGACGATGGCGAGACGCCCGATGCCCTCTCAGTGCAGTACGACTTCGGCGCGAAGTCGATCGTGTGGGAACATCGCCTCTGGTCTTCGCACAGTCCGGAAGGCCGCAGTTCGGGCGTGTCGTTTCATGGCGATGCGGGAACGCTGGTCGTGGACCGCGGCGGCTGGAAGGTCTACGACCACAAGGAGACGGTCACTGCCGATGCCTCGGATTTACAGGCCGCGCATCTGCAGAACTTCCTAGACAGCGTGCGGTCTCGCGTGGTTCCGGCTACCGACATCGAAGTCGGTGTCGCGGCGAGTAACCTTTGCCACTGGGGCAACGCGGCGTATCGGCTTGGACGCGAGTTGGTGGTGCCGGGCTGAGGCAAGGCACACGCCGTGGCATCGTCGAAGCGAAGCCTGACGCGCAAGCGAAAACGCGGAGAGAGGCTCTGCTTCGCTTGCGCGTCAGGCTTCGCTCAGGCAGACGGGCAAGAGTGCCCGTCCTACGAGATCGCTGCCTGACGAGTCATGTCACCGTTGACGAGCGTTGGCTCGCCCACGTTGTTGACCGAGGCGTTGTACGGCGCTGGTGCCTGCGTCGAGCGAGTCGGCTCCTCCCGGTTGATAGAAGAAGTTCGACAGCCCAATCACGGCGGGGCCGAGCAGAAAGAGATAGACGGCTGGCATCAGGCAGAGCACGGTGGGGAAGAGGAGGCGGAACGTCGCCTGATTGCCCTTCTCGTCGGCGCGCTGACGGAGGCTTTCGCGCATGGTATCGCTGTAGGTGGTGAGGGCTTCCGAAATGCTCGTTCCCATCCGTTCGGTTTGAATGAGCAGCGAGGTGAACGAGTGGACTTCGGGCAGGTCCACGCGTTGGCCGAAGTTTTCGAGGGCGGTGTGCAGGTTTGAGATTTGAGTCTGTTCGGTGACGATCGCCAGCTCCTGAGACAAGGCCGGATAGACGCCACGGAAGTCTCGTAGCACACGGCGCAGCGCGTCATGCACAGTGAGGCCCTGGCTGACGCACATGTTGAGCATGTCGAGCAAGTCGGGCATGGCTCGCCCGATTTCCAGCTTGCGTTCTTCCGCCTGACTGCGAATGCGCAGCATCGGCAAGGCCCAGCCGAGCATCGGGCCAACGATCAATCCGCCGATCGCCCACGGTTCAAGGCGTGGCGGTGCGATCAGCAGCAGCGCACCGAAGACAACCAGCGCGAGCATCATGTAGACGTAGCGTGTCGCCGCCAGATTCTCGACAGCGTGCGGAGAGTGATAGCCAGCGGCGAGCAATTCTTTGCGGGACTGTTCGCGCCGTTCGGCAGATTCTGGAAGGAGGGAGGCGAGAGCCGGGTTTAACTGTGAGCCGAACTTACGATCCGAGTCGTCCATACCGGGGACATCTTCGGCCAACACGCGCGGCATCGGCGTGGCGTGGGATCGCGTGAGAATGCCACGGGGTTCGAGCAGTTGGCGGTCTTCCCAAGTGGGAATGGCCGATCCGCGCAGGATCGTGGACGACGAGGCGGCGATGTAAGGCTGGGGAATACGACCGGGTTCCGGTGTCGCGGCGACGGGTGCCGGAGGTGGCGTGTACGCGGAGGTCGCTGAAGAGGTCTCGGTCAACGTACTGCGCGGCGGAGCCACCACTGTCGGCGCGACGGGGCGCGAGGGAGGAGTCGGCGGTTGGAAATCACTCCGTTCGACGGATGCCGCTCGGCGCTTGGTCCAGATGCGATAGGCGAACGCAACGATGAGGACGCTGCAAACACCGTAAGCGACGGGAAAGAACCAGGGAGGGATCATCTTCGCGGACTCCTGCCGCCAAGAGAGCTTGGCTGGCGATCAAACTTGTTCGTAGGGTGGGCATTGCCCACCGCAACCCGTTGAAAAATGGTGGGCATTGCCCACCCTACAATTCTCGATTCAAGTTTGAGGTGGTGAGCCGTTGGAAAAGCCCCTCACCCCCGGCCCCTCTCCCCGCAAAGCCGGGGCGAGCGGAGAGAGACAGATCAGGCTTGTTGGCTGGACTTCAGGATTCGCATGATCCAAATGGCCCCGACGATTTCGAGGCAGATGGCGAGGATCGTCGAGTTGCGGCCCCACGACGACGACAACAGTTCAGTCAGGTATGTCGGTTTACGGACGATGAAGAACGTGAGCACGGCGGGTGGCAGCACGAGCATCAAAATGGCGGTCGCTCGACTGGCGGCGGTCGCGGCGCGGAGGCGACCTTGGAACAGCAAGCGGTCACGCACGGTGCGCGACAGCCGTTCGAGGACCGTCACCACGTCACCACCCGTCTGCTGTTGAACGGTGAGTGTCATGCAGAGCAGGTTGAGGGTCATCAGTCCGGTGCGATGAGGCAGGTCGCGCAGAGCATCCTTCAGTGGGATGCCCATCTCGACGCGGCCGGTCGCGAGTTTCAATTCGGCTCCCAGCGGATCGGGTGTGTCGGCGGCGACCATCGCGAGACTTTGCTCCACGCTGCGGCCGGTCTTGGCCGCACGAGCCAACTCTTCCAACATCGGCGGAATCTGGCTGCTGATTTTGTCTTGGCGACGCGTGCGAATGACCGTGACGATTACGACGGGCAGAATGAAGCCGATCATCGTGCCGAGCGCCGTCGTCAACAAATTCTCTTGAACGACGAAGATCAACCCGCCGAGCGCGATACCGGAACAGAGGCATGTCGCCAGCAGCATTGATGGCGAGAGGCCGAGTCCCGACTGGAGCATCAACTCGTCGAACCAACTGTTGATCTGGTCGGCTGTGTCGTCACCGCGCCCGCTTCCAAAGGTCTCACGTTCCTTGAGGATGCCGGAGAAGTCGGACGGGGGTGAGGGCGATTGCCATGAAGTCGTGGTGGTGGCCATCGGAATGGTTCCGGTCAGGAAGCAGGGGTCAGGAAGCAGGGATCAGGAGTCAGGGATCAGGAGGTCTTTTCTTACTGACTCCTGTCCCCTGACTCCTGCTTCTTTACCGCAGTGGTCGGTATTCGCGGTTCGAGTTCAATTCACGAGCGGAGAACATCAGCGAGGGGATATCGTGGCCTCGGCTGGCGAGTCGCTTGAGAGCTTGGGGTTCGTAGCCGGTGGCGTAGAAGGCACCTCGAGCGCGACCGCCCGCGTCCACACCGGACATGCGATAGACGAAGATGTCTTCGAGCTGATAGGCCCCGTCCTGGCAACCGCACAGTTCCGAGATACGCATCACTTTTCGTTCGCCGGTCGAGAGTCGCATCATGTGGATGAGAATCTGCACGGCCGACGCGATGTATTGTCGAGCCACGACCGTGGGGAGTTCCACGCCGGACAGGGCGATCATCAACTCCATGCGGTCGAGGGCATCGCGGGTGTCGTTCGCGTGAACGGTACTCATCGAACCATCGTGGCCGGTGTTCATGGCTTGCAGCATGTCGAGGACTTCACCGCCGCGCGCTTCGCCCACGATGATGCGGTCGGGTCGCATTCGCAGGCTGTTCTTGAGCAGATCGCGTTGCGTGATTTCACCGCGACCTTCGACGTTCGGCGGTCTCGTTTCGAGAGCCACCACGTCGTTCTGTTGCATCTGAAGTTCGGCGGTCTGCTCGATGGTGACGATTCGTTCGGACTCGGGAATGAACCGGCCGATGTTGTTGAGCATCGTGGTTTTACCAGCACCCGTACCGCCACTGACGACGACGTTCATGCGGCCTCGCACACAGGCAACCATGAAGTCGGCCATTTCGGGGGTGAGCGTGCCACCGCGCACCATGTCTTCAAACGAAACCCCCGCCGATTTGAAGCGGCGAATGGAGACCGTCGGGCCACGCAGGGCGAGCGGCGGAATGACCGCATTCAGACGCGAACCGTCGGGCAGCTTGCAGTCAACCATCGGCGAAACTTCGTCGATACGCCGACCGGCTCGACCGACCAGTCGTTGGATGAAGTGAATCAGGTGTTCATTGCTGGCGAATCGGATGTCGGTTCGTTCGAGCAGACCGTTCCGTTCGATGAAGACGCTGTCGGGACCGTTGATCAGCACGTCGCTCACTTCAGGATCGTTCATCAGTGGCTCGATCGGGCCGAAGCCGTAGATCTCGTCCATGATCTCGCGAACCATCGCTTCGCGGTCGTCGGGCGGCAGATTGACCGACTGCTGTCCGCAGAGATGCGTGGCGAGCGAACGGAGTTGCGAACGAAGCTCACGCTCGGGAAGTAGCCCCGCTTTGGAGAGGTCAATCGCATCGACCATCTGTCGGTGCAGGCGCGTCTTCAGTTGTTGAAAAGCCTGTCGCGGATCGACGAGGGGCGGGGCAGGGGTTTGAGCGATCATGTCGTTTTCCCAGGTCAGGAATCAGGAGGCCGGAATCAGGGGTCAGGAATCAGGGGTCTGCTTTCTGACTCCTGACCCCTGCTTTTCTCATTGCGTCAGTTGCAGTTTGTAGATGTACGGATTCGCGGTGCTGTCGGTGGAGGCCGCCTCGACGAGGCCGCCGGTGTGGTACGGGGACTGGTCTTCGAGCAATGCGGTGCGCGTCGCGAAGACACAGGGTTGCGCGATCAACTCGCACGAGCCGTCTACTCCTTCGCGGAGGGACAGCACGCGGATCGCGACCAGTCGGACACAGGTCGCTTGCCACTGTCGAGTCTGTCCCTTGAGACTGGCTTCCGAATAGAGCAGGCAGATGCGGGGTTCGCCAACCAAGTTGTCGAGTGCATCTCGATCGTGATGATTCAATTCGGCAGCGGCCGCGAGTTGCTCGGGGTGAGTGGTGGAGACTCGCAATTCCCCGTCGAAGTCGGCGAGGTCCTCGGCCGTCAAACCCGACGCGAACTGTCGCGCAACGGCTTCATCTTGCAAGCCGGTGCCGATGTCGAGCACGAGTAGGTTGGATTGACTCGACTGCTGAGAGTTGCCGCTGCTCCGGGCGCGACCCGGGGTCCGGAGCACGATTTCAGGGATGCCGTCCGCGCCGGAAAAGACTTGGCCCGAACGTGATTCGTACGTGAAGTCGTCTCGACCGCGACGAGCCTCGATCTGTTGTTCCCATGTGTCGAGGCTCTTTCCCTCCGGGTCCTTCATCCAGATGGCGAGGGGCAGGGCGGGGACCGGTGTCCCGTCAAAGGGACGGACACCGACGATGCGATTGTCGATGGAAGCCTCAACCCGCGACGCAACATCACCCCACGGAATCCCGGTCAGCCCCGAGATGAACAGGCCGACCGGATTGTTCGCACGGCGCGACCGTTGAGCGGTGACGACGACTGTCGTGGGATTGTCGTCCGACTCGTCGAAACGAACTTGCTGCTCGTGTTCATCCAAAATGAGATGACCGAGTCGCACATCGCCTTGAGGTTCGGAGTTCAGTTCCACGGGATGACCCGCGACACGGTTCTCACTCGCGATCCAAGCGGCCGCGTCGCGAGCAGCTTGCAAGCGTTCGGCGTGATTGGGGTCGAGTCTCAGCAGGTCGTCGTTGGCCAACTCGCGACCAGCAGCCAGCGCTGCGGACTCGGCGGCGGTGGTCAGTTCGAGATCGGCGGCTTCGAGCCAGAGCCGATCCAGAATCAGCGCGATGCCGCTCATGACCACGATCAACGCCACGGCGACCATCGGCGTGGTAAAGCCGTGGCGTCGATGGGATCGTCTTGAAGGATGGCGGAGTCGCAACATGGCACACAATCGGGAGGAGAAAGGGCTATCGAGAAGCTTGGACTGGAGTAATTCGACTGTCTGAGTTGTTCAGACGTAGGGTGGGCTGTGCCCACCATTCCGCAACCGATTGTGGTGGGCACAGCCCACCCTACGTGAAGCCAGACGGTCGAACTCACGAGTAAGTGCAGAAACCGGACTCCACCGGGACAAGCCCGGTGGAGAGTTTAAGCCTGAGTCAGTTGGGCAACGTCATCGGCAGTGAAGCCGTGGGGACTCGCGCTGCCGGCGGGTTGTCGTTCTGCTGCTGCATCGGTTGACCAGGTTGATTGATGCTCGGCATTGGCACGTTTTGGCGACCGTTGTTCGGCGCAGCTCCCGGTCCGCCGTTCGAGTTGGATTGATCGCTCGGTGGGAGGTAGTAGTTGCCCCCCCCGTAACCGTAACCGTTACCGTAGCCACCTGAGTTCCAACCTCCATTGGGAACGCCACCGATATAGCCGCCGGAATTCCAACCGTAGCCACCACCACCGGAACCGCCGCTCAGCAGCTTTCCCTTCTCATCGAACTGGACCGTGATCCGTCGGTTGCCGCGATAGATCTCGGTTTGAATCGGGTCCTTCGGGTTGACCGGTTCCTGCTTCTTCAGTCCGAGAATCTCGAACAGTGTGACTCGCTCTTCATTGGAGAGAGCCAAGCCACCATCGCCAACGGCATCGGACGGGTTGTAAGTTAGCGTGAGTTTGCCGCGATCTTGGGCGAGAACAACGATGTTGGTCTGGGCCTGAGTCAGTTCGAGCGTGACGTGGTTGGCACCGCGATCGACGCGGCTCTGAGTGAAGTTGCGGTTGATGGCGAGAATCTTCACGCCCTCAAACAGCCGCATGGTGAAACCGCCTTGGAAGGACGAATCGACCACGCCCTGCCCCGCGGCACTGGCAGTGAAGAGGATGTCCACAAACTGCCCCGGCTTAATCATGCCATCGACCATCGCGACGCCATCGCCGACGAGAACCGACACGGCTCGCATCCCTTCGGCCACTTCGAGCGGCGGAAGTTCGCCAGGTTGATAGAGCTGGTTGGCCTTGATGGGCGTGGCGGCCTTGAGTGGCCCCTTCGTCACACGGCCGATGATGACTCGGTTGGCGAGCAGCACGTCGCTGGTCAGTTTGTCGCGAGGATACTTACCCATCCCGAGATGGTTCTCGGTGATGACGGTCCCTGCCGCGACATCGGTCACGGCCATCGGCACGTCACGCATCGCGATCGGAGCCGGCGGCTTTTCTTGACCGGCGAGCATGGTCTTGGCGACATAGCCCACGACCAATAGCCCGACAATTCCGAACATCACCAAAGTCAATGTGGCTGGCGTCAGTCGTCTCACTTGGAATCCCCTCCCGGTTGTCTCGCGCGGTGAACAGTGACGGTTTAGCCCGTCAAAAACTGTCGCTGCGAGCGACCCGCGTGTGCGTTGTCTCTAAATTTGGAACGAACGATCTCGAACGTGTGTGCGACTATTCCCTGACCATCCGTGTTTCCGAGTACAGGTTCCGTCCGTTCAGGCCGACTCCAATCGGCCACAACAAGTCGGGCGAGGCGGAACTCATCGGGACTTCGATCGACACCGCGACCAAGTCTCCACTGCGATCCCCCAGATCGACTCCAATTTGAACGCCCGCCTGCAATGAGGGACTGAGAACGCGCCGGACTTCAGCCTCAATGTCTTCGTCCGTGGCTCCCGGCAAACTCGCCTTGCGAGCGGCTGCGCGACTGGCTTCGACCACCAGACCGCGCGAGTAAAACAACATCGTGAACTCAAACAGCCCGAGCAGCAGCACGAGCAGGATCGGTAACGTCAGCACCAATTCCATGCTCAGCACACCCCGCCGGACTCGTTGATCCGGGTGCGGCTTTGCGGGAGATCGGCTTCGAGCGGGAAGGCTCGCCATGCGGGTTGTTTTCATGTTGATCAACGCTCCACCACTTGAGCCGGTTGTTCAGCAGGCTTTCGCGCCGGTCCGAGTTGACCTTCCTTGATGATCCCCGCGCCGTTGAGCAGCATCAGCAACCAAGTAGCCATCGCAACCGGGATTGCGAACGGCAGAATGCGTCGCTTCTGTTTCTCGGCATAGGTCTCTGTCTTGGTCACGGGCTTGCCCTTCTCGTCGGTCTTGCCTGTCGCGAGATGGTCATGCTTCCACTTGCGAGTCCCGTAACGCAGCACCTTGTAAATGGTGATGACCGCCACATCGAAAATCACGATCAACGTACTGGCCGCCATCATCATGACCGTCAGTTTCAAGCCGAGCCAAACGCTCAATGCTCCCACCAGCTTCACGTCGCCACCACCGCCGCCCGCGACCATGAACAGCAACAGGTACGTTCCAAATCCCACCGCAAACGCGGCCAAGCCATCCTGCAATCCGGGGAGTCCCCAGAAGCCGATTTGATAAACCCAACCCAACGCGAAGAACGGCAGCGTCAGCTTGTTGGGGATCTTCCACATCTTTGTGTCGGTGTAAGCGGCGATGCCCGTCAGCAACCCGACTCCCAAGATGAACACGATGTGCTGCAGCGTCCATTCAAACATGTCATTGGTTCCCTTCGGCAGGCGATCCCACCGAGAAGCCTCTTCAATCGTTACCGTCCCGGAAGTCGAAGTCTTCGTGGCGACCGCTGTCACTCGAATTCTCTTCGCGCACCGAAACACTCAGTGTTGAAAACATAACACAGGTTTTCGGAACAGGCGGAAGACGTTGCCAGACCTCTGCTGTTTTGGTGACTCTTACACACCGGACGATCCGAAATGTTGCTGCGAGGCATCATGCCATGAGTCCATTTCGCCCCGCGCGACTGGTCTCGAACATGTTTCGCGGCGACACGAGTTTCACCGAGACCCCATTGCAGGCACAGACGCGACGATTCCTCCTACAGACATTCAGGGCAAGGCGAGACGGTTGTAGCGGCCCTAAGGATTGTGACGGGGATCCGTCGTCAACACTGACTGGCTCGGGTCAGAAGCTCTCTGCATAATCGCGCTGCGACAAGGTGTTCTCTACAAATCGGACGACGGCAGTTTCTGCCGGACTTATTCTGGAGGGTTGATGCTCGAATTCTTACAGGCAGCGGAAGAGGCGGCACGACGGGCAGGACAGGTACTGCGTGCGTGGTCGTCAAAATTCACCGTGAGCGAAAAGAGCCGCTCGAACTTGGTGACGGAAGCGGACCTGGCGGCCCAGCAGGTGATCCACGAATTCCTGCGATGCCGCTTCCCGCAGCATGGCTTTCATGGCGAAGAGGGCTTGAACGAAGAACGCCCCGGCTCGCCCTATCGCTGGGTCATCGACCCGCTCGACGGAACCACGAACTATGTCCACGGCTTCCCGTACTACGCGGTCTCGATCGGCTTGGAGTGTGAGCAGAAGCTGATCGTCGGCGTCGTCTTCGATCCGACGCGCGATGAGATGTTCTCGGCCGTGCGCGGCTCCGGCGCGACGCTCAATCGCCGACCGCTCAAAGGGAGCGACAACACAGAACTCGGGCAGGCGATGCTCGTCGCGAGTCTCCCCGTCGCAACCAGCGCCGAAGACATCGCGGTGAAACGTTTTTTGAAACTGATCCCGCACGCGCAGACGATCCAACGCACCGGCTCCGCCGCACTCAACCTCGCCTATGTCGCAGCCGGTCGCGTCGATGGCTTCTGGTCCACGAGCCTCAAGCCGTGGGACATGGCGGGAGGAGTCCTGCTGGTCGAAGAATCGGGTGGCCGAGTCACTCAGATCGACGGCTCCACCTTCAGCATTGAGGAGCCAAATCTGCTCGCGACAAACGGCTCGGCCATTCATCAGGAGCTGGTCGGACTTTTCGCGGAGTGAGACTCCGAAGTCCGTGATGGGACACCCGAGCGGGGCGGCGTAAGCCCCCTGGTTCTTGGGCGTAAGCCCTCTTTCGTTTAACCGCGTGGGCAACGCCCCGCGCGTCGATGGAGAAACAGGCTCAAACGTCGCTCGACGCGCG
>JAYTQJ010000188.1:0-4797 GCA_043746775.1 Schlesneria sp.
CAGCGAGATTGATTTGATCGTCATCGGGACTCACGGCCACACCGGACTGCGGCATGTACTCCTGGGAAGCATCGCGGAACGAGTTGTGCAACACGCTCCATGCTCGGTCCTGACAGTGCGTTCCGAACGCCCCGCCAAGGTCGCGCAGGAGACCGCACGGCAACCTGTTCTGAAGACGGCCTGAGTTGTCATTGATGTCGTGGGCGGGTCTCGTACTTCGACTCGCCCGATCGTGTCCGATTGGAGGAAATCATGAATTGGCTCCCGAAGAAAACTGTGGTTGTGCCGGTGGACTTTTCGACGGCCTCCGCCGACGCGCTCAAGACTGGGCTGGCGCTGGTAGCGAAACCGGAAGACGTGCATGTGATCTACGTCACGGCACCGCCCATCGCATTCAACTATGCCGAGGGCTGGGCGTTGGACGACCCGGCCATGCGGATGAAAGCTGCCCACGAGCACTTGACCAAATTCCTTGGGACCGTGAACGCCACCGGAGTGAAGACGATCATTCGCGAGGGCGATCCTGGTTTGATGATCTCGGACTATGCGGACGAAGTTCACGCCGATCTGATCGTCATACCGTCGCATGGCTATCACGGCGTGAAGCGGTTGCTGCTGGGGTCGGTGGCCGAGCGTGTGCTGCGACATGCGAACTGTCCGGTTCTCGTGTTGCGACGACCGGAATGATCATAGTTCATCAGCCGGAACGCGCTAGCGTCCGGTTACCGAGGATTGAACAGAACCGGACGCTAGCGCGTTCCGGCTCATCAAAGTGAGCTTGCGCGGCTTTTTGGAGACACACATCATGGCGGCGATCAAAAAGATTCTGTGTCCGACGGACCTCAGCGATGAGTGTCGGCCGGCGTTGGCGATGGGATGCGAGTGGGCCAAGCGATTCGGTGCGGAGCTGCATCTGCTGCATGTGGTCGATGGGCTGTCGAATCCCTATCCGTACCTTGGCCCGCCATTCAACGAAGCGGCCGCGTGGGAAACGATGATCCGACAAAAGGCTCGAACGACCTTGGATCAATGGCCGCTCCCCGAAGGCTTCGCGACGCTGAACCTCGTGCGTGCGATGCGAACAGGATCGCCGGTGATGAATATCGTGCAGTACGCCAAAGACATTGGCAGCGACCTGATTGTCATGGGGACTCACGGCCGCACCGGCTTCTCGCACCTCTTTCTGGGCAGCGTCGCAGAAAACGTCGTGCGTCGAGCGCCCTGTTCGGTGCTCACCGTCCGGCCGGGAGAAGCGACATGACCATCAAAGATCCGTACTGGATCGGCTTGTCGGCGTTCATGGGAGCCGGCTTGATCCTTTCGGGCCTCGCTGACTTCTGCGGCTTGGCGTTGATCCTCGGTCGGATGCCGTGGAATCAAGTGGCGACGACTGAGAAGAATGTCTCATCAACGTAGCCATCATCGCTCCGCGTGATGAGCCGAGTCGCCACTCAGCGCCGATGAAATGTTCGGCTCGTCACGCGGAGCGATGACGGCTACGTTGATGTGGCAAAGCACTACTTCACTTCCACCGTCTTCAAATACGCGGCGGCCTCTTCGGGGAGGACGGTGTTGATCGACATGCCGCTGCCGAGTTCAAAGCCGGCAGGTGTCGTGAGCCGTGGCAGAATTTCGATGTGCCACAAGAAATAACTCTTGTCTTCGTCGCCGCGCGGGACAGTGTTGATCGTCAGGTTGTAGTCGGGGTTTTCCAATCCGTCCGAAAGTTTTTGCAGAACGGTTTTGAGAATCTCCGCCAGCGGACGCAGCTTGGCCGCTTCGACATCGCCAAACGAGGCGTGATGTGACTGCGGCAGAATCCAGGTCTCGAACGGCACATGCGAGGCATACGGCAGAACCGCAACATACTCGGAATTCTGCACGAGCACGCGCTGGCCGGCCGCCAGTTCGTCTTGCCGCAGCACGCAGTACAGACAGTGACCGGTCATGTCGAAATAGTCTTCCGCGATGCTCAGTTTCGTGCGCAGCAGTCGAGGCACGACGGGTGTGGCGATCAACTGGCAGTGCGGGTGCCGCAATGACGTGCCGGCTCCCTCGCCGTGATTCTTGAAGAGCACGATCATCTGAAAGCGCGGATCGCGAAGCAGATCGTTGTGCCGCTGCTGCATCGTGTGCAACAACGCTTCAATCTGCTCGACCGGCTGCTGTGCGAGAAAGACGTCGTGATCGGGAGACTCGATGATGACCTCGTGTGCTCCGCAGCCGCCGCGATGTCGAAAGATCGGTGAACCGTCGGTGCCACCGTCGATTTCCTCTTCGATGCGCAGCGCGGGGAACCGGTTCGGAATCACGCGCACGCGCCAGTCGGCCGGCTTCGGCAAGCCCCACGCCGGTACGCGGTAGATTTCTGGTGGCGTGAGCGACTCGTTACCGGGACAGAACGGACAGACCTTGCCGGCCGCTTCGGGCGTTGGTTTCGGGCAGGCTCCCCGGAACTCGTGCGGCCGATGCGCTCGAGACGGCGCGAAGATCACCCAATCATTGGTCGTCGTATCGTAGCGGAGTAGCGACATCGCAGCCTTTCACGTCGAAACGTGTTCCGCTTCTTGACCGGACCAACGCGGAGCCACAAGCGGCTCGTCGAACCCCGGCGGCTCCACGTCTAATTCATGAGCGTAGTCGTCACGCAGTGACACACGTCCGTCACAAACCGCAGATACGATGCCAAAGGGCCGCATCCTTCCGGAGGTTTTGTACGCGACAGAGACTGTGAGCCGGTTCTGCCAGAATCCCACTCGAACCGCGATGTCCGAGGCAATCCTGCGAAACCTCGACTGGGCAATGAATGCTGTCTGGCTGGCGGAGTGTGCCGTGACGCTCGTTTGCCCGGTTCCAGACTGTGCCTGAATGCTCGGTCGGGAGCACTCGATAGATAAAAGAAATGCTGAGTGGGGCCAGCCCGAAGGCTGGCCCCGTACTCAGTGTTTCAACATGGCGATCGCACCTGCGCGGATTCGCGCAGTGAGTTTGTGGCCGTGTTCGGGGGCGATCTCACCTCGTCAGTGGCCCGTCAGTCATTGATGTTGGTCTCAATGGATGACGTATGAGGTGCGAACAGCGGTCCCTCTGCGAGACAACAGTGTCGCGGATTCGTGCCGTTCAATTCGGCGTCGATAGCGCTGCGGGCGAATTCCGCAGTACGACTTGAGTGACTGGAGATGGGCCGTCTCCCTTCGCGAGCATCGCGACTTGGCCATTGAGGTCCAGCGTGATCCGTCCTTGCTGATCGGTCTCTGTCGGCAATCGCGGGACGATTTCCAGCAAGAACGACACGTCCTCGGCGGAGAGGCTCAGTCGAGTCTTGGCGGAATCGGCGGCGGGGATGATGTTCTCGACGCACGGATAGCGGCCCTGCTTTTCGAGCGTCAGCCAGAAGGCCCACGGCCCGACACGGTAGACGCCATGATTGGCCGTGAAGCCGACTTCAACCGGCAGGTCGTTCGGCAGTTCACGGCTATTGAACAGTTAAGGCGACACAACATTCGACAGTTCATTACAGCGTTGCCAACCGGTATTCTGTCGCGGTCGATCGTCCCGTGAGGGATTGCTTTTGGAAGGGAGTTCGCATGTCGTCTGAGAACCTGCCCGCGATTGGCGATCAGTCCTTTGAATCGCTGAAACAGACCACTCCGCATGGAGCCGAATACTGGAGTGCTCGCGAACTGCAATCGCTGCTCGGCTACAACCACTGGCGGAGTTTTGAAAAGGCCATCACCAAGGCCATAAACTCCTGCGAGCAATCGGGAAATGAGCCGGATCATCATTTTGCGCGCGCGCGCAAAATGATCGCGGTCGGCAAGGGTGGAAAGCGAGAAGTTCCCGACTTTCAATTGTCCCGTTTCGCGTGCTACTTGATTGCTCAGAACGGCGATCCTCGAAAGTCGGAGATCGCGCTGGCGCAAAAGTATTTTGCCATTCAGACGCGGCGGCAGGAACTCTCCGATCAGCAGGCTGCGGACCTGGAACGCTTGGAGCTTCGCAAGCAGGCGTCGGAAGAATTCAAGATGTTGTCGGGAGCGGCACGGCAGGCGGGAGTTCAGAGCCAGCACTTCGGCATCTTTCACGACGCAGGCTACAAGGGCTTGTACGGCGGCCTTGGCAGCGAGGCGATTCGTTTGCGGAAGCGAGTCCCCGCCAAGGACAACTTGATGGACCGCATGGATGCGACCGAACTCGCACACGCTAGACTCGAAGTGTCGGACATTTGGCGGCTGGAGATTGAAATCGGGAATCCGATTCACGAGATCGTCACGCGACGTTACGCTCTTGGGTGTTCCGTTTCATCCCAACGAATTCAAACCTCTGAGTGTCGCGATGACCCAAGCACAAATCTTGACGGAATTCCAACAACTCACGATGCCGCAACAGATCGACTTGTTGCAGGCGGCGTTGGATGTCGTTCGGAAAAACCTCAGCCATTCACAGCCCCGATCACCGAATGCGTCCAGGCGAGAGCTGGCCGATGCCGCTCAGCGGTTGCTTGCCGATTACGAATCCGATCCCGAGTTGACGTGTTTCACCGTGCTGGACGAGGAGCCGATCCATGCGGCGCGGTGAAGTTTGATGGTGCAATCTCGATCCGGCGGTCGGGGCCGAGTAGAAGAAGCAACGTCCTTGCATCATCGTGAACGACGATGCCGTTGGAGTCTTGCCGCTCAAGGTGATCGTGCCGCTGACTGACTGGAAGGGCCATTATTCGGTCGCCGCCTGGATGGTCCGCATTGATCCGACTCCCACCAACGGCGTGCAAAAGACCTCCGCAGCCGACTGTTTCCA
>JAYTQJ010000189.1:0-2183 GCA_043746775.1 Schlesneria sp.
GCGCGGCAGAGCCGGCTGGGCAGACTCGATCGCGATGCGCACTTCTCGCTCAGCACGAACGGGACGACGTTCACGTCAATTGTCTTGCCGGCCGCGAACACCGCAGACAATACGAATTTCTTCGATCTAGTCTCGGACTTGCAGACGGTCGTGTACTTTGCGGGACTCGGAGCACAGATCACCGTCGGCGGCGATGACTTCAAGCTGACGTTCACTTCGTCCACGCCGAATTTGACTCTGCGTACCGATCAGTTTGGGGTCTTCGTCGATCCGAATGGCCGGCTGGTGGATACCGATGGGACGCAAACATCTCTGCCCGGCAGTCCGTTCCCGGAAGAGGACACCGGGTTGAACCGCATGCTTGGCATGTCGCAAGACGACATTTTGTTTGGCGGCACGGGACTCGATTTCCTGTACGGCGGCGACGGCGACGACGTGCTGATCACGCGGCATGGCCTGCCGTTCGAGGATGGCTTCGATGTGCCGGCCGGGGACGAGTGGAAAGCCTACGCCAAGGCGACCGACAAAGTCTGGTACTACGGCGGTACGAATCTGGATGACGTCATCAGCGTTGATTACGTCACCGAACCCGGCCTGCTCGGCGGGCATCATCTCATCACGCGGTTGACGAACAACAACGGCAACTTCTCGTTCGATGCACAAGTGCGGCTCGACTTCAACGCGACCGACGAGAACGGCAATCTGATCTTCGACGCGACGGACGTCATCGAGAGCCTGGAAGGCATTCTGGAATCGAATCCCGAAGACCGGGCGCTCAAGTTCAATGAGCTGGTTCTCGGCGGAAAGTATCTGCCGCCGGAAGGGGACTTCCTGGCGATCATCATCGACGCACTCGACGGCAACGACATTGTGAACGTCGGCCCGACGGTCTTGAAGACGGTTTGGACCGACGGCGGCAAAGGGGATGACACGATCCTCTATCAGTCGGGCAATCCGATCCTCGTTGATCGGACGGAAGAGCAAGACCGCAATGACGTGGCCGGCAACCCGGCGTCAGCCGCGAATGCGTACTCGCTCTTCGGCCCGACGATTCTGCTCGGCAGCGCCGCGCTCCCCGCGAATGGCAAGCTGACTGAGATCGCGCGGTTCGATGTGCGACTCTTCGGCGACGAGACCTTCACGCGGCTCCGCATCCTGCCGGAAACGACCGCGAACAATCACTCGGTTGACGAGTTGATCGCCGACATCAATACCGAACTCGCGGATCAAGGACTCGGAGACCGCGTGATCGCGATGAATGTCGGCGGCAAGCTCGGATTGCGTCCGACGGACAGCGAACTCAGCAACTTCATTTCGCTGATCGCGATGCAGCGACTCGGCACGGCGACAACGGCGGTGCTGACGATCGACGGAGTCAACGCGACGGCGACGGAAGTATTCGGGTTCACCGCCGGTCAGAGCACCACGCTCGCTGATCTCGCGCAGTCGGTGAAGTTCGAGGGACTCACGATCGACAATCCCAATGATGTCGATTGGTACTCGTTCCGATTGGTGCAGACGCCGCAACCCGGCAGCAACATCAGCGTCAGCAGCATCTCGGAGAGCGACCTCCTCACCGTGCGCGTCTACCGCCAGGAAGACGACGGCTCGCTGACGCTCGTCCGCACGAACGAAGGCAACACGCCGACGATCGGTGCGGACTTCACCGAACGACTCTTGATCGGCGGCACGCTCACGCCGTCGGGAGTGCTCGCTAACGACGTCTCGTTCTCATTGACGGTTGGATCGGGCAGCAGCGTGAAGACGCTCAACGTCACCGTCACAGCGGCCTCGACCGCGGGCAACCTCGACCTCAACGCGCTCGTGCAAGACGTGCAAGCGGCGGTCAACTCGGCGGCAGGGCTACTCGCGGACGCCGATGTCCCGCAAGTCCTCAATCGCAACGGGCATCTGGCGTTCGCTCGCGCAGCGGGCAGTACGCTCGCGCTCAAGAGCCACTTCGCGACTGATGCCGGAGCAACGGCGTTTGGCTTTGCGGTCGATCAGGAACTCGGCCAGAACAACAACGCTTATCCGCTCGACAGCATCGGCGACCTCGCGGAAGTGACTGGCGGTTCGATCCATGCCACGAGCGATGGCGACGTCTATCGCTTCGACGTCGATGCCGAGACGGTCGCCAGCGGCGACAGTTCGATCGTCGTCTATAACATCAGCACGGTTTC
>JAYTQJ010000190.1:0-4793 GCA_043746775.1 Schlesneria sp.
GCGAGGCTCCCGCCGAGCCGCAAAAAACAAGTGATATTCCACACACATGCGGCTCGGCAGGAGCCTCGCCCTCCCTTTTTCAACAGGCTGCTAAGTCGGACTTCACGCCGGTTCGCCCTCTTCGGGCTTCTTGACGTGTTCGGGCATCGCCAGTGAGACGCCGACGCCGATTGCCAGAGCGACCGCGATGACGGCGAGCGAGATGAGCGTGATCTCGCTGGTCTTGTCGTGCGGCAACAACGGATGGATCAGCATCTTGATGCCGACCAGCGCGAGGATCGCGACGAGCGAGTACTTCAAATAATGGAACCGACCGAGCAGATCGGCCAGCGCGAAGTAGAGGCTTCTCAGTCCGAGGATCGCGAAGACGTTCGACGTGAAGACCAGAAACGGATCGTGCGTCAGGCCGATGACGGCGGGGATCGAATCGACGGCGAAGACGAGGTCGGTCGTCTCGACAATGACGAGGGCGAGGAACAGCGGTGTCATCGCGCGTTTGCCGTCAATCACCGTGAAGAAGCGGTCCTGCACGAAGCTGGGATGGAGGCGGAAGAACCGTCGCGCGAGACGGATCATGCGGCTGTTCTCGAAGTCCACCTCTTCATCTCCCGCAAACAGCATTTTGATCGCCGTGGCGAGCAGGAAGAAGCCGAAGACGTAGGTCATCCACGTGAAGCGGTGAATCAGCTCGACCCCGATGCCGATCATCACGCCGCGCATGACGAGTGCGCCGAGAATGCCCCACAAGAGGACTCGGTGTTGGTAGGCCGCCGGGACTTGGAAGTACCCGAGGACCAGCGCGATCACGAAGATGTTGTCCACGCTGAGCGACTGTTCGAGGATGTAGCCCATGAAGAACATCACGGCCGCTTCCCAACCGCTCTTCGGCAGCAGGCCCGCGCCGTGGGCGGCGTTCCCTTCTGCAGCTTCGACCACCGGCGAATAGACACCGAGTCCGAACCAGTGGTTCTCATACGCGAGGTACACGAACCCGGTGAACAGCAGCGCCAGACAGAAGTAGATGCCCGTGCGAATCAACGCGGCCCGCGCGGTCAACGCCTTCCGCTCGCCGCGCGAAAACAGCCCAAGATCGAACGCCAGTATGAACAGCACCAGCAGCACAAACGCCGCCCAGACCATCTTTCATTACCCTTCGACAAGAGGCAGTTCCAAATTCATCTGGCGAGCCAGCCCAGAGGGGGCGGGAGTATAGCGGCGACCCTTTCGATTGCGCAGCCTGCGATCACGCGCGAGAACGTGGCTCACACGTTGATAGCCAAGCCGCACGGACGCTTGCGCCAGACTAAGAATGCGTCCAACAACAATGTCGTCTTTCGCTCCGCGAAAGAACGCCCTTTCGCGGAGCGAAAGACGACAAAACTTTCTCGAACGGTCCTGAGCTGCGTCGTCACACGGCGGCGGGGATTTCACTGGGACTCTGTTTGACGAGCGTGACTTGGTTTCCTTGGTCGTTGTAGTGAACTTCGTCCATGAAGGCGCGCATCAGCATGACGCCTCGACCGCAGGGGCGGTCGAGGTTTTCGAGTGCCGTGGGATCGGGCAGCTTTCCGTGATCGAAGCCGGGGCCCTGATCGCGGATCGTGTACGACACGCCCAACGGGGTGGAGCGGACTTCCATGAAGACGCGTCGATCACGGAACGGCGCGGCGACGCGGCGCTCGTCCGCCAATTGGTAGAACGCGGCGAAGTCCTCTTCCTTCAACTTGGAATCGACCTCCAAGTTGCCGTGATACATCGCGTTGAGCAAAGCTTCCTCGAGTGCCATGCCGATCTGCATCCGTGCCGACAGGTCGAGGCCCCACTGCGTCGCCAGCGACAGTTGCAGGTAGCGCGACAACGACAACAGCAGATCGAGATCACTTTCCAAGACGAACGTTTCCACGCGCGACTGCATCCGGCGCAAGACCTCGCGCTGGACGCGATCGTCCTGACGCGCTGACAACACACGCCGCGCGGTCTCAACAAGCTGAAGCCGCAAGCCGCGTTTGGGAACGTAGCTGGCGGCTCCGGCCTGCAACGCTTCCATCGCGATCTCTTCGCTACCGCGAGCCGTCATCAGGATGACCGACACTCCGGGGAACTCGCGCCGCACCGCCTGACATAATTCGAGACCGTCCATCTCGGGCATCTGCATGTCGGTCAGGACCAAATCGGGTTGTTCGCGCCGGATCGCTTCCAAACCTTCCAGCCCGTTGGTCGCGTACTCGATGGTCCAGTCGGTGTGCTTTTCAATCTGGCTGGCAGCCAGTTTGCGATCAATGGCGGAATCGTCAACGATCAGAATGCGTGTCACGGTTGTTCTCCTGTCTGAGCATCAACTGCCTGTTGAAAAACGTAGGGTAAGCGTGTCGCTTGCCCGTGATTGCATTTGGAAAAGGGGCAAGCCAGAGACTGGCGCTACGGTTCTTCAACAGACTGTTTAGGTGCCGGGTCAGTGATTCGCAAAAGAATGGAATGAGGATGCGAATCGGCGACGACAGGATATCGACATTCCAGAGGAGTGAAACCGTGGCGAGCAGCCGAAGGCGACTGAGGGTGTGGTTTCGTTTCGCCTCCTTTCAAAAAAAAGAGGACGGGCAATCTTGCCCGTCCTCCAAGTGGACTTCCTCTGATATGGACCGCGCAGATCAGTACCGGATCGTTGTCTGCACGTAGAACTGCTTGGCGTCATCGCGAGTCGGTTGGACGTTACGGATGTAGTCGCCGTACCAGAACCAGAACTGACCTGCTTCGATGCTGACGTTCTGATTGACGGTGTACGTTGCGAGCAGGTCCAGTTCTTGGCCGATGTCGCCGCCATGACCGCCCGCCGCACCGAACCGTTGTCCCGTGACGGTGTACAGCGAGTCATTCGCCGTCGCCAGACGGAAGAAGTGATGAGCCGCTTGAAGCTGTAGCTTCTTGGTCGGCTTGACCTGCACACGGTAGTTGATGTCGCTGATGTTCTGTCGCGCCACGTTGTCGATCAGACCCATGTAGGCATGAACCAGACCGAAGTGTTGGAAGAACGTGCCGCTCACGTTGTCGGTGGGGTTCTGATCGCCTGAGGCCCAGTCATAGAACGCCCAGACAGTCGGTTCCCACGGAGCAGTCTTCCACGTGTGACCGCCGCCGGTGACGATGTATCCGGCCTGCACGCTCTGGCCTTTGTTGTTTCCGAATTGATAGGCCCCTTCCACGTCGGTCAAGTAGGCGCGCTGGCCACCATCAACAGGCATGGTTCCCAGCCAGCGTGTTCCGAGCGTGTATCGATCACCCAGGGGGAAGCTGTTCGAGGCCAATGGTCCGGCAGCGGGGAGGCCGTTGCCACCGGGGAAGAGTTTGTCGTGATGGTCGTACAAGAAGAACGTGTCGAACGTGTGGTCTTTGATTCCCTTGTACGTAGCCCAGCCGCCGCCGAAGAGAATGTGTCGCTGAGGCGCATCGAACTTGTCGTCGTTCTTGAGGACGCCCAAGCCCGGCCCGGCTCCGCCTCCCGCACCGAACGTCGCCGTGTTGACGGGGTTCACGAGCCACGCATCCAAGTCCCAGTTCGTGCCGGGGCTGTTTAATCTCAACCCTTCAAAGTTGCGGCGCGTGTTGGCCCAATCGAGCGGCGAGATCAGGCGTTGCGAACCGAACAGCAGTTCTTGTCGTCCCACGCGGAACCAGACTGGCTTGTCGTCTCGTTCGAGAACCTTCAGATCGACGAAGGCGTTCTGGAGATCCCACCGGTTCTTGTCGATCCCCGTGATCGGCAGGTCGTTGCCGTAGATCGAGGCGTCGATCATCTCGACATAGACTCGCACCCAGTCGGAGTGCTTGAGGTCCACATAATTTCGCCAGCGGAGCAGGTCGTAGGTGGAGTGCCCGCCCGCACCGAACGGCGCACGCAGGCGATTCCGCTCGTCCATATAACGGTGACGAACCTCACCGCCGACGGAGATCTTCGTGTCCTCGGCAATGTCCCACGGCAGAACGCTATCGAGCGGCACATCCTTGAAGTCTTCGCCAAAGAGATGCGTATGCGGCGTCTTCTTGTAGCTGAAGTCATTGTCGAAAAAGACCGGCTTCCAAGGCTGTGGCGGTGGCTTGGGAGCGGCGGGCTTCGACGCGGGTGGAGCGGGTGGCAACGGAGATGCGGGTGCCACCGTCCCTTCATAGGGAGAAGTGGCACCCGCCGCCGGAGCCTGTGAGAGTTGAAGTGACTCATCCCGCGAAGTGTCCTCACTGACAGGAGCGGGCGGAATGGCGGCCGCCTCTTGTGCCCGCGTCACCGTGGTGAGGCCGATGCACAATCCCAGACTCATTGCCGCAAACGTCCAACGTCGCATCTCAGCTCGCTCCCGCGAGGCGTCCGCTGAGTTGCGGCTTCGGCCTCGTCCTTGAGGATGTGCGGCTCATGCTGTGCGCCAGCACGAACCACGTTATCTGTGTCGAGTGAAATCATCGTCGCGTTCGGCTCTCGACGAAGACGCGCAACAACGAAGAACCCCGCCAGCTTCGAGAAACCACACTGCGCGAGGTCCGGTTGTAGTGACTGCCGAAGGTGGGGTCGGATCGTCGCCGTACGGTCGCAAAGCGAGACGGCTGGCAGACGCCGCTCATCGGCAAGAAGTGCCTGACGGCTGACGTTGGTGAGCAGGCTGGTGAAAAACGTTGGGTAAGCCTCTGGCTTGCCCGTTGTCCAACAGCAATTACGGGCTAGAGGCTATCCGAGAAGTCGTATCGCCATTAGCAGCGAACAGGCCCTGAGTTGGGTGCCACGGTCACGGCTTTGCGTGGCCGTGCTT
>JAYTQJ010000191.1:0-4780 GCA_043746775.1 Schlesneria sp.
CGCCACGCAGCGACTGAAACACCACGAAGAACTGCCGCCGGTGCCGCGCGGTCGCATCCCGCGGTCGCTCACCCCGAAGCAGCGTATGGCCCGTACGCTACGGACGAAGAAAGGGCGTGACACCTACAAAAAAACGCAAAGGACAAGTTGAGCCAGCCCTGTCTTCGGAAAACCAACAGGGCGGCCAGATCAAACAAGCAGGCGGTTTCCGCCAATTCGCCATGCGAGGCATCACCAAGATGAAAGCCGAAGGCAATTCGTTTGCCTGACCCACAACCTGCTGAAACTCTGGCGAGCCGCCCCGGCCCAGCCAACAACGCGCCGACCCGGCAATTTCACAACCCAAACCCAATCACACCAGTTACGAAGACCTGCTCCTAGCCAAGGTGAGCGCGTCGGGTTGTCGGCCTGCGCTGATTCTGGTGCTTCAAGGTAGCCTTCATCGCTCCGCGTGAAGAAAGCCGTGCGCGAGTTCGGTGCCGTTTGTTGATGCCGACATCTACTCACAGTCGGCTCACTTCACGCGGAGCGATGAAGGCAACTTTGGTTGCGACCGAAGGCCGCGCTGAGTGAATCAGGCGATGTCTCAGGTGGCACACTGTGCCAGCTTGAAACAGCCAGCCGTCCTCGCCTCGCCCGTGGCGTCAGCGCAGAACTACGTCGAACAGTTTGTAGGCGGTCTCGCGCATCTCGGGAGGGAAGTCGTGTTCGCAGTCGGGGTGTTCGATGAGCAGCCGCTCGGCGTGGCCGTACAGCTTGAAGACCGGGCGGGCCGCCGTCGCGATGCGGTCGACGCTGGCGGCTTGAAAATTGTGATCCTTTTTCGGTGCGATGATGAGGACATGGCGCGGGGCCAGCGCGCCGATCAGCTCGTGAAAGTCGAACGGGATGTCGGCGAGGCGGCCTCGATAATCGGCGAGTCGCAACATGTAGCGGGTCTGACACCAACCCTTCTCGGGATGCCAGTTCTTTTCCTCGCCGTTGTAGTAGTCGAGGTACGAGTCCAATCCGCAACTCGACACAACCGCGTGGATGCGGTTGTCGAACAGAGACGTGTAGACCGCGTTGTGGCCTCCCAGCGAATGGCCGATCGCGCCGAACGAATGCTTGCGGGCGAACGGCAGCGTTTCGAGCAGGTCGATCCCGCGCATGTTGTCCCACACCGCCTTCAGCGTGCCGCTCTGCCAGCCGAGGGCATTCACATCGGGCTGATACTTGGCGAGCAGCGGATAGCTGGGGGCGAGCGCCACGTAACCCCGCTCGGCCAGTTCGGAGGCGTACTGGCGATTGGGCCTCGTCCCGAGACCGACCACCGTGCCGTGTCCGATCGTGTTGTCGGTCCCGTGCAGACAGAGTACCGCTGACACCGGCATCGCTCCCGCCGCAAGAGCCGTCTTCGGAATGCAGAGGTAGGCCGGGACGCGCGACCCCGGCTCCGACTGGTACGTGATGAGCCGTCGAACATAGCTGCCGCAATCAACTTCCTCATCGAGTCGCATGTCGAGCGGACAGCGCTTCTCGACACCGGGCAACCGCCCCATCACCGACTCCGCCCCACGCACGATCTCGGCGCGACGCTGCTGCCAGTCGTCGAGCGTCTGCACGACCTGCGTTTCGTTCTTTGAATCGCGATAGAGGAGCAAATTGTCTCGCGGCAAACGAGGCGACGAAATTTGATGAATCTCTGCTGCGAGGGGCGTTTCCATTTCACTCGCCCTGCTTCCCGAGACAGTACAGCCACTCCTGGCGCTTCCCGTCCGACAGCGTGGCAACCCGGTGGTAGATGCGGCTGCCGCAGATCGTTGGCGTGGCGAAGACGATGTTGCCGAGTTGGTTCTCGCCCACGAGTTCAAACGCGGTCGGGTCGGCCTTGAAGATGAACGTCTTGCCCTCTTCGTTCGTCGCGAAGATATGTTCGCCGACAAGCACCGGTGACGAACTGAAGGTTCCGCCGAGTCGGTTCTTCCACTTCTCTTCACCCGTGGCGCTGTTCCAGCACATGGCGACACCCGCGTCGAGTGTCGCGAACAGAAATCCATCGCGGACCAACATCGACGGGACATACACGCGCGAGGCGTTCTCCCACGCGACCTTGCCCGAACCGTCGGCCTTCACCGCCGCAAGATGGTTCTTCGGGTAGCCGCCGGTGGTGTAGATGTGCGTCCCGTCGGTGACGGTCGAGGTCACGCATTCCTCGGTCGAGCCTTTGATCTCCCAAATCACTTTGCCGGTCAGAGGCTCAAGGCTCGTCACCAAGTCGCAACCCGACACGAAGACCTGATCCTTCCCCGCGATCTTCAAAATGATGGGCGAGGGATAGTTGGGCAGCTTCGGCCGCATCTGCTTCCAAACCGGTTTGCCCGTCGCCCGTTCGAGTCCCGCGATCGCTCCCATCCCACCCTTGTTGTCGGCCGAGACGATCACGAGCGGCCCGTACAGCGCGGGAGACGAACTGAACCCCTGATGCAGCACGTAGTCGGTGATCTTCTCCTGCCAGACTTTTTTGCCCGCGCGAGTGAGCGCCGTCGTGTAGATCGCACCGTTGTTCAGGAAGTTCACATACAGCCGCTCGCCATCGCAGGCGGGAGTCGAATTGGCAAGCGTGCTCTTCTCATTCCCCTTCACATCGAAGCCGCCCGTGTGAACATCCGTCTGCCACAGTTTTTTTCCTGTCGCGCGATCGAAGCACAACACCGACTGAGCATCCCGGTCCTTCTCGGCCGTTTGGAGATAGACATGCTCACCGACGACGATCGCCGACCCGTGACCCTTCCCCGGCACCGGTGTCTTCCAGACCACGTTCTCGATCTCACTCCACGTGATCGGCGGCTTCTGATCGGCGGCGGCAATCCCATTCCGATTCGGCCCGCGCCACCACGGCCAATCGCCGGGAGCAGACGCGATGAGGTCGGTCTCCACCTCACCCCGATCCTGCGCGGGAATCGAGTTTGTCATGGAGAGGCACAAGCCGGCAAAGGCCAAGACGGCGGTGAATCGAAGCATCGGGGGAGGTTCTCTCAGAGTTGGAATACAGTCAGAATCCATGAATCCCAGCACAGAGTCAGGGCTCAGGTGGTTCAAAGTTCATCATCTCGACGCGGTCTGGCAGGATACCGCTTGTTAAATGCACGGATGAAGATCGAAACGAGGCCCACCCACACCGCGATGAAGAGAATGGAAGGCCAATCTGGTGGACGACCGATGAATGGGACACAACCAGCGTAGACTAGGGTCAGACACAGAAGTACGCGAATGGCTGATCTCATTGGAATCCTACCGGCACACACAGTCGCAATCGATACGGTATTCCTCACGCCAGAATGTCCGTGACGACTTTGCCGTGGACATCGGTCAAACGAAAATCTCGGCCGCTGTAGCGGTAGGTCAGGCGTTCGTGATCGAGGCCCAGCAGGTGCAGGATTGTGGCGTGGAGGTCATGCACATGGACGGGGTTCTCGGCGGCCATGTTGCCGAACTGGTCGGTTGTGCCGTAGGCGAGCCCTCCCTTCACGCCGCCGCCAGCCAGCCACATCGTGAAGCCGCGACTATGATGATCGCGGCCCTTGGCTCCCTGCGACCAGGGCGTTCGCCCGAACTCACCGCCCCACACGATCAGGGTCTCATCGAACAGGCCGCGACTCTTGAGATCGCGAATGAGGCCCGCGATGGCCTGATCGCTTTGCTTGGCGTGGTTGGCGTGGTTCATGATGTCGCCGTGATCGTCCCACGGTTGGCCGCTGCCGTAATAAAGCTGCACCATCCGGACGCCTCGTTCGACGAGCCGCCGCGCGACGAGACACGCATCCGAGAACTGGCCCGCGCCGTACAGCTCCCGCGTCGCCTGCGACTCGCTCTTCAGATCAAACACTTCCTGAGCGGCGAATTGGAGGCGGAAGGCCATCTCGAACGATTCGATCCGCGCCTCAAACTGGTTGTCTTCGGGACGGCCTTCGAGGTGGACGCGGTTCAACTCCTGAAGCAGGTCGAGCTGCCGCCTCTGGACCGCGGGCGGAAGGTGCGAGTTGTGTACGTGCTGAATGAGCGTCTGCGGGTCGAGCTTGCTGTTGTTGATGTGGCATCCCTGGAAGATGCCCGGCAGAAAACTGTTGCCCCAAAGCTGCGGCCCCACGACTGGCTTGCCCGGACAGAGGACGACGTATCCCGGCAGGTTCTGGTTCTCGGTGCCGAGGCCATACGTCAGCCACGACCCGAGGCTCGGCCGCGTCGGCTGCGAGTGCCCCGAGTTCATGATCAGCAACCCCGGCTCATGGTTCGGGATGTCGGTGTGCATCGACCTCACGACACAGATGTCGTCGATCACGCTCGCCACGTGAGGATAAAGCTCGCTGACATCAATCCCGCTCTGGCCGTGCTTGGCAAACTTGAACGGCGACGGGAAAAGTTTGCCAACCGACCGCTGATAGTTCTTCGTCAGTTCCTCGGGCTGCTGCCCGGCGTACTTCGCAAGGTCCGGCTTCGGATCAAACGTATCGACATGCGAAGGCCCGCCGTTCATGAACAGGAAGATGACCCGCTTGGCCTTCGGCGCAAAATGCGGTGGCCTCGGAGCGAGCGGACTGACCGACGGCGAACTCGCCGCTTGAGCTTGATTGCCGAGCAACCCGCTTTGGGCCATGACGCTGGCGAGACCGAGCGTGCCGAAGCCGCTCCCCATCCGGGAAAGCAGGTGACGGCGCGAGATCGCGTTGGGATGAAACATGGATGGACTCCACTTCGAGACGGCAATGAAAAATCATCCTGGTGAGCCGGGCGGCGTCAG
>JAYTQJ010000192.1:0-2177 GCA_043746775.1 Schlesneria sp.
GGTCCCACCCTACTTTGCTGGCGGATCCGACTTCTGTCGGATACGTCCGAGTTGGCTTCACTCGCAAAAGGTCTGATATAGTCCGCCCCCGCCCGGCTCATCAGACTCGGTTCTGGAGTGGATCATTGCGATCCAACGCTCATCTCAATCCTCATTCCGTGGACTCGTGACTCATGTCGATCGTGACTATCACCGATGCTCAAACGGGATCATCTGCCCGCATCGCTCCCGAGTTGGGGTTCAATTGCTTTGAGTTTCAAGCGGTGGTGAACGGTCAGTCGGTGGATGTCCTCGACGTAGTCCCCGGCTTTGAAACGGGGGGCCAGCGTTCGAGCGGCAGTGGGATTCCGATCCTCTTTCCATTTCCCAATCGCATCCGCGCGGGGAAGTTCCATTGGGAAGGGCGCGAGTTCTCGCTGCCGGTCAGCGATAAGTTCGGCAACGCGATTCACGGCCTGTGTCTCGACCGACCGTGGCGCGTCATCGCGCAGGGAGACAACTTTGTCACCGGGCAGTTCCAGTTGAGCGTCGATGCTCCCGACCGACTCGCTCTTTGGCCGACGGACTTCACCATTGAGGTCGATTACGAATTGCTCGGCAACCGCCTGCGAGCCAACTTCCGCGTCATCAATTCGTCCCCTCGACCACTGCCGTGGGGATTGGGGACCCACCCGTACTTCAAGCTGCCGTTGTCTGTGACCAGCCGCGTGGGAGCCTGCCTGATTGAAGTCCCCGCCGCTCAACGTTGGGAGCTGCATGATTGCCTCCCAACGGGCGAGCGATTGGACCTCGACGAAGAACATGATCTGCGATTCGGTGCGTATGTCGAGACCGTGCAGTTGGACGATGTCTACACGACCATCCAATGCGCGGGACCGCAGTTCGACTGCCTGATTCTCGACGAAGAGGCTGGCATGCAAATCACGCTGACCTCGCCCCCGATCTTTCGTGAGATCGTCGCGTTCACGCCACCGAACCGCGCCGCCGTTTGCATCGAGCCGTACACCTGCCCAACAGACGCCATCAACCTTGAGGCACTCGGCATCGACTGCGGCTGGCGAACCCTCGCCCCCGGTGCCGAGTTCCACACGTGGCTCGACATCACCGCCAGTCCAATCATCGCGTGAGCCGGGTGCCGTAAGGCCCCGGATTCTTCGACACGTCCGGGGCCTTACGGCACCCGGCTCACCAAGCTTCGGACAGTTGTTGATGCGCCGGTCCTAAGTGGTCTCAGTGGAGATACCACACCACCATGGGAGCGTGTCTGAGGACCACGAGCGATCCCACGGCCAAGCCTGCGAACGCTGCGTACCGTCCCAGACGAGTGCCTCGGAATCCCTCGCGAGTCTCCGTTCTCAGTGACCAGCGCCAGCCCAGCAGGCACAGGACGGTGGACGGACCGCCGATGACGCCGATCACAATCATGTTGACCAGCGCCGCGAAGAAACGAGCCAGTTGCTCCGACTCACCGTATCCACTGAGAAGCGGCAGAAGCCCGATCCAGCCGAGACAGCCAAACACCGGGAAGGCATTCGCCAAGATGTCCGACCAGAGTCGAGGCGCGGGATTGGGATGAAGTAATTCTTCCAGTTCGGTCATCGGTTCCTCGCGTAACTCAGCAAGAACAGCTCACTTCGCCTTCGTCGTGTGAGTCGAGCCGTCGAACGAGATCACGGCGGGTTTGTCGTCAAGGACCGTTTCGATGTGGACTGGGCGCTGCCAGAGCTTGTGTAGGTTGCGGAGCGAGTCTTGGGCATAGTCCTGCTTCAGTTCGATCCCCATGTATTTGTGGAGCAGGTACAGCTCGCCCCGGTTGCGGTGGTTGGCGTCCTGCACGTAGATGAACGGGCGGCTGTGGTTGGTCAGGCTGTTCAGAAGCTGCTGCTTGATCTGCTCGAACTGGCGCGAGGCGACTTCGTAGTTCTCGCTGCTTTCGTTGAAGGCGAACGAGAACATCTTGTGCTTGGCGCAAACTCGGGCGTCAGGAAGGTGTCGATGAACGTCACGTCGTTGTGGATGCGGCGGACCTCGAAAATCTTCTGCCGCCCGAGGCCGAGTTGCTTGTCCCACTTGGCCTTCACGCGCGGGTCGTCGCACTCGTTCCATTCGGGTCCGAACTGGCCTTTGTTCCAACGCTCTTCGATGTCGCGGTAGAGTTCGATGCCGATCTTGTAGGG
>JAYTQJ010000193.1:0-2174 GCA_043746775.1 Schlesneria sp.
CGTCGATGGGGAGCAGACTCCAACGTCGCTGGACGCGCGGGGCGTTGCCCACGCGGTTAAACGACGGAATGGCAACACGATCAGAAACGAAAGCGGCACAGCCGCATATCAAAGCGGCGTTGGGGCACCCACTGGGTCACGCCGCACTCCAAAGGAATGGTTATGAACTTTGAACTGCTGCCGAAGATTGATTCACCTCGCGATTTACGGGGGCTGACCGACTCGCAACTATTGCAGCTTGCGGATGAGATTCGCGAGGCGCTCTGCAACCTCGTCACGGAGCGGTCGGCTCACTTTGCGAGCAACCTTGGTGTCGTCGAGCTGTGTCTCGCGCTGCACCATGTCTACGACTTCTCGCAGGACCGGCTGATCTGGGACACGGGGCATCAGGTCTATCCGCACAAGCTCATCACGGGGCGATACGAGCAGTTTCGTTCGATCCGCACCAAGGGGGGCCTGATGGGTTTCCCAAACCCGAACGAGAGCGAATACGACCTGTTCATGACGGGTCACGCGGGGGCGAGCGTCTCGACGGTGTTGGGGATGAAGGCGGGAGACGACCTGCTCGGACAGAGCGGTCGCAAATCGGTCGCGGTCATCGGCGACGGAGCGTTGCCATCGGGCGTGGTCTTCGAGGCGATGAACAACGCGGCGGAACTCAAGAAGGATCTGCTCGTCATTCTGAACGACAACAAGATGGGAATCTGCCCGCGCGTCGGTGGGCTGGCGCAGTACCTCGACAAGGCGCGAACGGCTCCGTTTTACAACGGCCTCAAGCGCGACGTGAACTGGCTGCTGAACAAGCTGCCGGTCGTCGGCAAAATGTCGCGCGATGCGATCTCGCAGTTGAAGGATGCGATGAAAGGCTTCCTGCACGGCGGGATGCTCTTCGAGGAGATGGGCTTCCGGTATATCGGCCCCGTTGATGGGCACGATCTACTCGCGCTGCGTCGCACGTTGGAGATGGTCAAGGAAGTGAGCGGCCCCGTGCTGCTGCACGTCTTCACGCAGAAGGGGCAAGGATTCGATCCGGCCTGCGAAGACCCGGTGCTGTACCACGCTCCGCCGCAGATTGTGCGCGGCTCGCGCCAGGAAGTGGTCTCGGTCAAGAAGTCGTCGTCCAAGGCGTACACGAACGTCATGAGCGACGCGATCTACGACGCGATGCAACTCAATGAGAAGGTCTGCGTTCTGACCGCCGCAATGTGCGAGGGGAACAAGCTCGGTCGCGTACGGAAGGATTTCCCGACGCGGTTCTTCGACACGGGCATCTGCGAAGCGCACACGGTCGCGTTCGCGGGAGGCATGGCGAAGAGCGGCCTCCGTCCGATTGTGAACATTTACAGCACGTTCCTCCAAAGAAGCTTCGACCACATTTTCCAAGAGGTCGCGTTGCAGAACTTGCCCGTCACGTTCTGTCTCGATCGCGGTGGCCTCGCCGGTCCCGATGGCCCGACGCATCACGGTGTCTTCGACAACACGTACATGCGCGTCTTCCCGAACATGACGGTGATGGCTCCGGGAGATGAACTCGATGTCGCGCCAATGCTCGACTTCGCGCTGTCGCATCCCGGCCCGGTCTCGATCCGTTATCCTAAGGCCAACGTTGAGCATGTCGAACGGCCCGAGCAGCCGGTCGAACTGGGCAAGGCCGAGGTTTGGCAGTGGGGTGCGGACGGGATGTTTCTCGCGTTCGGAGCCTTCTTCCCGACGTGCGTCCAAGCGGCGGAACGGCTGCGAGAACAGGGGCTGGATGTCGGCGTCATCAACGCGCGGTTCGCGAAGCCCCTCGATGAAGAGACGATCTTCCGGGCACTCGAAGAGTCCGGCTTCGTGATCGCCGTCGAAGAGAACACCGTCTGCGGCGGCTTCGGGGCGGCGGTCCTCGAAGCGGCCAACGCGGCGGGCGTGAGTACCAACAATTTGAAGTGTCTCGGGATTCCCGACCGCTTCATCGAACATGGCGAACGAGACGAGTTGCTCGCCGATATTGGGCTGGATGTCGAAGGACTGGTCGGCACCGCGCAGGCGATGTCGGAACGAAACGGCGCTGTGATCGAACAGCCTCGGCTGAAGACGGTCCGGTGAAGTGAGGCCAGAGTCGGCAGAGCGATTTGTAGGATGGGCACTCCTGCCCGTCCGGTTTTGAAATCCAAGACAGGACGGGCAGGAGT
>JAYTQJ010000194.1:0-4774 GCA_043746775.1 Schlesneria sp.
AGAATTCTGACGACTCCACGGCTCGCCAGAAGTCTTACGACTTCTGCTACGTTCGATTGGCCCTGTTTTGTAGCTCCGAAATCCTTAACGGCGTTGCCCGCCCCTCCTCTGTCCCTCGCCACTCCAAAGAAAACACACAGCCCCCAACGCGATTGCTCGCAGGTGAGGGCTGTGGGCCAGAAAGGAGTCGCATCAATTCAAAGCGTCGTTCGACGCGGTGTTCAGCGGTCGCTGAGTCTACTTGTTGCCGTGATCGTTTCCGCGGCCTTCGCCGGTCGGATCAATTCCCACGATGTCGTTGGCACCGTCGCAGAAGTCCGACCCGTCTTGGAAGCCGCCGCCGCCCGATGAACCGCCGTGACCCGACAGACCAGCGTAGCGGTAGCTCTGGTTGATCGATCCGAACGCCGAGCCGATGTCTTCGAGTTCTTGGTTGATGCCATTCGCAACTTCGGACAGGCCGACGACCATCGCCAGTACGCAGACCGACGAGATCAGGACCAGTTCGGCCGAAACGATAAAGCCAGCTTCGTCATTCAACAGGGCAATTGCGAAAGTCTTCATGAGCAGGTTCCTTGGTGCAAAGAGCGTGGTGTGTTCGACAGAGAGAGCAGAGAGAAACGTGAGTGCGGTTGTGTGCGAGTCTGCCTAGTCGGGTGGTGCAGTCCGTCGAGGCGACGTGTCATTCAAAGGATTCGTGTCTGAGTGAGCACAAGGGTGATGCGATCAGTTCTCTCCATTCGAGGGGCTGCCGGGACGAATGTTGCCGGAGCGATCGCAGTAGTCGCCGGCATCATGGAAGCTGCCACCTTCGCCGCTTCCCTGATGACCGCGTGAACCACGGACCAAGAAGCTTTGGTTGACGGAGCCGAACGCCGAGCCAACATCTTCGAGTTCGTTGTTGATGTTGAGGGCGACTTCGGAGAGTCCTACGACCATCGCGAGAACGCCGACAGTGGCGATCAGCACGAGTTCGGCGGAGACGATGAAGCCGTCTTCGCTGTGGATCAGGCAGGTGAGCAGAGCAGTCATGGCAGTTGTCCTTTCTGGAGACACTGTGTGATGCGAGGCCGTCGTTGAGTCGCGGTCAATCGCAGGATGTTGGGCTTGTAAAGCAGGCTGAATGCCAATCCCGCTGGCGCGTCTGAGTTTCTTGACACGACCACTTCGCAAAGCGGCACAAACTCCAAGCCTGATGGAGTTAGAGATTTCTGAGCGGGCTGAACATTTCGTCCGGAAGCGTTGTCACCGACAACGGGCCGGTGTTGACGAAAGGCCACGTCATGCGAGAGGCTGGCTGACAGCCACGAACGCAACTCGCGAGTTCATCACCGGTTGACCGCGTTGCCAGCGCCGCGGCATCGCGGATGCAATTCGGCAACACGGCGACCAGCCGTAGGGTAAGCGTCTCGCTTGCCCTTTTTTCAATTGCATTCACGGGCAAGCGAGACGCTTACCCTACGTTTCTCCACGAGCGGCAAAGACACTCACCGCTCGCTCCCCTTTAAGGCCCCGCCATGAAAGTTCACTTCGGAGTCAGTCGCATCGAACTCGTTCAGGGAGACATTGCTCAGCAGCAAGTCGATGCGATCGTCAACGCGGCGAACGCGCAATTGGCGGGAGGCGGTGGCGTGGACGGAGCCGTACACCGTGCGGCCGGACCAACCGTTATGGAAGAAACGCGAACGCGCTATCCGCTCGGCTGTCCGACCGGTGACGCGGTGGCCACCGGCGCGGGAAAGCTCACCGCGAAGTTCCTGTTCCACGCGGTCGGCCCGATCTGGCGCGGCGGTCGCGAACAGGAAACCGACCTGCTCCGCTCGGCCCATCGCCGGTCGTTGCAGCTCGCCGCGAAGCACGACTGCGCGAGCATCGCGTTCCCCGCGCTCAGCACCGGCGCGTACCGGTTTCCCGTCGATCTTGCCGCAGAGAATGCGCTCGATGAAACGCGGATCTTCCTGCTCGCGCATCCCGATCCGCTGATCGTGCGGTTCGTCCTGTTCGACGCTGGTACCTACGCCGCGTTCGCACGCGTGCTGGACGAATTTGTCGAGTGAGGTCAACCAGCCCGACGCGCAAGTTTTGAAGTTGCCTGTTCGCGATTTCAGCCCCAACGGGGCGGTGCTATGTCAGCCCAGGGCAACGCCCTGGGTTGGCGGTTGACCGTGATTTTCAAGCCCTGAAGGGGCGGCACTATTCGGCTGATCGACTTAGGGCCGCCCCTTCAGGGCTTGAGATTCTGTGACGACTGGAACCCAGGGCGGTGCTCCCGTTGGTCGCTTGCCCTGGGCTGACATAGGGCTGCCCCGTTGGGGCGGGAATCCAGAACAGCGCAGCTTCAAAAATCGCAAGTGAGGGCTTCGTGTGAATTCAACGCGAAGCCCTCGCTTGCGCGTCGGGCGGGTGAATCATGGTGCGCAATTCGGGCCAGAGTGAGCACGATCCGCCACACACATCAGTGCGGAATGGCACTGCCTGTTTGGTAGTAAGAGTTTATATCGCCCATGGCGTTTGGGCGAGGTTTGCGAGGTCGCTGATTTTAGGGTGACGGTGCGGGGGGGCCGGGTGCGAGTGTGTGACGGGGCGGGCGCACGTGGAGACTGGCCCTCGATGTTGGGGTTCATGGGGGCGGGGAATTCGGTGAGCGTTTGGGCACTTCTGATGGCACTTCTGATATTGGCGTGCGTGTATCGAGGTTTTAGTGGCTGCTGTGGAAGTGTGATCGACGTGCGTGGAATGAGTGTGTGTCGGAATAGAGATCGCGTGTGATCTCGACTGCGAGGCTCAGTCGGTCGAGGTGCGAGGGCGTCAGGTTTTGGGAGCAGTGACGAGGCGTTTGCGCGCGACGGCTCGGGGTTCGGAGAGGAGCGCCAGTGGGGCCGGGCGGCGTTTGACGGCGCGGGGTTCGTTGCGATTGGGGCGGTTGGCCACGCGGTGCGAGTGGCCGTTCCGGAGTCGGAGTTCGACCAGGCGTTCTCGGGTGCTGGTGTTGACCGTGCTGGTATTGAAGTTGCCGAGTGCGGGAATGGTGGCCAGGGTCCACGTGTTGGCCAGCATTTGCAGGGATGACGCGAAGCTCAGTTGATGGGGTCGTCGGCCCGAGGCGACCGCCGATTGCAGCAGCGACTGGCGGACGAGGTTATAGGCCAGCAGTCCGGTCCAGAGTTCTTGTCGGACGGCAGCGGGGGTTTTGCGGCGGAGGATGCCGAGGCTCATGGTGAACTTGATCTCGCGGAGTTCGAGTTCGATATTCCAACGTGAACGATAGAGTGCTGCGAGATCGTCGCGCGTAGAGACGTGATGATCGAGCAGCGAGGTCACGATGACGAGGGATTCGGTGCGGAAGCCGGGAGTATCGACTCGCACCTCGATCTCGCGGACTTCGAGTTGGTCGGGGAGGCGGTCGTAGGTTGCTTGATCGAGCCAGTTGGGTTTCTGTGGCTTGGACCACCTGACGACGTGGTCTTTCTGGCCGAGCCGTTTCCCTCGGGTAAAGTCGGCCGTGCGGTGCTGGTGCAGTCGTGTCACGAACTGAACTTTGCGATCCCGCAGCAGTGCGAGCATCAACCAGCCGCCGTAGAAGCGGTCGGCCAAGATCAGATCGCCACGGGTCAGTTCGTCGCCGCGTTGCAGCTTCTCGAACAGCGTGCGGAAGAGGGCCGTCTCGCCGGTCTCCTTGCCTTTGTACGGTCCTGTCGCCAACGCGACGGCCATCCCCGTCGCGAGCGACGTGAGTGCGACGGCCCGCAGGATCGGGAAGCCGAGTCCCTCAGCCTGACTGTTCGGCTGCGGGTACTCGGCTTGGCTCGCCTCGGTGTCGGGCATCGAGAACGTCGTGCCGTCGATGAGCAGCGTGCGGAACCCGTGCCACTTCCAGTCGTCGGGCACGGCCGCGTCACACCGCTCCGCGACCCCTTCGGTCAGACGGCGGACGACACCCTCCGTCACCTTGGCCCGCGCCCGACAGTACGCGCCGGTGTTGGTCGAAGAGACCTCGCGCCCCAACACCGCCCAGCACACCGCCACCCGCTGGACCGCCGCGAGACACGATCGCTGCACGTCCGTGAACAACGCCTGTGACAGCATCGCCCACAGCGTCATCCCCATCGTGAAGACCCCCTGCGAGCCGGCGTCGGGCGCTGGTTCATCGTCGGGCGGACAGATATTGGTCGGACAGATATTGGTCGGACGGATGTTGGTCGGACGGATGTTGGTCGGCTCGGCATCCTCGCCGAACGACACGCCCTCGGCCTCAAACGCCAGCCGCATCTGCTCGACCGTCAAGGCGTCTTGAAAAGGAAGGTAGTCACCCTGCAACAACGACATCCGAACCAACTCAAACGACCTGTCCACGCCCCGGCCACGCGGTGTAAAAGACATGAGACCCTCCTTGGTCCAAGCTCGCCAGCCGCGTCCAAGAAGGGTCTCACCGAGGGCGAAAGATAGGCCAAGCCGGTCTCACCACCAACCCCAACTTACCGACCCGCCCTCGAATCCCCCAGCAATCCCCAACGTCAGCACATGCCCTCGCGCGTGCGTCCCACCCCTCCGCGCCGACTCAATCAATAAACACCACGGCAGTGCCATTCGTTCCTGTTCCAACACTGTTCGGCACTCGTGTTGCTGGGCGAGAGATTTTCCTCGCTGACGCGGCACGCTTTTTGCGCAGGGCTTGGCGTGAATTATAGATTGGCGCATGGGCACACGAACCTCACGGATGATGCGGGACGGATCGTTGCCGGTGCTGGCGAGTACTGCACAGGCTGCGGTCGCG
>JAYTQJ010000195.1:0-2172 GCA_043746775.1 Schlesneria sp.
TCTCCCGCCGCGACGTTGTGGACGTGAATCCAACTCCCCGCCGGAATCGACTGAGACGCGAAGCCGATCGTCTGACCGAATTTGATGATGGGCTGGCCCGCGTCGATGGAACGCAACGCCACCTTGTGGCCCATGTCGATCGCTTCGAGCGTCGTCAGTTCGGAACCGCCTTCAAATGAAAAAGCCGTCCCGGCGGGGACATTCCGTGCGGCGACGGCGATGGTGTCTTCGGGATGCAAACGAACGAAAGGTCGCGGTGTCATGAGCCTCTTTCCAACTTCTTTCCAGCGTCATTTCCAACGGTGAGCGATTCGTCGCGGAAGCTATTCGTTTCGCAGAGTCGCTTCAATGGGAACCGACTGGGGTGGCAGGCCATCGCTGTTCTCATCTTTCTGCCTCTCTTTTTCTGTCTCACTCCGCCTTTACCTCAGAAGAAGCAGGAAGAGGTAGACAGAAAGAGGGAGGCAGAAAAATGACAACGCGAATTTCACTCGACCTCACGGCGATGTGGAAGCCTCAACCGGAACGGGTAAGCTCTGTACCGCACTCACGCTTGGCTGGCGAATCGGGGTGGCTCACGGTGGCGGACCATGCTCAAATGCGACTCCGCTGCTGAACGGTTCTTCTCGGAAGAGCCGCTTCGTGCGGCTTCTTCGCCTGTCTTTGTGAACTCCTCGCGCGAGACCACGCCATGTTTGACATCGGTTCCTTTCGAGCCAGCACGGGACGTGGGATCGGTCGGCGGTCGTTCTTGAAGATCGGTGCATCGGTTCCGGCGGGACTGATGCTCGGCGCGACCGGAGACATTCAGGCGGCTTCCGCGGCGCGGGCGAAGTCTGTCATCTTCGTTTGGCTGTGGGGTGCGCCGAGTCACATCGACACCTTCGACCCGAAGCCAAACGCACCGACCGAGTATCGCGGGCCATTCGCGCCGATCGCGACTCAGCAGCCGGGCGTCTACTACAGCGAACTCTTTCCCAAGCTGGCCGCGCGGAGCGACCGGCTCTCGCTCATCCGTTCGCATGTGACGACTCAGTCGGGACACCCCGATGCGGGGACCGTGGGGCTGACGGGATTTGAAGAGCGGCCCGAACCGGTGCAACCGAGCTTCGGTTCCATCGTGGGGAAGCATCGCGGACACAAGGGTTCGCTGCCGCCGTTTGTGATGGTCGGGCGAGGCATCCCGCGCGATGTGGTTCGACGGGTGGATGGTTATGGCGGAGGCAAGTTCGGCAAAGCGGCCGATCCGTTCATGGTCAGTTGCTCGGATGAAGGTGCTGTCGAAATCCCGTCGCTGCAACTGCTGGAGGGTCTCACGCCGAACCGGATCTCGGATCGCAACGATGTCCGGGCGCGACTCGATGCGACCGTAAGGCAGCTCGACCGCGCGGGCCTTTCGGAATGGGATCGTTCGTACCAGCGCGCGTACGGACTGATCACGAGTCCTCAAGCCCGCGCCGCATTCGATCTGACTCAGGAATCGCAGCCGTCGCGCGATGCCTACGGCCGAACGACGTTCGGTCAAAGTTGTTTGCTCGCGCGGCGACTTGTCGAAGCGGGCGTGCCCTACATTCAGGTCAATTGGTCCGAGTACGTCGAGTGCATGACGCCCAACTGCGACTTCGGCTGGGACACGCACATCTACAACTTTGAACTGCTGCAAGACATGCACGGCCCGATCTTCGACCGCGCCTTCGCGGCGCTGCTGGACGACCTCGCCGCGCGGGGATTGGCTTCCTCCACGTTGGTCGTGGCGATGGGCGAGTTCGGCCGGACGCCGCGCATCTCCAACCGTGCCGCTCGCGACCATTGGCCCGGTTGCTACTTTTCGCTCTGGTCTGGTGGAGGCGTTCAGCCGGGACGAGTCATCGGCGCGAGCGACAAGTACGCCGAAGCTCCGATCACGACGGCCATCACGCCGCGCATGGTCGGCACGACGATCACTGAGTTGGCGGGCCTCGATGCACAAGCCCGCGCGGAACTGCGAGTTCTTGATGGCGGCACGGTGATTCAGGAGCTGCTGTAGGGCGTGTCGGGGTTGCTCGCAGCAAAGCCTGAAACGCAAGCGAAGGAACGAGCAAGGTGTGGCTGAGAATCTGTCCGAAGAACTCGGACGGCCACAACAAACGTCGAGGCATTAGTTGAGTGCCACGGTCACGGCTTTGCGTGGCC
>JAYTQJ010000196.1:0-2172 GCA_043746775.1 Schlesneria sp.
AGTGCAAAGACCTGCGAGCCACCGGGGCAAGCCCGGTGGGGTTTTTCAATGGGCCCCTAACTGTCTTCGCGGCTCAGCGCGACCATCGTCACTCATTGACGATCTGCTGGAACGTGGTCACGCTGAGCCACCGTGACCGTTCCGGAAGTTTGTTACCGAAGCAAAACACAAAGTGAGCCACATGTCCCAGACGTTCACTGATGAAGAACTGATGGCCTACGCGGACGAACGGTTACCGGTGGATCAAGCCGCGGAGTTGGAGCGACTGCTGCGAAGTTCGACCGAACTCGTGCAACGTTTAACGGAGTTGATGCGGTCGCGCGAGAGCCTCGATCCGTCACTCGGTTCGATGTGGCGGCGCGGTCGTTGGAGTTGTCCGCCGCGCGCCGTCTGGTCGGCCTTCGTAGACGGAAGGCTCGGTGACGGATTGTCACAGCACCTGCGGTTTCATGTCGAGGTGATTGGTTGCCGTGTTTGTGCCGCCAATCTTGCGGACCTGCAACAGTCCGGCGATCACACCGATTCCGAGGGCCGCGTCCGCAAGATATTTCAGTCGTCAGCAGGACGGTTGAGCTCGCTGCCACACCAACCCGAAACGTGAGTTTTGAAGTTGCGCTCTTTGGGTTTTCAGCCCCAATGGGGCGACGTTATGCCAGCCCAGGGCAACGCCCTGGGTTGGCGGTTTACCATGAATCTCAAGCCCTGAAGGGGCGACACTATTCCTGCAAGCGAGATAGTGCCGCCCCTTCAGGGCTTGAGATTTTGTGACGACCGAGACCCAGGGCGGCGCTCCCGTTGGTCGCTTGCCCTGGGCTGACTTACGGCTGCCCCGTTGGGGCGAAAAACCAAAGAGCGCAACTTCAAAACGCGTGAGCGAGGACGAGTACTGAGTCTTCGGATTTGGTCATCAACCTCGCTCCGGCTTCTGAGGTTGCGTTACTTGAACTGCGAAGCGGCGGCAGACTGATGGGCACCCGCTTCTGCTGCCGCTTCGCGAATCGCGAACAGCGCAACTCCTCGCTCACGCTTCGGGTTGGTGTGGAGAGATCGTCGCCGCGCGACGTTGCAGTGTCAGCAACACGACTCCCAAGACCGAGCAGCACGGACCTTCTGTGGCCGTCCACCAGCCGGGCATTCCTTCCGCGAAGTCGATGGCCATGAGCGTGAGTCCTTGAACGATCATCGCACACGCCAACAACTGGATCAGTCGCGAGTAACGAGTGACATCGCCTGCGACGAACCACAGCAGCAAGCCGTACAGTCCGCACCAGACCGACGTACAGCGTGCCAGATATCCGGCGATCGGTTCGTGGGGGAAGGGGCCGAGACCGAGCATTTCGTGGCTCGCGGTAATCCACGCGCGCGGGGCAATTGCGGCGGCGAACGCGCAGATGTCGAGCAGTCCCATTGCGCGCAGGGCGACGGCGAGTGATGGACCACGCCGTGAATTGTTCGCTGGCTCGGTCATTCGCACGCGGCTCCCGCCAGTCGATGGACGGCTTGCCATTCCGTTGCGGTGACGGGCTGGATCGAAAGCCGCATCCCTCGCTTCATGACCAACATCTTGGCCGCAACGGCGTCGGCGGCGAGTTGCTCGCGCGAGATCGGTTCGGCGAACCGGGCGATCAGTTTGACATCGACCATGACCCAACGCGGCGACTCGATCTTCGACTTCGGGTCGAAGTATTTGCTGTGGGGATCGAACGCCGTGTGATCGGGATAGCCCGCGCGAACGACTTCCATCGTGCCGAAGATGCCGAGCGGCTCTTCGCGGCTGTGATAGAAGAGAACGCGATCACCGATGCTCACGTCGTCACGCAGAAAGTTCCTCGCCTGATAATTTCTCACGCCGTCCCAAGGTGCTGTCTGGCGGGGCGACTTGGCCAAGTGTTCGATCCCAAATGCCGACGGCTCGGACTTGAAGAGCCAGTAGCGGCGAGAGGATTGAGGTGCGGAACTCTTCGCGGATTTCTTCATTGGGGATCGGCTCCTGTTGAATGCTGTCGAATTGAATGCTGTCGAATGTGGTGAATCCGAGCGTGACTCATGGGCGTCAGCCCTCCTCTGTATTTCCGAGCGGGGCGGCGTCAGCCCAATGGCACTCACTTTGGGGTGTAGCTGAAGTCGTAAGACTTCAGACGATCATCAAAGCCGGCTGAATTCTCACGAATT
>JAYTQJ010000197.1:0-4769 GCA_043746775.1 Schlesneria sp.
GAACCACCTGACCCCTGATCTTTCCGACCGTCCCGCTGGAAAACCGGACGGGCAGGAGTGCCCATCCTACATCGCCGCTAACCACCCACCGCCTGCCGATGCACGACCCAACCGGGAACCTCAACTCGCACCTGATACAGCGTCTTGCCCGCCGTGATGTAGAGCGTCTTCAAGTCGGTTCCGCCCCAAGTGCAGTTGGTGATGACATCTTCATAGACCGGGATGCGGCCGAGCAACGTCCCGTCGGGGCGGACGACGAAGACGCCCAGCGGAACGTCGGCTGTCTCGTTCGAGTGCCGAGCGCGAGAGACTCCCGCCGCGATGTAGAGCGTCCCTTGGGAATCGACGCACATGCCGTCGCCACCGCGCCCCGGCGCGAAGTCGATCACCAAACGTTGGCCGCTTAGCGAACCGTCATCCGCCAGATCGAAAGCCCAGATGCGGCGATGGCCACCGAGGACCGGGCAGCTATCGACGAGGTACAGCGTCCGCTCATCGGGACTCAGCGCGACGCCATTCGGCCGCTGAATCTGCGGTTGCGTGAGGACTCGGGTGACAGTCCCATTCGGGTCGATGCGATAGACCGAATCGTGATCGAACTCCATCGTCGCCCGGTCGTAGTAGCACGGGTCGGTGAAGAAGAGCCGTCCGTTCGAGCAGGCCGCGATGTCGTTCGGGGCGTTGTAGCGCTTCCCGTTCCAATGGTCGGTCAGCACCTCGACGTGGCCCGTCGTCAGATCGGTACGAGTCACTCGACGATGGCCATCGTTGGGACAGAACTCATTCCCCTCGCACGCCAGCAATCGACCTTGAGCATCAAATAACAACCCGTTCGCACGGCCACTCGGTTGGCGAAACACGCGGAAGTATTTCGCCCCCGCTTCGAGCAGCAGAATGCGGTTGTTGACGATATCGGTGAAGTACACATCGCCATTCGCCGCACACGCCGGTCCCTCCGTAAACGCGATGCCGACCGCCATCGTGGGGGGAGCGGAAACGCCGGGCGGCAGACCAAGATTCTGAAACATGATGCCTCAACGCGAGGAGAGATAAAGGGTGAGGAGCGACTGTGGCAGACACCCGGATGGTAACGGGCCGCCATGCTCGAAACGACCGACAGCTTGGAGTCCGGCGAACCGCCCACTCTACGTTTCTGACAGAAGTGGTGAGCCGGGCGGCGTCAGCCCCCGGATCCTGAGCTGCAATCACAAGAGTCCGGTAGTTGACGCCCAATGGCACTCACTTTGAGGTGTAGCTGAAGTCGTAAGACTTCAGCCGATCGTCAAAGCTGGCTGAATTCTCACGAATTCAGCTACATCGCACTGAACGTCAATTTGATAATCGCTCAAAGTGAGTGCTATTGGGCTGACGCCACCACGCCTACTCCTGAAACTCCAATGTCAGCAGGACCGCCCGGTGGTCAGAGACTTTGCGGGTGTCGTTGTCGAAACGCTGATTGAGGTCGATGAAGTTGACGCCGATCTGGCGGCGATGGTTGTCGCGGGTGCAGGCTTCCACGACGGAGGGCGAGACCAGCACATGGTCGATCTGTTCACGGCGACCGGCGTACTCGTAGCTCCAATGATTGCGGAGGCGTTCGTTCCACGACTCGTTGGTCTCGTCGGCCTTGCGGGTGTGAAACGTGGGGCCAGCGGTTTGCACGAGGTCTTCGTCGATGTCGTCTCGGCCCCGGATGCGGCGAATCGTCGGCTGGTCTCGGTGATCGTTGAGGTCTCCGCTGACGATGACGTGCTCACCACGCAGCATTGGCTTGAGATAGTGCCGTCGGACGAGTGATGCCTGAGCGACTCGTTGCGCATCTTTCTCGTGGCCACCGAGTTCGCTGGTCAGATGCACGACATAGAAGTTCACCGGGCGACCGGCAGCGGTGAAGACGACCGACATTCCTTTGCTGATCCCCGTCGTGTCTTCGTTCTCAGGATCATCGAGTTCCAGATCGAAGCCCTCGCGGCCGGGGATCTCGGTGAGGATTTGTTTCAACTCGCGCTTCGAGAAGACGGCGACGTTTTGGTTCGTGAACGTGTCGCTCGATTTGGCCGCTGCCCAGAAGGGATAGTCGAGTCCCGCCTCCTTCACGAAGTCTCGCAGGTCGCGCACGTCAGACTCATCGCCGACTTCGGTGAGTCCGATCACGTCGGCATCGATCTCACGAATTGCCGCCGCGACCGCACGAGCCGCCTCCATGAACTTTGTGTCACGAAACTCACGCAGGTTCCAAATGGCGTCGTCTTGCGGCGTGAGTTTCAGCGGCAGACCGTACTTCACATAGATGCGGCGGCGGTTGAGCCATTCACAATTGAACGTCCCAACCTTCACGACATCCGCCGCGACGGCCACCTCGGCGCAGAGTGGCATCGCGAGTATCGCCATCAAAACAAATCGAACGAACGAAGGTGTCATGCCAAGCTCCGAAGGGCCAACGGTGGGGGCAATGTCTGCGATGATGAATCTATCGGACGGGACGCGCTGTATCGACGGACGAGGTCTCTCGATGCGTCTGGCGGCGAGTCGCAACTGTGACCGAACTGACTGCGTCTGTGACGTGGCCCTGAAAAAAATGTTCGGGCAGGTTACAAACCTGACCCACGCCAGAACTGATCCACGTTGTTCTCGAATCGAGTCCTCATGCCGCCGCTAACTGTTTCACCCAAACGCCGCTATCTCGTTCGATTCAATCCGAAGCGTGTGCCGCATCTGTTTACGGACGTGCTGATCATCGGCGCGGGGATCACGGGGATACGTGCGGCGCTGGCGGTCGATCCCAAGGTGCAGGTGGTGCTCGCGACCAAGGATGTCATCAGCCAGTCGAACAGCGCGTACGCACAAGGCGGGATCGCGGGGGTCTTCGATCCGTTCGACGACTTCGCCAACCATGTGGCCGACACGATGACGGCGGGCAAAGGGCTGTGTCATCGCGACATCGTCGAGACCGTGGTGCGCGAAGCTCCCGAGCGAATTCGGGAACTCATCACGCTCGGCACCGTGTTCGATCAGGCCGATGGTGAGATGGCTCTCACGCAGGAGGGTGGTCACAGTCATCGCCGTGTCGTTCACGCACTGGGCGACGCGACCGGTAAAGAGGTGATGCGAGCGCTCATCGACCGCGTGCGTCGCGAGCCGCATCTCGACATCTGGGAGAAGACGTTCACGCTCGATTTGCTCACGCACGATGGCGAGTGTCGCGGGGCGTTGGTCTGGAATGCTCAGCACGGCAAGACGTTTGTCTGGGCGAAGCAGACGATTCTCGCAACAGGCGGCGCGGGGCGGCTGTTTCGCGAAACGACGAACCCCGAGATCGCGACGGCCGATGGTCAGGCGATGGCCTTCCGTGCGGGATGCGAAGTGCGCGACATGGAGTTCATGCAGTTCCACCCGACAGTGCTGTACATCGCCGGTTCGTCGAGGCATCTCATTTCGGAAGCGGTGCGTGGTGAAGGTGGTTTGTTACGCGACTGTCACGGCAAGCGATTCATGCCCGACTACGACCCGGCGGCGGAACTCGCCCCACGCGACATCGTCAGTCGAGCGATCACGCGCCAGATGGAGAAGACGCGGCATCACTGCGTCTATCTCGATGTGACTCATTTGGACAAAGCCCTCGTCCACGAACGCTTCCCACACATCGGTCAGGTCTGCGCCGACTTCGGTCTCGACCTGACGCGCGACTTGATCCCCGTTCGGCCCGGCGCGCACTACATGATCGGCGGCGTGACGGTCGATGACGAAGCGCGTACGTCCCTGCCGCGACTGTGGGCGGCGGGCGAAGTGACATCGAGTGGCCTGCACGGCGCGAACCGTCTCGCGAGCAACAGTTTGCTCGAAGGTTTGGTCTTCGGATTGCGAGCCGGTCGCAATGCCTCGGCCGCCGCGCTGGGTGAGGCCGACCAATTCACTGCGTTGCCGCTCTGTCCCGATCCGCCGTCACATCAACCGGTCGATGCCAGTTTGAAGCTGAGTGACTTGTTGAACTCGCTCAACAGTGAGATGTGGCGGAACGTCGGGATCGAACGGGATGCGGTCGGCTTGGAAGCGGCCTTGCAGCAGGTCGAGTTCTGGGACCGCTACGTCGGCCCGCGCGAGTTCAACACGACGCAAGGCTGGGAGCTGCAAAACATGCTGCTCGTCGCCCGCCTGATGATCCGCGCCGCCGCCGCCCGCTGCGAAAGCCGAGGAACACACTCACGCGGAGACTTCCCCGACACCGACCCCGCGCAGGCCGAACACATTCCGCTGGTGGCCGGTTGATGTCCACTTTTCACTTCTCTTTATTCTGCCGCTCTCTTTCTGTCTCGCTGTTTTCTCCCTGCCCTTTAGGGCCGGCGCAGCAATCACTGTCGTGGCCGACGCTGCCAGCGTCGGTTCGGATGCTGGCAGCATTCGCCACGATGCGACAGTTATTGCTGCGCCGGTCCTTAGTTCTAGTGCCCCGTCAGGTCTTAATTTTGAGGTATCCGAACTCGTAAGAGTTCTGCGTTTTCTGAAGTCTCACGACTTCAGCTACCCCAAATTAAGAACGGACAAGGCACTTGTGGTCAATCACGCTTCCACCGACACGAGGTCATTGGTCTCTACACAAATCAGAACACGCATCCTCAGTGAGTGTGTTCGGCTCTGGCTTCTGCTCTTCATCCGTGCCCCGGCTTTGCCATCCGTGCTAGTGGTCTGCCAACTTCATCTTGTTGGGTATTGGCTTTTGAGGGAGGACTTGGGGTTGCAGTCCCAATCTTAATCAGGAGCGAGGTCATGGG
>JAYTQJ010000198.1:0-11152 GCA_043746775.1 Schlesneria sp.
GCCCCCTCTTGCTCTACCGTGCTCATGCAACCTGTTGCCAATGGAACGCGTTCCATGCTGAGAGTCCTCGGTTCGCAACGAGTTCAGTCGCGCGGAATCAGCCATCGAGCGTTGCTTCAGACCAGTGGCTACTCGCTGCCCAATTGAGCTTCGCAGGAAACTTCGAGTCATGTTGTTGATGCCCCTATTGCTGGTGTTGGCCAGCTACCTTGCCGGTTCGATTCCGTTTGGGCTGCTGATCGGTCGCGCGGTTAAAGGGATCGACCTGCGTCAGCATGGGAGCGGCAACATTGGGGCGACCAATGCCGGGCGAGTTCTCGGCAAGAAATGGGGCTTCATCTGCCTAGGGTTAGACGCGATGAAGGGGCTGCTTCCGGTATGGCTGCTGCCACGGCTGCTGTTCGCTGCGACAGACCCCGCGCTGCCACATCTGGTCGTGCTGGCTGGCGTCTCGACGATTGTCGGCCACATGTTTTCCTGCTGGCTCGGATTCCGAGGAGGCAAGGGAGTCGCGACATCGCTCGGCGTGGTCACGATGCTCAGCCCGTTTGGGATGCTCGCGGCGATGATGACGTTCACCGGCAGCTTCGTGGTCTGGCGCATTGTGTCGCTCAGTTCGATGCTCGCGGCAGCGGCCTTCAGTGTCTATCAACTGGCGACATTGAAGCCGTCTCCGTTTGCAGCCAACTCGTGGAGCCAAGGGCTGTTCGCGATCGCGGTCCCGCTGCTGATCGTGGTTCAACATCGAGCCAACCTGCGTCGGTTGCTCAAGGGGGAGGAACCACGCTTCACATCGAAACGCGAAGTTGCTTCAGCGGGCGGGTCGCCCGACGCGGGCTGACTCACCGCGCGGAGCGTTGCCGTCACTCGTACAACGGGTTCGCGATTTCTTGTCGGGCTGTTCGCATCTCGTAACGTAGGCGGCCCGCCTGCGACCGCGTCTACTGAAGCAACTCAGGCGAGCCGCCTGAGCTACGGGTTGCGGGCGTTGCCCGCGCGGTGAAACGATTCCGATTTCGATCTGCATTGCTCGCATTCTCAGCAGACTTCAACCTCGTTCATCACGAGGACATCGTCGGCGACGGTCATCGCGGCGTGCGTCACGAGCTGCTTGTTGTAGTAGGTCGAGGTGCGGCCTTCGATGATGACGCAGCCATCCACGTAATGAATTCGCAGACCTCGAACGCGACCGCCAGTCCTAAGCTGGATCGCCTGTTCGACCTGTTCCACCAAGAAGTCGGAACCGGGGGCGAGCAACGTGGCACTCATGAGCATCCTCCTTGAAATCGAAAGGCCTCGCATGAGATGGCTAAGCCGTCTCGTTTGGCAGCGAGGCTAGAAACGGTTCGGTTCGAGATCGAAGCCGAACGGGAAACGCGTGATGAATGATCGAAGGTCGGCGAGTAGTTGCGAGACAGAAGGGCCGAAGAAAGACCTCTGAAAATGAACCGCCCCTTGAAAATCGGCTTCCCTGCACCGCTCTGAACGTCCTTGTTACACTCGTCGCCATTCGTCGCGAGGACCGCAGTTGCAGCCTGATACCATTGGATTCTGGTGGCCTCAATCCCCTCGACGCCTCCACAACGTACCGGTCGCCGGTCCTAAACGTCAAAACAAATTTTCGTGAATCAGCCAGTTTGTCGGGGATAGGCCCCTCTCCAGAATCATCATGCCCCGGCGAGGTAGTCTGGGTAAGGCGGCCTCAATTCCCCCGCTCTGCGAGGACACATTTCATGCAAGACGACGCCCTTCAATTCCTAAAAGACCTGCTGCATGCTCCAAGCCCATCGGGATATGAACGACCCGTTCAGGATGTCGTTCGTCGGTTTGCGAAGAGCTTCACAGACGATGTGAAGACCGACTGGCATGGCAACGTGGTAGCAGCGGTCAACCCGAGTGGCTTCCCGAGGATCATGCTTGCCGGGCACTGCGATCAGATTGGGCTGCTTGTCAAGCACATCGACGAGAAAGGTTTTCTGTGGGTTCACGCCATTGGAGGTTGGGATCCGCAAGTCCTCATCGGACAGAACGTGCAAGTCTGGACGAAGGCTGGTCCGGTGGCGGGAGTCATCGCGCGGAAGCCGATTCATCTGCAATCACCCGATGATCGAAAGGTCGTTCCCGAGATCAAAAACCTGTGGGTCGATATCGCGGTGCAGGATGGCAACGAAGCCCGCGAACTGGTGGCAATCGGCGACCCGATCACAGTCACGCTCGGCTTTCGCGAATTGCGGAACGGTTTGGCATCGGCACCGGGGATGGACAACAAGGTTGGCGCATGGACCGTCATGACGGCGGCCGAACGAGTCGCACGCGGCAACCCGAAGGCGGCGGTCTTCGCGGTCTCAACCGTTCAAGAAGAGATCGGACTGCGCGGCGTGCAGACCAGCGCGTTCCAGATCGACCCGCAACTCGGGATCGTCGTCGATGTCACGCACGCGACCGACTGCCCGACGATTGATGAGAACCAGTACGGCCGGATCAAGGTGGGCAAAGGCCCGGTTCTGTATCGCGGTCCCAACGTGAACCCGGTCATCTTCGAGCGACTCGTCGAACGAGCCGCCTCGGCCGAGATCCCGATCCAGATCAACGGCCTCGCTACGGCCGCCAGCAACGACGCGGCTCAGCTTCAACTGACCCGTGGCGGCGTGGCGACGGGACTCGTCTGCATCCCGAATCGGTATATGCACAGCCCGGTTGAAGTGGTCTCGCTCAACGATCTCGATCAGGCGGCCGAACTGATCGCGCGGTTCTGCCTGTCAGTCGATGCGACGAGCGACTTCACGCCGTAATGACAGCGAAGTCCGACATTTCTGAAAGCCGGACTTCAGTCCGGCGAGCTTTCACACGGCGTTGCCCCGTTTCCAAAGCATCTGCTAGATTCCGGCTGAACTCCGATTTCCCCGAAAGCATGGACTGACATGGCTCGATTCACACAGGCCGATTTGATTGAACTCAACAAGGCGTTTGAAGACCGGTCGCCGGCCGAGTTGCTCCGCTGGACGAAGGTTGTCTTCGGCGAACGAGTTGCCGCCTTGACGGCGATGCAGATGGCAGGGAGCGTCGTCTGTCACATGGTCAGCGTGTTGAAGCTGAACATGAAGGTTGTGTTCGTCGATACGGGCGTGAACTTTCAAGAGACGCTCGACACACGCGATCGGCTTGCGCACGAGTACGGTCTCGACATCATCACGCTGCAACCGAAGCAGTCGATGGAAGAGCAAACGAAGGAACTCGGCGTCCTCTATCTGACGCCCGAGGGACAGCGGCAATGCTGCGATCTGCGGAAGACGGAGCCGCTGTTGGCGACGCGCGGACAGTTCGACTGTCTCATCGGCAGCCTGCGTCGAGCTGAGGGAGGAGCGCGAGGCGGCTGTCCAATTTTGTCGGTCGATCCGGCAATGAACTGCGTCCGAGTGAATCCGCTCGCCAATTTCACGAACGACGAAATGGACGCGTACCTCGCCGAGCATCAGGTGATCGTCAACCCGCTCCATCAGCAGGGCTTCACGACGATCGGCTGCAACCGTTGCACGACCCCGGTCTTGCCGAACGAGCCGAAACGCGCCGGTCGTTGGCGGCACTTGGGACCGTGGTCGGTCTACTGCGGCATCAATCCGACCGATGTCGGCGGCACGTCACTCGCGATCGACATTCCACAAGAATTGATTGACCGTCTGCTCGGCCGCACGACCGACTTCAGCATCTGACGGCCGATTGATGACGAAGTAGGACGGGCACTCTTGCCCGTCCTGTCCAAAGCAAGCCGTAGGTTGCATCAAGCAAGCCAACGGGCAAGAGTGCCCGTTCTACGCTGATCAATCGGGTGATTGTGACAGTGGCGTGTCTGTCCCGCGCGGAACAACGATGACCTCCCGAGGCCATCGCCCTTCTTAAGGTAGGGTGGGACCAGCTCGCTTCGAGCGCCGGCTCACCATCGGGAATCGTCGAAAAATCATGGTGGGCCGGCGCGGCGAAGCGCCACTGGTCCCACCCTACAGCTTTCGCAGCCCCAACAAGACGATGGCCCTGATGACCTCCCTGACACGACGAACCCTGTTGATGACCGCCGCCGCCGCGTTGTGGTGCTGGCCGCGCGGCGATCGGGCGGCGTTACCGAGTTCTCCGTTTGAACTGCCGTCGCCAGCCGAGAACGCCCAGCGCGCCCTCGCCCGTCATGCCGAAGTGCCTCGATTTTTCAGCCACTTCATCGAGCATCACCCGCCACTGGCTTACGCGCATTGTCCGTCGCTGTGCGAGACCGCTAGCGGCAAGATCGTCTGCGCGTGGTACGCCGGTTCGCGTGAAGGTGCGAAGGACGTGGCGGTCTGGATGTCAGACTTGGATCGGACGAACACTGCCGCAGATCGACGGGTCGCGGACGACACGCCCGTCGAGAGCGTGATCGATTCCGAGCATCGCACATGGAGTCCACCGCGCGTGGTCGTGGATCGTGAGACCGCGGTGGACGATCTGGACCGCTATCTCCGCAAGGTCGGCAACGCGGTCGTGTTTGCTGACGCTCAGCAGCGACTATGGTTGGTCTACGTGACGATCGCGTTGGGAGGTTGGTCGGGAAGTTCGCTCAATGCACGCTGCTCGCTCGATGGCGGGACGACTTGGCAACCGAGTCAGCGGCTGTCGCTCAGCCCGTTCCTCAATGTGAGCGAACTGGTTCGTGCGGCTCCCGTCAGGCTCGAATCGGGTGAGATCGGCCTACCGATCTATCACGAATGCGTCGGGCAGTTTCCCGAGATACTGTGGCTGCGACCAACGGGTGATCGGCTGACGGTGACGAAGACGCGATTGACGGGCGGTCGCACGTTCCTCCAACCGGCCATCGTTCCACTCGAGCCACACCGAGCAATCGCCTATCTGCGCAATGTGTCTCCGGCGCGACGCATCGACTACCAAGAGACCACGGACGGTGGCTTCGTGTGGAGTCCCCCGCGACACCTTGATCTCCCGAACCCAAACTCCAGCGTCGCCGCGCTCCGATTGTCATCCGGTTCCGTGCTGATGGCCTTCAATGACTCAGCCAGTTCCCGTGAGAACCTCACGCTGGCGGTTTCGCACGACGGCATCCACGATTGGAAGCGGATCGCGGTGTTGGACCAGCAGCCAAAGGAGCTGTTCGCGTACCCGTACTTGATCCAAGCGACCGATGGCCTGATCCATCTCGCCTATGCGTGGCAGATGCAGAAAATCCGACACGTTGCGTTCAATGAAGCGTGGGTCGAACACCGGCTGAGCGGCGAGAACGGCTCTATGGAGGAGCAGCAACCGTGATCGACTGGTGTTATCCGCTGCTCGTCTGGGCATTGATTTTCGGAGCGGCCACGCGCGGCGTGCAGGTTCTGTTGCGAGGTCTCGGCCCGCGCTGGCTGCCGCTACTGGCCTGTGCCGCAGCAGTCATGCCCGTTCAGGGACTGCCGCTGGGACGATGGTTGCACGGCTACAACGCGAACTTCAGCATCCCGCTCGTCGCGGTGCTGTTGGGCGTGATTCTCAAGCCTTGGCTCAAGCGACCGTTGTTCAATGAGCAGGCCGATCACACGAGTTGCTGGTTCGGATGTATCGCCGGGATGTCGCTCTATCCAGTCGCGTTGGGACTCGGGCCGTTCGACCTGTATTCGCTCGGCTGGCAGTGGCCGGGCGTGGCCTGCGTCGCAGCAGTCCTCGCCGCATTACTCATCTGGCGCGAGAACTCTTTCGGACTGGTCTTGCTTGTGGCGGGAATCGCATGGCAGGTCGGATGCCTCGAATCCGACAATGCTTGGGATTACCTGGTCGATCCGCTCTACGTCGCGCTCAGTTTCATCGGCCTCACGCTTTTACTGGGACCAGCCGCGCGGAAGCGAAAACCGGAAGCACCGGGTTCTTCAACCGAGCTCTCAGCCGCTGGCTCGAACGGAAGTTGATCCGGCCGCACTACTCCACGCGGTCGAAGCGGACACTAACCCGAAGTGTAAACGAGGACTCGACTCACCTCCTCGCTTACGCTTCGGGTTAGTGTGTTGCGGTCGCAAATGTGTCAGTTTCGGCCGCGCGGAGTGCATTCGCCCAACAACAGCTCGATCCGTTGTTGCAACTCGTCCGCCGAGACACCCGTCACGACGAACCGCTTCTGTCGTGAAGTTGCTCCGGAAACCAACTGCAATTGGTTCCGATGCAACTCCAACTGATCGGCCAATACGTCGGCCACCGCTTCATTCGCCTTCCCTTTGTCGGAGGCCTGAGTCACCGCCACCTTGAGCATCCCGGCGTGAGTCCCCACGATCCCGTTGCGCCGCGCCCCTGGCTGTGCCTTCACGGAGATCGCAATCCCCGATTCGTTCTGTTCGAGTTGAACCATTTTGGAACTCGGGACTGACTGTCTGTTGAATAAGTCGTGGAGCACGATTTCATCGTGTTCATTCCCCGAAGAAATCGGGCACGTTGGAAACGTGCCCCACGTCTTTCAACAGCCTGCTAACGGCTCATGCGAGTGGCACGGAAAGGCGGCTTCCCGTAGCTCAGGCGGCTCGCCTGAGATGATGTTTCGTCCACATTGACGCATCTCAGGCGAGCCGCCTGAGCCACGAAATGCAGGCGAAAGGTTGCGTCGTTTCACCGCGAGGGCACGCTCGGCGCACGAAAAAAGGCAGCGCGGAAAACGACCTCTTCCGGTCGATCCCGCACTGCCCTGTATCAAGTGACCGCCTCGGTCTGCTCAACACTGTGAATGGAAAGCGAAAGCTAACCTCACCGATGAGCGCGAACTCGGCAGCTTACTTCTTCTTGGCGGCCTTCTTCTTGTCAGCCTTGGCATCGGCTGGATCAGCAACCTTCTTCTTTTTCTTCTTGCCGAGAACCAACTTGATGATGCGCGTCTTGGGAATCCCAAACGGGCTGGTCCCCTCGACCCACACTTCGTTCGCCTTCATCTGCTCAATGCGTTCCGGTCGCGTCAGCACGCTGCGAGCTCGGGCCAGACGACTGCGACGCTTCAAACTCTTGTCGATCGACACGTTGACCAACTCCTCTCGCGAATCCACGCTGCAATGACAGGCGGAATCGCACCCTCACACGGACACGTATTTCAATCTCGGCGGAATGCCAACCAACGGCAACCGGATCGCTTCTCATTCGTTTCCCCCGATAAATCAGCCGGGGGCGGAAGGGGCGACATGGTAGTAGCCGATCCGATGCGATGCAAGTTGGCCGCTGGTATTCACGTTGAACAGAGATCATTCGCCTCAATTCGAGGCCGCTCGTACAACTTGGGCTGCTCGTAGCAGTGACGCTTCACTCTGGCAGGCCGATTCTAGGACAGTGCGGTCGGAGCGGGCACTCATCGCATTTGGGGCGGCGGGCGATGCAGATGCGGCGACCGTGGTGAATCAGCCGGTGCGAGAAGTTGATCCACTCGGACTCGGGCAACAAGGCCATCAAATCCTGTTCGATCCGTTCGGCGCTTGTCGCCACGGTCAGGCCGAGCAGCGTCGTGATCCGTTTGACGTGCGTGTCCACGACGACGCCACTCGGAATGCCGAACGCCGTTCCGAGCAGTACGTTCGCCGTCTTGCGACCGACACCGGGGAGCGCCGTCAGTTCGGCGAGGGTTCGCGGCAGTTCACCCTTGTGACGCTCGACCAATCCCGACGCCATGCCGATCAGATTGGCCGCCTTGGCTCGGAAGAAGCCGGTCGAATGCACGACCACTTCCACGTCGGATTGCTTCGCCATGGCGAGAGTCTGCGGCGTTGGCCAGCGTCGAAACAGTTCGGGCGTCACTATGTTGACTCGCTCGTCCGTGCATTGTGCCGACAAGATCGTCGCGGCGAGCAACTGAAATGGCGACTCATAGTTCAGCGCACAGATCGCCACCGGATACGTTTGGGCGAGACTCGACACGATCTTGCGGATTCGTGGCTTTCGGTCATCGACGGCGCTGCGAGAACGGGACTTGGCCATGCAACTCGATCTCGCCGTGATGAAGGTTTGCTGAAGTTCGTCGTGGCACGAGGCGGGACGAGCTGGCTAGAATCCGCCGCCATCAGACTTTTGCCGAACGAACAGGAGTTTCTCGCGTGACCACTGACTACCCGGAACAGTATCGCGAGGGGCTGCGGCTGTTCAACGCCGAGGACTTCTTCGAGTGCCACGAGGTGATCGAGGAACTCTGGTCCGAAACCCTCGGCGAACCGAAGAAATTTTTGCAGGGACTGATTCAAGCGGCGGTCGCGTTGTTCCACTTCGGCAACGAAAACTTCGGCGGAGCAAAAAAACTCTACAACTCGGCTCGCGACAAACTTACCCCGTTTGGCGACGAGTACATGGGGATCGCTCTCGGCCGGTTCCTCACCGATTTCAAAGTCTGCTTCCAGCAGTTGCTCGACAATACGGAAGCCTATCCCACGACGGTCGCGATTCAGGATGAATTGGTCCCGAAGATTCACGCCACAGTGGAGGGCCTCATCGAATGACGAAGCCCAGTCTCACCCCAGCCGCTCTCGAACACTTCTCGGGACTGGCTCCGCTGTTTCCGCTCCCCAACGCGCTGCTGTTTCCCCACGGACTGCTGCCGTTGCACATCTTCGAGTCGCGCTATCGACAGATGACTGCCGATGCTCTCGAAGGGGAGCAGTTGATCGCGATGAGCCTGCTGCGGCCCGGCTGGCAAAACGCGCCGAGCTACACGCCGCCACCGATTCACTCGATGGTCGGACTCGGCCAGATCATCGCTCACCAGCAAATGGACGACGGCCGGTACATGCTCGTGCTGCGCGGCCTCGCCCGAGCGCGAGTTCTGTGCGAGGAACACGTTGACCTTCCCTATCGCATCGGGCGGCTCGAACTCTGCCACGATGAGACTCCCGCGATCTGCGACTTCGACCGACGATCGCGTGCCGAGGAAATCGTGCTGCTCTTTTGTCGCCTCTTTCCGGGACAGAAATTTCAACAACTCATCCAGCAGGCAATCTCGGTCGATCTGTCGCTCGGCGCGATCTGCGACACGATCGCCTCGACCATCCCGATGGCCTCCGAATTGAGCCAACAGTTCCTCGAAGAACTCGACTCGGACGTGCGCAGTCGAATGCTGTGGCAGCTCCTCAAGCAAGCCGAAAAGCGACAGACGACGGCACTCGAACGGCCGTTTCCTCCCAGCTTCAGCGCGAACTAACCGACTGCTGGAAACGTAGGGTAAGCGTCTCGTTTGCCCGCCTGTTGAAAAAGGATTGTTGGGAGGGCGAGGCTCCCGCCGAGCCGCAAGAAACAGGTGATATTCCACACACATCCGGCTCGGCAGGAGCCTCGCCCTCCCTTTTTCAACAGGCTGTTACCCTCGTTTTTCTGCGAAAAGCACAGGCGAGCCGCCTGTGCTACGGTTCTTCCTCCCGAAAGGATTCTCATGCCCACCCCCACTCGCCGTGAATTTCTGCAAGCCGCCGGAGCACTCGCCGCTTCAACCGCACTTGTTTTCCCTTCAACAGCCTTCGCCGCGAATGACACGATTCGCGTCGGCTGCATTGGGGTGGGAGGCCGCTGCCGCAAGCTGATGGAGTCGTTGCGGACCATTCCCGGCGTGAAGATCACGACGTTGTGCGACATCTGGGATCATCCGATCGGACTCGCCCAGCCGCTGGCGGACGCGAAGGCGACCGTTGTGAAGGACTGGCAGCGGGTACTCGATGACAAGAACATCGACGCCGTCGTCATCGGGACGCCCGATCACTGGCACGCACCACTGACTTTGGCCGCGTGTGCCGCAGGCAAAGACGTGTATGTCGAGAAGCCGCTGACGCACGATCTGGCCGAAGGGGCCGCGCTGTTGGAGGCATCTCAGAAACACAAGCGGATCGTGCAGGTGGGGACTCAGCAGCGCTCGATGCCGCACATCGTCGCCGCTCGCGACCTCATCCACGCCGGGCACATCGGTAAGGTGATGCGCGTCCACATGAGTTGGAATCGTAACCAGGATCGCTTCCAGCGCAACATCCCGAAGCTCGACTTCAAGAGCGTCGATTGGAAAAAATTTCTCGGCAACGCGAAGGACCAGCCGTTCGACGAATACCGGCTGCTGAACTGGCGCTGGTTCTGGGATTTCGGCGGCGGCATCTTCACCGACCTGATGGTTCACTGGATCGATGTCGCGCACTGGATCCTGAATGTTGATCACCCCGATCACGCGGTGAGCATCGGCCAGCACATCAACAGCGAGGGACTGTGGGAGACACCCGACTCCGTGCAGACCGTGATGACTTATCCCGGCAACATCCAGATGCACTTTGAAGGGACGTTCTCGAACGCCCGCAATGGCGCGCGGATCGAGTTCCAAGGGACCGAGGCATCCATTCACGTCGACCGTGGCGGCTATCAGGTCATCCCCGAACGAAAGTCCAAAGTTCCTGCCAGCGAATTGATTCTCGGCACAGAACCGACCTGGCGCAACGCCGACTTCTACAACAAGCCCGATGGCGAACTGGTCCATCTCACCAACTGGATCGACTGCGTGCGCAGCCGCAAGCAGCCAAACGCCCCGATCGAGGCTGGCGTCTCCTCCGCATCGGCCGCTCACCTCGCCAACCTCGCCATGCGTAACGGCGGCTCGGCCAAGTGGTCCGATCCATTTCAGCCACCTCGCCGCTCCTGACCGTGATGTCACATGCAGCGTGCGAAACTCGCACACCAACCTCACCAACCCTCCATTGGAGACCGTTCATGGCTCATCACGCTCCCCGTTTTCTTCAAATCGTGGACGCGGTCCGCGTCAATATCCGCGAATGCACAGTTGGCGACGTGCAAGAGCGACAAGCGCGCGGCGAGCAGTTCCTTCTGTTCGATGTCCGCGAAGAGAGTGAGTTCGCCGCCGGACATCTGCCCGGCGCGAAGTCGCTCGGCAAGGGGATCATCGAGCGGGACATTGAAGCCCTCGTCCCCGATCCTGATACGGAGATGGTCCTCTATTGCGGAGGCGGCTTTCGTTCGGCACTCGCCGCCGACAACCTCCAGAAGATGGGCTACACCAACGTCATCAGCATGGACGGCGGCTGGCGCGACTGGACGGGGCAGAGTTTGCCCGTCGAGGTTTAGCCGCGACGCGCCGCGGAGTGTTCCGACTTACGCCAGCTTCATCACCGCCACGCCGATCATCACGAGCAACGCTCCG
>JAYTQJ010000199.1:0-11132 GCA_043746775.1 Schlesneria sp.
CGGCCACGTCGAAGCTCCGTGACCGTGGCACCCCATCTCCGAGATTCAAAAAGGCGACGCCCTTGCATGACGGCTGTTGCCCGATGCGCGCGGTCATTACGATGCGACCATGCCTGCCACACCTCATCGCACTCGCACCACGAACACATCGCCGATGCGGCTCGTCAGTTCCACCGTCGTGGTTTTGCTGGGGACGTTGCTCGCCACCAGTGGCATACAAACGTGGTTGTCCTCGCGCAGTCTCGCCACGAATTTCGTCAGTCCCACCGCATGGCGACAACTGGTCCGGTTGCCTGCGGGCGCAGTACCGAATGCGGATCAAGGAGAGGTCTCCTTTGGCTCCCTCGTGCTGGTGTTGGGAGTGGTCTCTATCGTGACGTGGCTGGTTGGCGCGTACTGGCTTGCGCGGCGAAGAGGTTCGAGCTACTCAGAGTCACTCGCGACGTGGGGCTTGGTCGGCTGGAGCTGGTGGTGCCTGATCGATGTCTGGGAGTGGATGTGGATCGGCGCGGGGCTGCTGGGGGCGACGAGTCTCTCGGGACTGCTTGCCGTGTCGCCGCAACTGTGGCTGGCGGGTTGTCTGGCGGGATGGCTGACGACGCTGCTGACTCTCGCGCGGGGTGGCTCGTCCCACGCAAAAGACGCCTCGCTCGATGAAAGCCGCACGGCTCGAACTCCGCGCTGGCTGTGGCTGGCGTGTGGCGTGTACGTCGTCATCTTCACGACGATGAACTGGCGGCTCTACTTCAACCTGCTGATGCCTCACGGTGACTCGGTGATGTACGAGGAACACCTGTGGAATGTGCTCCACGGCAAAGGCTTTCGCAGCTACCTCGATCAAGGACTGTTCTTCGGCGAGCACATTCAGTTCGTGCATCTGTTCCTGCTGCCGCTGTACGTGCTCTGGCCATCGCACTTGCTGCTCGAATTGTCTGAGTCCACGGCATTGGCACTCGGTGCATTCCCCGTCTTCTGGATGACGCGGCGTTGTCTGAGTCGGGACACACGTTGCCCGCTTCAAGCCGACACCCTCGCGCTGGCCGCTGCGGTCGCGTACCTGCTCTACGCGCCGATGCAGTTCCTCGACATTGAGATCGACCTGAAGACGTTTCGGCCCGAGGCGTTTGGTATCCCGCTCCTGCTACTCACGCTGGACCAACTCGAACGACGGCAGCTCATCGGAACGTTGATCGGTCTGGCTTTCACGCTGACGGTGAAGGAGGACTACGCGATCCTCTTCGGGCCGCTGGGAGTCTGGATCGCGTGGAGCCGCCCGGCTGGCGACGAAGATCGTGCGATAGGTGTGAAGCCCGCTGCTCTGGTCGCGTCACTGCTTTCCCCGAGTCGCAATCGCTTCTTGGCGGGGATGGCGTTGTCCGTCTTCAGCGTCGCGTATCTCTGGATCGCGACGCGCGTCGTAATGCCGTGGTTTCGTTCGGGGGCCGAAGTCCACTACACGCGGTACTTCGCCAAGTTCGGTGAATCGCCCGAGCAAATCGTCGCCACGATGTTGTCCAACCCCGGCTTGTTGTTCGGCGAACTCTGTTCCACGGCGACGGTCCTCTACGCGCTGTTGCTCCTCGCGCCGCTCGCCCTCATCCCGCTGCTCTCACCGGGACGACTCGCCGTCGGTCTGCCGCTGTTTGGCATTCTCTGTTTGAACGAACTGGCGAAGGATCCGCGACACCAGTTTCACGCTCCGCTGGTGGCGGTGATTTTCTGGGCACTCGCGGGAGGAATGCCACGCGCAGTGTCACTCGTTCGCTCACTACTCGCTCGCGGGACTGCGGCCTCCGCAACAAACGACGCACACGATGCCACGTCGCGCACGATCTGTACGCATCTGATTTGGACGGCCTCGCTCTGCACCGGCCTGTTCCTGACGATCAGCCCTCTCGGCTGTCCCTTCTGGGACGCCGGATCAAACTGGCACTGGCAGACGCTGTACGGATCGAGTCGTCGTGGCGAGTTGTTTGCGCGAGTCCTCCCCTTGATCCCGCGCGGCAGCCGCGTCGCCTCGACCGACTTCGTTCACCCCCGGTTCACGCATCACGAGCGGTCTTACGACTACAGCGGCTACCGTCGCAAAGTGGCCGGTGATCGCACGGGAGTCCCCGACGACACCGACTTCCTCGTCATTGACACGAACCACCGCTACAGCGAGATCAAGTCGCCCGCCGAAGTCCCCGAGTACCGCGACCACCCCGCCGACTGGGAACTGCTCCCCGATGAGACCGAAGGTTACTTCATCGTGCTGAAACGCCGACGATGAGTTGAGGAGCTATGCCTCGAAAAACTAGCCCGACGCGCAAGCGAGGGCTTCGCTCTCATCGAATGTCCCGCCCGCCCGCCCTCGCTCGCGCGTTTTGAAGTTGCGCTGTTTTGGATTTTCGCCCCAACGAGGCAGCCCTAAGTTAGCCCAGGGCAAGCGACCAACGGGAGCGCCGCCCTGGGTTCCGGTCGTCACAAGTTTTCAAGCCCTGAAGGGGCGACCCTACGTTGCTCGCAGGAATAGTGCCGCCCCTTCAGGGCTTGATATTCACGGTCAACCGCCAACCCAGGGCGTTGCCCTGGGCTGGCATAACGTCGCCCCTTTGGGGCTGAAAACCCAAAGAGCGCAACTTCAAAACTTGCGAGTCGGGCTAGTTTTGAAAGGGGTTCGATTGTGGTGCGGGTCACGGCTTCGGTGGTGATTCCGCCGCGTACTCGATCTCGCAGCCGACCGGTCGCGTCTCGCGAATCTCGACCGGCTTGCCTGCCAGCAGCGCGTCGAGAACCGCGCGGGTGTAGTGATTCTCAACCTTCGCGGCATCGCGTCCGTTGTCGTCGAACGCCCCCATGTAGCTGACGCGGCGATCGGCATTCAGCACGAAGACCTGCGGAGTGGCGGTCGCTCCGTACCGCTGGCCGGTCACCTGCGAGGGATCGTGCAGGTAGAGGAACGAAAACTTCGCGTCCTCCGCTCGCTCTTTCATCTTGTCGAGACCGTCCGACTTGGACCGGCTCACACTGATCGCAATCAGTTCGACATCCCGCGCCCGATAGTCGGTCGCGAGTTGCTTCAGTCGCTCCTCACAGGCCGCTGTGATCGGACAGTGGTTGGCGATAAAGACGAACACGATCAGCTTGGCCTTGCAGTCGGTCAGGCTGTGTCGCTGGCCATCGACGCCGATCAAGTCACTCCATGCGGGAGCCGCATCGCCGACGCTCAACGCGCGGTTGAACTTGCCCGCGTAGGCCTCAGCACCAACGAGCAACGCCACACCGACGAGTAACGTCAGGCGGATCTGCCGGGCGAGTGGCGGCATCATGTGTGTCGTCTTTCGCCCCGCGAAAGCACGCTCTTTCGCGGAGCGAAAGGCGACAATCGCAGCCGGTGAAATGCTGAGAAACCGGCTCAAAACAATGTCCCGGTTTCCATCCGCTTCCCTCCCCTCGGCGGGGAGGGTTAGGGAGGGGGGACGAGTGGCAAAGCGACTGGACCATCCTCCCCCCTCCCCGGCCATCCCCGCCGAGGGGAGGGAGAAAAGGCCAAGAAAGCGGGAAGTTGTATCGCACCGAATCATCAGAAACCGCCGCCGTCACTTGCCCGCTGAGTCCTTCTCGGTCGTGAAGCCCGCCTGCTGAATCACCGCTTCGTGCGGGACCAGCTTCTCGGTCGATTCACCGGAAACTTGCAAGAGCGTTTGTTGACCGAAGGCGTTCAGCACGGTCTCGTTGGTGATGAACTTGCGCGAGCGGATCAGGCCGCGTTCGATGTCGAACTCAATTGTTCCAGATGGCGTTTGCTGGGCGAGTTGCCCTTGCGCTTTGGCGTCGTTCAACAGAGCTAGGATCGAGGTCTTGAACTTGATTGTGGCAATGCCATCGGCGATCCCGGTCAGTTCAAACTGCCGCAGCATTGGAACCGGTTGGAATAGGCCCTGTCCTGCTGAGATCGACTCGTTGTATTTTTGTTTCCAGCGATGACCGACCGCGATGGACCCCGTGGGGAGCGGAACGAGAAAGCTCATTTTGGGGTCAGCCTTCGCGGCCGCAGCGGCGACGGCCGGAGGGACGTTGGCCTCCAGCAACTTCACCGTCTTCAACTCTCCGCTGGGAGTAAACAGGAATCGAGCCATCGGCTTTCCGACGGCTTCCTTGTGACGTTGAAACTCGGGCGGCGCGAGCTTGTCCTTCGCACTGTCGAATTCGACCACGGGCTTCTCAGGCAACTTGGCCGACATTCGGATTCGGTCGATGATCGGTTCGAGCAACGCGGAACCATCTTCCTCGATCGTCACGACGCGGAAGTGTTTGGCGGAGTCATTCCGTTGAAGCGTCTCGTATGAGTTGCCCGCTTTTTGCGTCACATAGCGAACGTGATCGGCCACTTCGTAGTGCAGGAACTGACCCGGCTGAAACTTGTACCGCAGCAGCACCGTTGTGGCGGCCGGTTTTACAGGCTCAACGGAAGGTGCCACTGTGGGCGCGACTGCCGAAGCTGGCGCTTCGGTGTCATCTGCGAGAACGAGCTTCCCGGTTCCGATGGTCAAGCCCACACCGGCGATCAGGCCTGCGCAGACGATCACTTCACAGCCCAACGCACGACGGAACCCACTTGCTCGAACCAACATGTCCGACCCTCCTGACGACCCCATTTCCTGCGGCACAACACTTGTCGAGACCGCCCGCCCGCTCAACGATGACCGGGCGGGCCGGAGACTAGCAGACACCCTTCAGACCGTGGAGACCAGTTTGTTTTCACGGCCGAAGTCCGGCTTAGGGGCTGTGCATTTACTACGTCCGAGAATTGGCAGTCGGGTGCGTGGCACCGTTTTCAGAACGACACCCTGATTTGCAGGATCGTCAGACTTCCGCATCCCGTTCCGACTCTTCGCTCGGCCATCTTTCTACCGCTCTCTTTCTGTCTCCTTCTTCCTGCAAGACTGAAGCGGGGAGACAGAAAGAGAGCGGCAGAAAGATGAGGACAGTGAAGCCCGGGCGAACTCTCGGACGTAGTAATTGCAAAGCCATTTAGCTTTGAAAGCCGGACTTCCACTGGGCTTCGCCTCAATTCAACGAGGCATCCTTCACGCGGTACGGCATCAGCGAATCGGCCTTGAAAACCTGCTCTAAAGCGACTTCGTAGACCTCGTAAGGATCGGTTTCAAACACCAGCGAGTGGCTTCCCGCGTGGAGCAGCCAGTCGCCCCGTTCGATCTCGCCGTCGAGCTGTTCCGCGCTCCAGCCCGAATAGCCCGCGAAGACGCGATATCGGATCGAGGCGGCATCGTCGTCGTCCGGCATGAGCACTCGCTCGAAAGACTCGGCGCTTCCTCCCACGAAGACCCCCGCTGCGGGAGACGATTCCGAACAGCCGACCTCGTCCGAATCATGCAGCATGACCAATGCGGTTGGCTCGACGGGACCACCGATGAAAACCGCCTCTTCGGAGTCCGGTAGGTTGAAGTGCCCCGCGAGCGCGCTGCTGACGTGAACGGACGAGGGACGATTGAGTACCACGCCGGTCGCTCCTTGCCCGCTATGTTCCAGCAGCAACACGACCGTCTTGTAGAAGTGAGGATCGCGCAAAGATTTCGCCGCAACCAGACACTGACCGCGCAATGAGTTCGACATGCAGACTCTCCGTCAGTCGATTTTGAGACGTATTTATGAAGGCCGCATCTCCAAGTGAGATCCCACGGCGGTGATGAGTTAAAGATACCTCCGCCGATTCTAGCGGCAGGGCAGACCCGGTGAAACGAGCCTCGCGACGCAACACGGAACACGGATGCCCTACTTGGTGATGAGACCTCGTCTCGTGGGGTAAGCCTCTGGCTTGCCATTTTTCGGTTCTCCGCCATTCCTGTTGAACAACACCCGTGAGCGGCAAGGCGCTAGCCCAATGGCATTCACTTTGTGGTGTAGCTGAAGTCATAAGACTTCAGATGATCGTCCAAGACGACTGAATTCTCACGAATTCAGCTACGTCGCACGGACCGTCAATTTGAATTTTCCCCAAAGTGAGCTCTATTGGGCGCTAGCCGCCGGTCTGCTGGAAATCACCGGCGGCTAGCGCCTTGCCGCTCACGTCATACAACGTTCAACAGGAATGGCGGAGATACCATTTTTCCAACGGTATTCATGGGCAAGCGAGACGCTTACCCTACGTCTTTCAATAGCCTGTTAAGGAGTCTCAACATGCGTCTCGCCCCATTGATTCTGGGCCTGTCGATGATCGCGTGCTGCTGGGAGGCCGCTCTCGGATCGAAGTTCCTGTCTTGCCATGCGGCGGACACGAACGTCAGTTGGTTGGCCGACGTGCAGCGTTCGCCCGACAAGCCATCGTCGTTTGACGTTGGTGCCATGCGCCCGCTGCTCGTGACGGACGGTGGGAATGTGGTGAACGACCTCGCGGAGTGGCAGAGGCGGCGCGAGGTTCTTCGTGGCGCATGGCTCGCGTTTCTGGGACCGATGCCCGCCGCTCCAGCCAACAACACGATCGAGGTGTTGAAGAGCGAGGTCGTGCAGGGCGAGTCGCATCCCGAGGTGACTCGGCAACTTATCCGCTACGAATGTGAAGCGGGATTGTTTGTCGAGGCGTATCTGTTGCGACCCGACTCGGCCAAGTTTCCCGGTGCGCGACCGGGGATCGTCGCGCTGCATTCGACGACGAACAAGACGATCGACGAAATCGCGGGCGTGGACGGGCGCGAGTCGCGTCATCTCGGGATGGGTCTCGCGCGGCGCGGCTTCGTCGTGATCTGCCCGCGCTGCTTCCTGTGGCAGAACGCCGAGACGCTTCCCAAGGCGGTCGAACAATTTCACGAACGGCATCCGCGCACGTTGGGGATGCACAAGATGCTCTACGACGCAATGCGCGCGACCGACATCCTCGCGGTCCAACCCGGCGTGGACGCGAAGCGACTCGGTGCGGTGGGCCATTCCCTCGGCGCGAAAGAGGTGCTCTATCACGCGGCGTTCGACGAGCGCATCAAAGCGGCCGTCGCGAGCGAAGGAGGTCTCGCGCTGAGATCGACCAACTGGGACGCCCCGTGGTATCTCGGCCCGCAATGCCGTGAAGCGAACTTCGAGCGGAACCATCACGAGTTGCTCGCGCTAACGGCACCCCGCGCGATCCTGTTCCTCGGCGGTGAGACCGGTTCCGGCGCGGCCGATGGCGACCGAAGCTGGCCCCTGATCGAAGCGGCTCTGCCCGTCTATCGCCTTCACCACGAACGCCCGAGGATCGGCCTGCTCAACCATCATCAAGGTCACTCCATTCCTGACGATGCCGGTGCGAAGTTGGTCGAGTGGCTCGAAATGTATCTCCGATGAATTGCTGAAGAGTAGACCCTCGCGAGAGATCGCGATGTTTTCGCTGGGACGCTCAACAATCATCGCGCGGGGCGTGATCCCTCACTTTGGGATGTGAACGCGGTGATTGTCGCCTTTCGCTCCGCGAAAGGGCGCTCTTTCGCGGAGCGAAAGGTGACACACTGATGCGGTCCATTCCTCAAAGTGAGTGCCATTGGGCTGACGCCGCCCCGCTCAGATGTCTCATCACGGCCACACGAAGTAGAGATCGAACTTGAAAGGCTTTCGCAGAATCATGACTCGTTACCAGATCGTGTTGGCTGTCATCGGCGTCTGCTTGATCGGGATGCTGTCCCTCTTGGGCTTCGGCGTGCGCGATGCGTGGCACGGCTGGCGATCCTCCGGTTGGCCGCAGGTGATGGGAACGGTCATCGAGTCGTCTGTCGCCTCGCGAGAAACGCGAACGGACATACGTAGAGTCGGGAAAGAAAACCGTCCGGTCGATGAGCGGATGACGACACATCTCGGGACCGTGTTCTATCCCGAGATCAAGTACCGTTACGAAGTCGCTGGCCGCGCGTGCGAAGGGGTGCGGATCATGATTTCGGATGGGGTCGATTTGGAAGACCCCGCCATCGCCAAGGCTCTCGCCGAGAAGTACGCCGTCGGGACCAGCGTCCCCGTGTTCTACAACCCGCGCGATGTCACGTTGGCGGTACTGCAACCGGGAATCAGTGAAGGAGCGACGGCTCAGGTCGTCATCGGTCTCGCCTTCAGCCTCGTGTTCGGTGCCCTGCTCGCCTTCGCAATCTCAAAGTCCGGCCGCACCGTGATCGCAGCGCTGATGCAACAGCCGGGATCGAAGAAGTCCCGTTGATGTGGGGCCATTGCTGGATCAATGTAAAACTCTCGCGACCATGTGTGAGGCATGTTTGGCGAGCCGTGTGCCGTAAGGCCACGGGTTTCTGTGCCCCTCAAGAACCCGCAGCCTTACGGCATGCGGCTCGCCTGACAGCCTGTTGAATAACCCGTCCGACTTTATTCAACAGGCTGCTAGGTCTCATCGACCTCGCGCCGCGTGAAAGCCGCTGTGGCCGTCGCTATCATCTCGCCCCGTTGGTTTGAACCGCGTTTCGTTCTCTTGTGGAGTCACCCGCCGTGAAAGTGTTTCGTTTGTTTGTGGCTGCTGTGGTCGGCTGCCTGTTGTCTGTCGAAGTCGCTTCGGCGGCGGACAAGTCCAAAGTGTTGATGCTCACGCAGAGCAAAGGTTTCAAGCACGGTTCGGTCAACCGCGACAACAAGGACGGGACGAAGAAAGACCTGTCCACGTCCGAAGTCGCGATGACGCAGCTCGGTCAGCAGTCGGGCTTGTTCGACATCACCTGCACGCAAGACGCCGCCGCCGACTTCACCAAGGAGAACCTCAAGAAGTACGACATCGTCGTGTTCTACACGACGGGCGAGTTGGACATTAAAGACGCCGATCGTGATTACTTCATGAATGAATGGCTCAAGCAAAAAGGGCACGGCTGGATCGGCTTCCACTCGGCTGCGGATACGTATCGCACCAACAATCCCGGTCACAAGTGGTACTGGGACCTGTGCGGCGGGACGTTCAAAGGACACCCATGGAACGCGGGCGAACTGGTCACGATCAGCGTTCACGACACCAAACACCCGTCCATGACGGCGTTCGGGGACGAGTTCCAGATCAAGGACGAAATCTATTGGTACGACCATTGGGTGCCAGAGAACGTGCGTGTCTTGATGAGTCTGAACATCGCCAAGTGCCCGACCAAGGGAGCGAAGAAGAAGGTCAAAGTGGACGACAAGGAAGTGGAAGTGATCGAAGCCGAACACGTCCCCGTCGCGTGGTGCCGCTCGTGGGGCGATGGCAAGATTTTCTTCAACAACCTCGGTCACAACGAATCGACGTGGACCGACAAGCGGTTCCTTGACTCGACCACATCCGCCATCCGCTGGATTCGTGGCGAAGTCCCCGGTGACACGCTGCCCAATCCCGGAATCTCCAAGGCACAACAGGCCAAAGCCCTGCAAGACGCGGGCGTGACGAAGTGATTCGTCCCGACTGACCGCGATGGTGATTAATAACAGCGGCCGCATCGAGCTTCGATGCGGCTGCGTTTTTTTGCCATTTCAGTGCGATGGCGATTCCCATTCACAGGATTTCTCGGATCGGCGTCCCTTCTGTGAGGATCGGGATGGGGCGACCGGAGTGATCGGGGAACGAGAGTGAGGTGTCGATCCCCATGACTTCGTAGATCGTGGCGAGCAGGTCGTGTGGCATGAGGGGGCGTTCGATCGGGAACTCGGCGCGGGAGTTGGTTTGGCCGACGACCGTGCCACCGCGTAGTCCACCGCCCGCCATCATCACGCTGATCGCGTCGCCCCAGTGATCGCGGCCGGGGATTGGGATGCCCGGTTGGCCGGTGTTGATCTTCGGCGTGCGACCGAACTCGCCCATCACGATCACCAGCGTGCGGTCGAGCAGATCGCGGTCGATGAGATCGTCCATCAACGCTCCGACTGCTTTGTCCACCGCTGCCAACTTTCCGCCGTGACCGACCTTGATGTTCGAGTGATCGTCCCAGTGAGGCATGTCCACGGTGACGAACGTGCAACCCGCTTCGACCAAGCGTCGAGCCATCAGCGTGTAGCGGCCCCACGGGTTGTCACCGTACTTGGCCGACAGTCGCGGGTCTTCGAGATCGAGATTGAACGCCCGTCGCGCCTTGCCACCGAGCACCATCGACAGCGCATCCTGTTGATGCCGGTCGATCGTCTCCATGACGTGCTTCTGATCCACGGCACGGTTCATCTGGTCGAGACCTTGCAGCAGTGACCTGCGGCTCTCGGCCCGAGACGCCTCAAACGACTGCAAGCTATCGAGACACTTCGGCCGACCGACCTTCACGTTGTACGAGTAGTGGAGGTACTTCGATTCGGTATCGACATCAAACGGGTTGTAAGCCGCGCCGAGATACGCTGCCCCCTGATAGCCGGGGAACAGGTAGATGCTTTGCGCCGCAGGCAGCCCGACATACGCGGGCATGCCCGGCACGTTCGACCCGCGCACGCGCGAGACATACGAACCGACCGACGGGTACTTCTGAGGCAGGTCGGCGGTCGTCGAACCGAAGCGGCCGGTCAGCATCCAGTGGCCACCGGCGAAGTGGTCGCCCGTTCCGTGATGCAGCGACCGGATGAAGACCATCTTGTCGGCATGTTTCGCGTGCTGCGGCAGGGTCTCAGACAAGAAGATGCCCGGCACGTTGGTCGAGATCGCGTCGAACGGGCCTCGGTACTCGGACGGAGCCTCGGGCTTGGGGTCATACGTTTCAAGCTGACTCGGTCCGCCATCGAGCCAAATCAAGATGACCGACTTGTCGTTCTTCGTCGCCGCCCCGGACGCTCGCAACTTGAAGAGGTCTCCCAAACCCAGCCCACCGATTCCCAACGTCCCCGCCTTCAAAGCGGTCCGTCGCGACATCCCCGAACAGTTGGCGAACGGAGTTCCGGTTTCAAGCTGGAGCATCAGGGAACCTCATTGGGCAGTGGAGAGTGGGCAGGAAAGTGGGAGTCAAGCGGGGAGGCAGTGGCGAGACGTTGCACTTTTCACGAGGGGCTTCTCGCACAGCCCCCAGACCCGAGACCAGCAACCTCACGGGCTTGCCTGATTGGTCTCTACACAACTCAGGACAGGTATCCTCCGGTGATGTATTCGGTTTTGGCTTCTCCTCTTCATCCGTGCCCCGGCTTTGCCATCCGTGCTAGTTCGAGCGTTCCAAGTCTGAGGCTTTAGCACGGATTGC
>JAYTQJ010000200.1:0-26275 GCA_043746775.1 Schlesneria sp.
GGAGCTTCGACGTGGCCGTGAGATTGCGAACAGATTCCACATCACATCCGCGCACGGCCACGTCGAAGCTCCGTGACCGTGGCACCCAAATTTGAAACAGGCGGCGTTCGGCCTGAAGATGCGCACGGCGCGGCGAGCAATCGCATCGAAGCCGCGATGGCTGATCTGATCTTCTGGCGGGCTTTTCAGATTGCGGACTTTTCAGAAGAAGAATGAACTCCCTTATCAATCCCGCCTTTGCCCGCCTCTTGCCTGCGGCTACCATGCCGCCCGCTGGCCTGTGGGTCGCACAAGCTCGATTCGTCCCCCTTCACGGGGCGTGACGAATGCTGCGGGGTTACCCCGCGGTCGCCGTGTTGTTCGAGATTCGTGGTGTGAATTGGCATCGTCGGCAGACGGTACCGACGAGCCAATTCGCTACGGGATCGGTTGTGCGGCCCACGGGCCGGCGTTGTTTTTGTTCTGCTCATTTCTTTCGTTCGATATTCCATTGGAACTGTCGCGAGGCCGGGCCTCGTGAAGTCGGCGAGACTCCCGCGATTCTGCGGTGAGTTCCTCGCGTCTCTCGGGATGTGGCCTCATGGGTTTTTTCGGTTGGTTGTTCCGCTGGCTGGGTTGGACTGCGGAGCCGCGCGAAGATGGGACTGCTCAAGCGTCACCTCGCCCCGAAGAGGAACGAACGATTGAGAGGCCATCGGAATCATCCGTCGCCCGAGTTTCAGAACAGCCGATAGAACGCGATACACAGTCAGTCACCCCGCTCTCACTGACGGCTTCCACATCGGATTCTGCGGTTCGGCCTCGCCGGAAGCTGCTCTCTCGCCCAAAGCTGACTCCCACGTTGCGAGACCAGTCTCGCCATGACGCTCGTAAATCGCACGCGACGTTTGTCGAAGTGACCGGCGGGATTCCCTATCGCTACGCGCGGTTTGGCTCCGGGACCGGCCGGTATCTTGATCTGAGTCAAGACGGCAATGACGCGAGTTTACAGGCACGCGGGCTCCCGGCGTTCCGCACACCCGAGCAATTGGCCGACTGGCTGGGAATCCCGCTCAAGAAGGTGGCGTGGCTGGTTCATCGTTTCACCGCCGGGCGTCCGAACAATGTCGAGCAAGCGCATTACCACTTTCGTTGGCTCAAGAAAAAGTCGGGCGGTTGGCGATTGATTGAGTCACCCAAGCCACTGCTGAAGCAGGCGCAAGTGAAGATTTTGCGCGAGATTCTCGATCACATTCCAACCCACTCCGCGGCGCATGGGTTTGTCACAGGACGGTCAATTGTGACGAACGCCAAGCCGCACGTCGGTCACGCGACGTTGGTGAAGCTGGACCTGTCGAACTTCTACGCGACCGTCGGCTTCTCGCGCGTGGTCGCGTTGTTTCGTGCGGTCGGTTACTCGCGCGAAGCGGCCATCTGGCTGGGACTGCTTACCACGTCGGCCATTCCCGGCAACATGGCCTTCCCTGGCCGCGATCCCTACGCCTTCGAGCCTTATCTGCGACGCCACCTGCCCCAAGGCGCACCGACATCCCCCGCTCTGGCCAATTTGTCCGCGTATCGACTCGACCTGCGACTGGCCGGGTTGTCCAAGTCGTTCGGCGCGACCTACACGCGGTACGCCGATGACCTCGCAATCTCGGGGCCGTCCGAGTTGGCGAGCGGTCTGCGCGTGTTGATCCCGCTCGTCCAGCAGATCATTCGCGGCGAGCGATTCCGCGTGAACAAGGCCAAACGCCGCGTGTTGCGAGCACACCAGCGACAGTCCATCGCGGGAGTCGTCGTCAACGAGAAGCCCAACGTCGCACGCGACCAGTTTGATCGACTCAAGGCGACTCTGACCAACTGCGTGCGCCTCGGCCCGTCCACTCAGAACCACGATCAGGTCGAAGACTTCACCGCGCACCTGCGAGGTCGTATCGCCCACATCCAACAACTGAACCGCCCGCGTGGCGACAAACTGCTGGCGATCTTTGAACGCATCGACTGGCAACGTTAGTCCTCCTGTGACGCTTACCGTCTCCACCTCGTGTCGGTGGTCTCTCCACAAAGTAGCCATCGTCGCTCCGCGTGATGAGCCTTCTGAGAACAATCGCCTGAGTCAGTGCGAGCCGAACTGGCAAGGCTCGTCACGCGGAGCGATGACGGCTACTTTGTGTGAGCCTTCGACTGGCAACGTTAGCCGCTTGTTGAAAAACGTAGAGTAGGCGGCTCGCCTGCTCGTATTTCGAGTTGGGAAACACAGGCGAGCCGCCTGTGCTACGTTTTTTTCCACAGGCTGTAGTCCTCCTGTGACGCTTACCGTCTCCACCTCGTGCCGGTGGTCTCTCCACAAAGTAGCCATCATCGCTCCGCGTGATGAACCTACTGAGAACAAGCGTCTGAGTCAGTGCGAGCCGAACTGGCAAGGCTCGTCACGCGGAGCGATGACGGCTACTTTGTGCGAGCCTTCGCACGTTGTGCCGAGACCAATACCTCGTGCCCGTGGGGCGACGATTGAAAACTAGCCGGGCAGTGCCTCGCTAGAGTTCGCCCGTCATTTTTGTGATTTCTGCGCACAGTGAGGTTCTCATGGAACGCTGTATCAGCCTGTTCGGCTACGTCGTGATTCTCGGACTGGCGTGGGCCATGAGTTCCCACAAGCGGGTGATTCCGTGGCGAGTCATTCTGGGCGGTACGGCCCTGCAATTTCTGTTTGCCTTCCTGACCCTGAAGACCGCGCCCGGACTGTGGCTGTTCTCGCGAATCGGCGACTTCTTCACCGAGGTCCTCGACTTCGTCGATGTCGGATCGAGCTTCGTTTTCGGTGAGGCATTTCGCGAGCACTTCTTCGCGTTCAAAGTGCTGCCGACGATCATCTTCTTCTCGTCGTTGATGTCGGTGCTGTATTACCTCGGCGTGATGCAGGCGATCGTTCGGGCGATGGCGTGGCTGATGCAGAAGTCTCTGGGAACATCGGCCGCCGAAACGCTGTCGGCGGCGGCCAACATCTTTGTCGGCCAGACCGAAGCTCCGCTGCTGGTGCGGCCTTACATTTCGACCATGACGAAGTCGGAACTGAACGCCGTCATGGTGGCCGGATTCGGAACGATCGCGGGTGGGGTCCTCGCCGCATTTGTCGGGATGGGGATTGACGGCGGGCATCTCGTCACCGCGTCGTTCATCGCCGCGCCCGCCTGCTTGCTGATCGCCAAGCTGATGGTGCCGGAGACCGAGACTCCCCAAACGCTCGGTCAAGTTGCGGTCGATTTCCGTTCCGAAGACGCCAACGTGATTGATGCGGCTGCGGCGGGAGCGAGCGAAGGAATGAAGCTGGCTCTCAACGTGGCGGCGATGATGATCGCGTTCCTCGCGCTCGTCGCGATGCTCGACAAAGGCGTTGTCCTGATCGGCCACCACCTGTTCGCTGCCGAATGGTCGATCAAGGGAGGACTCGGCTATCTGTTCGCTCCGATGGCATGGCTGATGGGGATCGAATGGCGCGACTGCTTCAAGGCGGGAGAACTGCTCGGCATCAAAATGGCCCTCAACGAATTCGTCGCCTACGAAGAACTCGGCCGCTGGCTGAAGCCCGATTCGCCCGTGCAACTTCAATCTCGCTCGGTCATCATCCTGACCTACGCCCTGTGCGGCTTCTCCAACTTCGGCTCGATCGGCATCCAAATCGGCGGCCTCGGCGCGATGGCCCCGGAACGTCGCGGAGACCTCGCCCGCCTCGGCTTCAAAGCGATGCTGGGCGGCACACTGGCAACCTGCCTCACCGGCTGCGTCGCCGGTGCGCTGCTGTGACGCTAATCGCGAAAGTGCATTCGTCAGCTACTCGTGAGCTTGGGGGATCATCTCTTGCTTGGCAAAAGGTAAATGAACTTTTCGCGAACTCTCGTTCCGTTTGTGGTCCGAGACGGTGTAGTTGATGTACTTCTCGAACTCTGAGGGGAAATCGAGTTTCACGGAGGGCGTCCGCAGGTTGTCATTCAAATGAGCCTGAATGGTTCGCGCGAGCAACTCGCCAAAGAGGGAGGGAACCGCGTTTCCGACCTGCTTGAAAACGTCGGCCTTCGTACCGGCAAATGACCAGTCGTTGGGAAAGCCTTGCAGGCGCTGGACCTCAAGCAGTGTTAAGCGGCGCAACGTCCCGTTCCACCGGACCCAATCCTGACTGCCCGAGCCCGTGACTGTTCGTGCGGGGAGTTCCAGATCGGCAATGAAGGTTCCCTGTCGGTAGCCCCAGTGTCCGCCGGGACGTGTTGGTTCCGCGACACCTCGACTCTTGAGGCCGGTTCCGTTGGGGAGTTCCGCCAATTGTGCCTCCAACACCGCCGTGGGGAATACGTAGTTCGCCGCGTTCGTGTCAGCCGACTCAGCCAAGAACTCACGCAGCGTGCGCCAGGGCAATTCAAATAGCCCTCGTCCCTTGGCAGTTGGTGCCACGTGAGTTGTCTCAGGAAACTCCGGCGCGACTCCATGCTTCACCCCTATGATGAAGCACCGGACTCGCCGTTGAAACGCGCCGTAGTCGGCGGCGTTCAGCAGGCCTGCGCGGCAACTGTAACCCAACTCTTCAAAGTCCGAGATGATCTTCCGAATGACACCACCGGGGCGACCATTCTGATCGCGTGCCGTGACGATCCCCCGAACATTCTCAAAGAGGAATGATTTGGGTCGGACCTCATCGACGATCCGCACAAACTGCGAAACGAGCGTACCTCGCGGATCGAGCACGCTCTTTTGTTTGCCTGAGCTGGAGAATGCCTGGCAGGGCGGTCCTCCCAGCACGCAGTCAATGGTTTCTCCGTGCGTAAGCTGCTCGGCATCCACCTCACGAATATCGCACTGATGGATGGTCGCATCGGCAAAGTAGCGGTGACCGTCGGAGTGCAACCAGCCTTGGTTCTGTCGCAGGGTCTGTGCAAATTGCGGCTCCAGTTCGCAGAGCGAAACCGTCGAGAAGCCCGCTCGCTCGAAGCCGATATCCAAACCACCAGCGCCGGAAAAGAGGCTGATGCACCGTGAGCCGTTGATCGTGGAAGAAGTCATCACAACAACTCCGATAAGTCGGTCAGCCGATGCTCCCAGACAATCGCAGCCCCCGCATTCTTCAGAGCGTGGAGATTCTGTTCCACGAAGAATCCGGCAATGACTGCGACAACAACGACTTCGCCCAATTGCTCGTTGCTCTTCCAATCGCGTGCCTTGTCGCAACACTCCTTCACTCGTTTGAAAGCGTCCAACTGGACCCCGACGGCTTTGGCCTCAATGAGAACGAGTTGACCGTCTCGCTTTCGTCGCACGATGACATCGGCTTTCTGGCTGGTTCCACCGCGAACCTTCCGCTCTTTGGAGTACTCGCCAAGATTGATGTCCGTGCGTTGCTCAACCTGTCCCCGAAACGTCGATTTGACGTAGCCGAGCGAAATCAACTGCTGTTCGATGGCCGCCTCCTGTTGTGTCTTTCGCCAGTTGCGGTACTCCATTTGAGCGTTCTGATCCGCGATCAACGAACAGGTCCACTTCTTGGCATAACTGTTCGCGAGCGTGCGACATTCAGCGGTCAACGTGTCCACGAGCCAGACAAATCGGCTTCTGTCGAGATGCTGGTTGACGAACTCCGCGATCCGAGGGGCGAGCCGTTCCAAGTCATCGAGCTTCGAGCGAACAACGATCTTGTCTCGCTCAAAAGATTCAATCGTCGCCAGCCCAAACAACTGGCCGAACTTCATTTGACTGATCGATGGTGCCAGGCAGTACCGCAGAGTTTTGATGATGCGTGAATCGGAGATGATCGCTGTCGCGGTGATTTCAGTGAATGCTTTGGTTTCCACAGACGCGATGTCGAATACTTCACCGTTTTGAAGCACCGCGTTTTCATAAATTGCACGCATGGAACTGACGTAGGTTTTCATCTCATACTCGCGCGACCTTGCAATGTCGCTTGGTGAGTCTGACATCGATTCCTCAGTTTGTGTTGATGGCATGAAAGAGGGGATGGTTAGAGTTCATACTGTAGTGGTGGAAAGACGAAGCAACAACGCGCGTCATGACATGCCACACTCGTGAACTGCCTGCTGCGGCTCATGAGTAAAAGTCTCATGTTCAGTGAGCTTGCAGCCAGTAAATGCCTGAACTTCAAGGCACTCAAAATGACCTTACATCCCGTCAGAGCTTGAACCGTCCCGGCAGCAGCACCGCCAGTGAGGTCTCAGTCACGAGGTGGGGTTGAGTGACATCGACGATCAGGATGGGCAGGTCATCGGAGAACTCGGCGAGGACTTGGCGACAGGCTCCGCAGGGCGTCGCGCCGCCGGTTGTCGCGAGGGCGATGGCTTGGAACCGGCGATGTCCCTGCGCGACGGCGGCAAACACGGCGTTTCGTTCAGCGCAAATCGTCATGCCGAATGAAGCGTTCTCGACGTTGCACCCCGTGACGACTTGGCCGTCCTCCACAAGCAAGGCCGCTCCCACGAGGAACTTCGAGTACGGCGCATAGGCTTGCTCACGCATGGCGATGGCGCGTGTGATTAGCTGTTGTCGAATGGCATCGGTCATCATCGGTTGTCTCATCAGAACAGGTGGGGGCGTTGAGAGACTGTTGATCTTCAGTCCATGCGTTCCGAGATCAGCAGTGGTACTGATGCCGGTTCTTCTCGGATATGGATGGCGTTGCGAATCATGGGCTTGACCGCGTTGCATTGGGACTCAGAGGCGTAGACTTTGACGAGTGGCTGGCCGAGTTCGACGCGGTCGCCGATGCGGACAAGCATCTCCAGACCGACGCCGTGATCGATGCGGTCGGTCATCACGCGACGACCACCGCCGAGTTCGATCACGGCCAGGCCCAACGCTTCCGCGTTCATGCGTGAGACGAAGCCCGAGCGTGGTGAGACGATGTCCGTCTGCGTTGCCGAGCGGCGGCGGACGGCGTTCAGGTTCCCGCCCTGTGCGGCAACCATCTCGACAAACTTCGCGAGGGCACGGCCGGATTGAATGTGCTGCTCTAACAGGCGTTTCGCGGCGGGACGATCACTGACGGTGTTGGTCGTCAGCAGCAGATCGGCCGCCAGTTCAATGGTCACTTCCCAGAGATCGCTCGGCCCCTGCCCTGCCAGTGTGTTGAGGGCCTCGTCCACTTCGAGCGAGTTCCCGACCATACGGCCGAGCGGCTGATCCATGTTCGTGAGGAGCGCCGACGTTTTGACATTCATCCGCTGCCCGGTTTCGACGAGCGACGCGGCCAACTTCCGCGCCGACGACAGCGTTTTCATGAACGCTCCTGAACCGAACTTCACGTCCAGCACGAGCGCGTCCAACCCTTCAGCCAGTTTCTTCGACATGATGCTGGCTGTGATCAGCGGGATCGACGCGACGGTCCCCGTGACATCGCGCAGGGCATACAGCTTCTGATCGACCGGCGCGAGTTCGGGCGAGGCACCGGTGATCACGCAGCCCACTTGGTTGGTGATGGTGCGAATCTCATTGAGCGACAGGTTCGTCCGAAATCCAGGGATCGCTTCGAGTTTGTCGAGCGTTCCGCCCGTCGCTCCAAGCCCTCGCCCCGAGATCATCGGCACGCGCAAGCCGCAACACGCCAGCAGCGGAGCTAGGATGATCGAGGTCTTGTCACCCAGTCCGCCTGTCGAATGCTTGTCCACGATGGGGCCGAACGCCAGCCGCTGTCTGACGGGCATCAGTTCGGAGATGTTTCCGAAGTCAGCGGTGTCGTTCACCTCGGATTCCAATTCCAAACGAGAACCGCTGAACCACACACCATCGAGCACCCCTTTCTCAGGGACTGTGCTGCCACCCAGAACCGGCGGTGACAGTACGTCGGGAATTTCCGTCGTGTCGCGACCGCCGAGTGCCCGTTCCGGCTGGCTGTCGATACGGGTGGAATCGTCCAACAGCAACGTCGATTCGGCAGGCATTGGACGCGGCACCAGTGGAGAGACACGCGGCGGAGCCATCGCGGGCGGATCCAATTCAACGGTGTCCTTCCGTTGAACGAGCGACGGGAGATTCACTCCCTCGTCCTGTTTGGTCCTGCCCCTGATTTGGATGACTGCGGTGTCGTTACCGTCCAAGTGTTGTTCGATCAGCTCGCCACTGGGGCAGACGATCTCCGCGTCGGACGGCGATGGCGAACGCTGCCATTCGAGCTTCTTGCCAGATGCCAACATGCACGCGGTCAGCACGGTGGTCTCGGCGTCCGTCATCCCTTGTAGGTAGATCGCCATCGCCAGCGCGGACATCTGATAGTCGGGGACCGTTCCTGCCGAGAAGCTGCCGATGAAGAACGCAATCTCATCCGCAGCCAACTCGTGGCCATCCCGCTTGCGAGCAATGATCGTCACTGGGTTCATGTCACATTCCCTTCACAGTAGCGAGGCGTGCTTCTTGCCGTTTTGGTCGGGGGCAAACGTTCACCAAATTGTGTTCAGGTGAGCCGGGTGGCGTCGGCCCAAGGGCAATTACTTTGTCATTCACCCAGTGAGCGGCAAGGCGCTAGCCGCCGGTTCTTTGCTTGGAAACACCACTCCATCCACCGGCGGCTAGCGCCGTGCCGCTCAAAGCCAGTGCCATTGGGCGTCAGCCCCCGGACGACAGTGCGAGCTAAAGACGATTTTACTTCCCCTTCACCGGCGCGATGACGCGCGAGGCGTGTGTCTTGTTCGTATGCAGCGTGTTCTTGGCCGTGACCGCGTTGGCCGGAAACTCGATCGTCAGCGGATCGCCCGTGTTGGGGTTCGGCTCGTAGAACGGGGCACCGGTGCTGGCGACCGTGATACGGATGCGATGTCCCTTGTTGAAGGATTGGCTCAACCAGCCAACATCGAACGCCACCTTGTAGACCTTGCTCGTCTCCATGAAGACTTCCTTCTCGAACCCGTCGCGGTAGCGCGCTCGCCGCACGTAGTCCATGATGAGCATCGACCGACCGTCGGGATAAACGTCGCTGACGCGCACGATGAAGTCGGTGTCTTTCGCGGTCGATGAGACAAACAACTCGGCCTGAACCTTGCCGGTCCACTCGACCGCTTCCGTCAGAACATCGGTCGTGAACGTGCGGACTTCGGCGTGCGCCTCGAACTCGCGCGCATCCTTCGCGCCGGGAAAGGCAATGGTCGGGATCGAAGCAGGCTTGAGCGGATCGGCCAGCCAACTCACCGTCGCATCGGTGGACGACGGGGATGTCCCACTGAGCGACTTGTCGGCGTGCAGGTACATCGGAGTCAGCTTTGCCTCGACGGGCCAGTCGGTCGCCGTGCGCCATTCGTTCCCCGGCGCACCCTCCTCGCCCAATGCTCCCATCACGTAGTAACGGACCGTCGGCTCCTGGGTGACTCCGTTGTCGATTCTCTTCAGGTGATGGTCGAACCACTTCAGCATGTGAGCGTCCATCGCGAACTTGGCGTTCTCGGGATAGGTCATCTCGTTCGACTTGTTCGTCTCTTTGAAGCGACCGTGCAGCCACGGGCCGATCAGAAGTTGCTGAGTCCCGCGCGACTTGGCTCCCCCCTTGTGTTGCCGCCCGACGTAACTGTCCACCGAGCCGACGCACATGAAGTCGAACCAACTGCCGACTGTGAAGCAGGGGACGTTCATCTTGTCGAAGTGACGTGAACAGTCCTCGTCCTGCCAATAGGCGTCGAAGCTCGGGTGAGCGAACCATTCGGCCATCAACTCGCGGTTGTGTTCGGGGACGCGAGCGACCTTGTCCATCGTCTTGAACCGCTCGGGCCGCGTGATGCCGCCGATGCGATAACCCTCGTGGTAGAGGCTCAAGCCCGTGTCGATCATGTACTGCGCGGCGAGGTGCGGCGGTTGTGTGACAGCCAAAAAGTTCTGCGCGAACCCGGCTTGAGAACTTCCAAACGTCCCGACCTTGCCCGTGGACCACGGCTGCGCCGCGAGCCACTCGACCAAGTCGTACCCATCCTTCAACTCGCCCCACCCGAGGGCACGGTATCCGCGCCACACGCCTTCCGATTTTTGCGAGCCTCGAAAATTGGCGAGGACCGTCACGTATCCGCCTTGCGCCAACTTCGCGAACGATTTCTGAGTCCCCGGATCGTTCCCGTTGGCATACCGCTGTTCGAGCAACACCGGCCACGGTCCTGGTCCCGGAGGTGTGTAGAGGAACGCCGACAGCTTCACGCCGTTCCGCATCGGAATCATGACGTGCGTCTCTGTGACGCCACCAAGATCCACGGGGTCGGCCGCGCGAACTGAGTTCGCCAAAAACACCACGCACCAAACGATCACCGCCAAGCGTCGCATCGTCACCATCATCGACTCCTTGAAGAAACACCACCTACGGGACTCGCGCTGGCCGGGGTCAGGCACTCCAAACTTCAAACAGCAGCGAAGTGATCCTTCCACCGCGCATCACGGTTCGAGCCGCTGCTGTTTGAAGTTTGGAGTGCCTGACCCCTGACGTGCGTTGTACGAACCGAACTTGCCTGACTCGCATCGGGCGGGCCGGATGATAATCTTGGCTGCGGGATACGACGACTCACTCGCGGTGAGCTATTCAATCATGTGCCGGACTCCATCCCGCAAGTCACCTTCAATGAACCTCAACAAATTATCAGTACTTCTTGCCATAGTGATCGCAGCCAGCTTCGCTGGCGCTGTAATGGCACCGAACTCAGTCAGGCCCGGCGTCACCAAGACGGTAAAGCCCGACTATCCCCAGCTGATTCCATTGCCCGATGGACTGCCGGAAACCGTTTTACAAACCAACCTCAGAAAACCTGGGCCGTGTGGAATTCCGCGTCCGGTTTCAGCCGCGCATGCATATCGAACCCAATTTCAGAAGGGATGGGATGAAGAGTGGGAGCGGCATTGCGACGATCTCGCTGAACTGCGAGAGCATCAGTCACCAAGTTGGAGATTGAAGCAACTGAAGAGCTTCCTGTTGCACGACAATCCAGTTGCCGAAGCACAAAGAATCCGAACTGTGAAGCAGGTGGTACGAATGGATTTTCGGAGAGCGGCTACGTTCGACGATCTTCAAATTTCACACGCGGAAGCTGACGGATCCAAGGCGTTGCGGAAGTATTTGGGACTGAGCGGCAAGTAAATTTCTCAGCGTGAGCAGTGGCGATGGAGAATCTTGAGTGAAACGACAGAGTCTCGCACTGGTATTTTGCTTCGTCGGATTGTTGCCTCACTTTTCAAAAGCGAGTGACGCACCGCCGCAGTTTGAACGTGACATTGCCCCGCTACTCAAGCGGCACTGTGTGAAGTGTCATGGTCCGGTGAAGCAGGAGGGAAAGCTCAACGTCTCGTCGGTGAGTGGCCTCATTCGCGGAGGCGAGAGCGGCGCGGCACTCGTCCCGCATGATGTCGCTGCCAGCCTGCTCTGGAAGCGAGTCGCCTCGGACGAGATGCCGCCCGATGCACCGCTAAGTGCCGACGAGAAGGCGCTGCTCAAACGATGGATTATCGCGGGAACGCCGGGCCTCGCGCGAGACGCCAATCGCACAGATGCTGCGGAACATTGGGCGTTTCGCTCACTTGGCGAGGGGACAAGAGGCACACTCGACTCGTTCCTGCTCACCGATCTCGCTCGGGACGGGCTGACGTTCTCGCCGGTGGCCGATCGCGCGACGCAGATTCGGCGCGTCAGTTTCGATCTGACGGGGTTCCCTCCCACGCCCGATGCGATCAAGGAATTCATCGCGGACGACAGCCCTGATGCCTACGAACGAATGGTCGATCGTTCCCTCGCGTCGCCGCATTACGGCGAGCGACTCGGCAAGCTGTGGCTCGACGCGGCGGGCTATGCCGACTCGAACGGCTATTTCAGCGCCGACACAGACCGGCCGCTCGCCTATCGCTACCGCGACTACGTCATCCGCGCGATCAACAGCGACAAACCGTTCGATCAGTTCGTGAGGGAACAGCTCGCCGGAGATGAACTCGCCAACATCACTGCTCGAAATGGACAGACCATCGTTGTCGAGACTCCTGCTTCCCCCTCAACCATCGCCCCTCAACCTTCAACCCTGATCGAGCTTCTCGAAGCGACGCACTACTTACGTAACGGCCAAGACGGGAGCGGTGACAGTGACGGGAACCCCGATGAAGTTCGCGTTGATCGCTACACCGTGATCGAGACGACGATGCAGAACGTCTCGACCGGGTTGCTGGGTCTGACGATCCAATGTGCGAAGTGTCACGACCACAAGTTCGAGCCGCTCACGCAGCGCGACTATTACAGTTTGCAGGCGGTTCTCATCCCGGCGTTCCCGCCTGAGCAGTGGGTGAAACCGAACGATCGCTTCGTCTACGCGAGCCTGCCCGGCGAGGTCGAGTCGTGGCAGGAGCAGATCGCGCACACTGAGGAAATCGTCGCGCGGTTGCAGTCCGAGATCACCGAGTGGATCAAACAACATCGGCCGCGCGGGACGGTGCTGTTCGCGGACGGATTCGATGCGCCGCCCGAGACGCTTGGCGAACGCTGGTCGCACACGGCTCCCGGTGACGACGCGCCGGGCGGGACTGCGGCAGTGAATGTGAACTCGCGCGAAGCCCCCGGTGCGATCATTGTCGATGGCAAACTGCAACTCATCGAAGGTGGCCCCGGCGGCGACAAGTGGCTCTCGACGAAGTTGCCGTTCGACTGGACGCCCGATGCCATCGGAGCGGCGATCCAAGTGACGTTCGATCTGGTCGATAACCGCATCGTAGCATCGAACGCCGCCGACCGGATCGGCTACTTCATCTCGCTGCATGACTTCAACGACAACAGCCTCACGCCGGGCGGCAACATCCTGATCGATGGCCATCCGACAACCAGCACCGCCGTTCATCCCGACTATCCCGGCAACGACTCGACACAAGCGGGCGTCATCGGTACGACGGGCTACCAACCGGGACGCAACTACGGCGTGAGGATCACCAACAAGGGAGACGGCAAGTTCGTGATGGAGCATCTCATTGATGGACAGACCGAAGAGAAGTCGATCACGTTCGCCGAGACCGATTTGCCCGTGGGTGGCTTCGGTTTCGAGTTCTGTTGCGGACGGAGCTTCATCATCGACAACGTGTCAGTCGAATCGTTCGCCCCGACCGACGGCAAGCACCCACTGACCGAGTTCCTTGCCGAACTGAAGTCGAAACGTGGGCCGCTTGATGAGGCGCTGAAGACCAAGACCGCGCTCGCGGCGGCGCGACCGGGCAAGATCGCGTGGACGACGGACGTTGTTGAGAAGCCGCCGCAAACGCACATCTTCCTGCGCGGCAACTACCACACACCGGGCGAACCGGTTGAACCGGCGGGCTTCGCGATTCTTTCTCCCTCCCCTCGGCGGGGAGGGCCGGGGAGGGGGGCCGATGAACCCTCGACTCGCAACTCGCCAACATCACCCCTCCCTAACCCTCCCCGTCAAGGGGAGGGAACAAAGCCGAAGGCAGGAGCAGAAGAACCCCTCACCCTAGCCCTCTCCCCGCAGAGCCGGGGCGAGGGGACAAAGCCGAAGCTAGAAGGGGCAGAAGCGATCGGTCGCCGCTTGGCCTTTGCCAACGGAATCACTCAGCCAGGTACACCCGCCTCATCGCTGTTGGCCCGAGTCCATGTGAACCGACTCTGGCAGCATCACTTCGGTACGGGGATCGTCTCGACGCCCGACAACTTCGGCGTAAGTGGCTCGCCACCGTCGCATCCGGAGCTGCTCGATTGGCTCGCAAGTGAGTTCATCCGATCGGGCTGGAGTCCCAAGCACGTCACACGGTTGATCGTGAACTCAGCCGCGTATCGGCAGAGTAGTCTTCTTGCCCCCTCTCCCCCGTCGGGCACCGCCGCTTGGGTTAGTCGCGAGAAGGCTACTGTGAGGGAGCCGAGTAGCGAGAACGATCCGCCAAACACGAGCGACTCAACTCTTCCTCCCTCCCCTCGGCGGGGAGGGCCGGGGAGGGGGGCCGATGAAACCTCGACTCGCAACTCGCCAGCATCACCCCTCCCTAACCCTCTCCGTCAAGTGGAGGGAACAAAGCCGAAGGCAACAGCAGAAGAACCCCTCACCCTAGCCCTCTCCCCGCAGAGCCGGGGCGAGGGGACAAGAGCGGCAGATCGACTTCAACATGACTCCGATGCCCGGCGGTTGTCGCGATTTCCCGTGAGGCGTCTCGATGCCGAGGCGATTCGGGACGCAATGCTGTTCGCGAGCGGCGACCTCGACGACCGGCTGTTCGGTCCTTACATCGCGACGACGCGCACGGGCAACGGTGAGATCGTCGTGGCCGAAGACAAATCGGGATCGCACCGCCGGTCGATCTACCTCCAACAGAAGCGGACTCAAATTCACAGCCTGCTCCAAGTCTTCGACGCGCCGAGCATCGTCTTCAACAGCACTCGCCGACCTCGTTCGACGATGCCGCTTCAGTCGCTGAGCCTGCTCAATTCGGAATTCTCTGTCGCGCGAGCACGCAGTTTGGCGAGTCGGCTTGAACAGGAAGCGACCGACGAATCGGAACGACTCACACGCGCGTTCGCCCTCACGCAGGGACATCCTCCGACGAACGAACACGTCGCGGCCGCGATGTTGTTCTTGGCCGAGCAGGCAGCGGAGTACGCGCGACCCGAGGGCGGCGACATCGCCGGCCGCAGCCCGCTCGATGCGAGACAACGCGCGTGGCACGACCTCTCTCAGATGCTGCTGATTGGGAACGCGGCGCTGTATCTGGAATGATGCAGAAAAGAGAACGGCCTCACTCATCGAAGCCTGACTCGCAAGTTTTGAAGTTGCGCCTTCGGGGATTTCAGCCCCGGAGGGCAACGCCGTTAAGGATTTCGGAGCTGTAAAACAGGGGTCAATCGAACGTAGCAGAAGTCGTAAGACTTCTGGAGAACCGTCGAGTCGTCAGAATTCTCACGAATTCTGCTACAGAAATCCTTAGCGGCGTTGCCCTTCAGGGCTTGAATATCGCGGTAAACCGCTAACCCAGGGCGTTGCCCTGGGCTGACATAGCACCGCCCCTTTGGGGCTGAAATCCCCAGAGCGCGCAACTTCAAAACTTGCGAGTCAGGCTTCGATCAGCGGTAAAACGAACGCTGCTCCACAGCAGTCGCCACACTTGGAAACCACAAACATGCGGACGAACACTGCCCTCACCACGATGAGCGTGACACTCGTACTCGTAGTACTCCTGTCGCGAACGACCGTCGCGGCCGACGACACGGGCTTGGAGTTCTTCGAGAAACGAGTCCGTCCGCTGCTCATCACGCACTGTTATGAATGTCACTCAGCCGACGCAAAAAAACTCGGCGGTGAACTGCGGTTGGACGATGCCGACAGCATCCGTCGCGGGGGTGAGACCGGAGCGGTGATCGACGTGACCACGCCCGATGCCAGCTTGCTCCTCAAGGCGATCAAGTACGACAACGATGAGTTGAAGATGCCACCCAAGGGACGGTTGCCCGAGGCCGCGATTGCCGATCTGACCGAGTGGGTTCGACGCGGCGCACCGGCTCCCGTTGGGAAGCCGCTTGCCGCGAAGGTCGGTGACTCGTGGGAGCAGGTTTTCAAACAGAGGCTCGATTGGTGGAGTCTGCATCCGGTGCGAAAGCCCGCCGCGCCGCAGCTCGCTCACGCGGATTGGTCGTCACATTTGATCGATCAATTCATCCAGAGTCGTCTCGAAGCGGCGAGCCTCACGCCGGGGAACGCGGCCGAGCCGCGAACGCTCGCGCGACGGTTGAGTCTCGTCCTGACCGGCCTCCCGCCGACGAGCGAGCAGCTCGATACGTTTGAACGTGCGAGTGCGACGCCGACAGCCGCCGTTGAGACGCTCGTCGATACGCTGCTGGCCTCGCCCCATTTTGGCGAACGCTGGGCGCGACACTGGTTGGATGTCGTTCGGTTTTCTGAGACGCACGGCAACGAGTGGAACTACGAAGTCCATCACGCATGGCGTTACCGCGACTACCTGATTCGCGCCTTCAACGAAGACGTGCCGTATGACCAACTCGTCCGCGAACACATCGCGGGCGACCTGCTCGTAGAGCCTCGATGGAATCGGAAGGAGGACTTTCGCGAGTCGCCGATCGGCACCGCCTTCTTCCGATTTGGCGAAGTCAATCACGACGATTGCAGCACGCTGAAGTCGATCGGGTACGACTTGGCCGACAACCAGCTCGACACGCTGACAAAAGCGTTCCAAGCGACGACGGTGGCCTGCGCGCGGTGCCACGATCACAAGCTCGATGCGATCTCGACCAAGGACTACCACGCGCTGCTCGGTGTGGTCAGAAGCTCGCGTTTGGTCGGTCACACGCTCGACGGGCCAGAGGTGAACGACAAGCCCATTGACCAGCTCCTCGACTTGAAATCGAAGTTGAGGATCGAGGTGGCTCGTCTCTGGTTAGAACAGGTTCCCGAGATGCGCGAGTACCTCATCGCCACGTTCGCGGGGACCGGTGGCCGCCCGGCCGATGCGGCTGCCGTGACGAAGCTCGATCCGCAGAAGCTCGCAAGGTGGAATGCGATCTCGCAGGACAAGCCGCTCCCACTGGAAGACCCGTTCGAGCCGTGGCGAGCGATGGCCACGATGCCGATGGTGGACGGAGCGCGCGTGTCAGCGGAGTGGCAGGCTCTCGCGACACGCTACGCCACCGAAGACCGCACACGCACCGAGTTCAACAAAACGGCGTTCGAGACCTTCGCCGACTTTCGCCCGTGCGTTGGTCCCGATCTTCGTCCCGAATGGCAATCGGACGGTCACGCCTTGCGAATCATCCCGTGCAGCACCGGCTGGCCCGTCTTGGCATCCGAGGGCGAGACGCTGCTCACGACGATCCTTCCTTCCGGGCTGCACACTCATTTGGTGTCGGACAAACTGAACGGTGCGATCCGGTCGCCGCTGCTGACGGGAAAGAAAAAACATCTCAGCTTCCAAGTCGCCGGCCAACGCAGCAGCGCGGTGCGGTTGGTCTCGAACAACTGCCAGTTGAACTACGCCAACTATCGCGCGCTCACGTCGCCCGACTTCACCTGGGTCACGTTCTCGCCGTCCGAAGACTGCGACTCGTTGCGCGTCTATGCCGAACTAATGACCATGTTCGACAACCCGAAATTCCCCGATCAGCTCAGCGCCCTCGGAGGCGATCCGGCCAACTACAAGCTCCCTTATGAGCAGGCGGCCGAGAATCCTCGCTCGTACTTTGGGATCACACGCGCCGTCTGGCACGACGGCGGTGAAACGCCTCGCGCCGAGCTGAGTCACCTGCGGCGGCTGTTTGCGGCGGGAGATGCGAATGATGCCGTATCAAAGAGCGAATCAGGTGAGCCGGGCGGCGTCAGCCCCCGGACTCTTCGAGACTCGCCAAATGTCCGGGGGCTGACGCCGTCCGGCTCACCCAAAACGAGTCGTTCTCTCAACGACATTGCCGATCGCTACATCGACTCCATCCACACCGCGATTCAAGCGTGGGCCGATGACAAGGCGACGGACGATGACGTGGCGTGGCTCAATGCGCTGTTGAAGCGAGGGCTGCTGAGTAACTCGACCACGCTGTCGCCGCGCGTGGCTGAGTTGATCGCCGACTATCGACGGACTGAAAATGAACTCGTTCGACCGCGCGTCTCACCCGGCGTCGGAGATTTCGGCCCCGGCTATGACCAACCGGTGTTGGCACGCGGTGATTGTTTCCGTCCGGGAGAACCGGTGGCGCGGCGCTATTTGGAGGCGTTGTCACCCGCCAACAAGCCGTTCTACAAACAGGGCAGCGGACGAATGCAACTCGCCCACATCATCGCCAGCCGCGAAAACCCGCTCACCGCACGCGTGATGGTCAATCGCGTGTGGCACCATTTGTTCGGAGCGGGACTGGTCCGTACGGTCGATGATTTCGGGCATCTCGGTGAACTGCCGTCGCATCCCGAGCTGCTCGATGAACTGGCGGCGCGCTTCGTCGAAGAGGGCTGGTCAATCAAGAAACTGGTGCGATTCATCGTCCTCTCGCGCACGTTCCAATTGGCCAGCGAATCGGATCCTCGCGCCAAAGAGATTGACCCGGACAACCGGCTGCTCCAGCATTACTCGTCGCGACGGTTGGAGGCGGAGGCGATTCGCGACGCGGTCCTTGCCGCTTCGGGACGACTCGACCGAACACAGTTCGGCCCGAGCATCCAGCCGTACCGCGAGCAATCGAACGCCGATCGCAGACTGTTCGCCGGACCACTCGATGGCCTCGGCCGACGGAGCGTCTACATCAAGAACAATCTGATGGAGTCACCTCAATTCTTGGGTGCCTTCAACTTTCCTGGTGGCAAAGTGACGACGGGCCGTCGCGACGTGACCAACGTCCCCGCGCAGGCCCTCGCGCTGCTCAACGATCCGTTCGTGTTGCAACAGGCGGAGGTCTGGGCACAGCGGCTGGTGACTCGCCTAGACCAGACATTGCCTGCTCGCATTGACGCAATGTTTGTGACCGCCCTCAACCGCCCGCCGCGCGATGTCGAACGGACTCGGTTCGCACAGGCCATCGCCCAATTCGCCGAACTGCACCAAGTTTCGAGCGATCAGGTGCTGACCAGCACAGCCGTCTGGAAAGACGCCGCGCACGCCCTCTTCAATCTGCGCGAGTTCATCTCGATCCCGTAGTGACTTCCCACAGATGAACATTGGTTCATGGGGCGAATGCGTGCTGAGGATGTGTTTCATTAGCCCGGAGGGCGGCAGGTCATCGCCCACGGCGTGAGGTGTGGGGAAATCAGAAAGTCAGCCGCCAAGCCCCGGAGGGGCGACACATTCGGGGCTGTTTCTCGTGACGTTCGCGAGTCACGCAACGAGCGTGTCGCCCCTTCAGACAACGCCGTTAAGGATTTCAAATCTACAAAACACGGCCAATCGCACGTAGCAGAAGTCGTAAGACTTCTGGCGAGTCGCCGAGTCGTCAGAAGTCTTACGACTTCTGCTACAAAAAGACCTGACCCACGGCTCACGCCGTGGGCGATGACCTGTCGCCCTCCGGGCTGAAAACACGAACGCTCATCGCGCATGAGTCGGATGAACCTGAACATCGTCTCCGCCCCAAATTCTGGAACTTGCCAGAAACGATTTGACGACTGCCGAACCTGACCTATGTTCATTGGTGTCGGGGCAACCCGGCCAACAAACTGTTCGACGCGATCACTGAAACACAGCCGGTTCCGCACTGCGGGACCGGATGTCCGAGCGCGGCAAGGAGGAGCTGGGAGCTTCGAGGGGACCTTGCCGCGCTTTCTTTTTTCTTTGGGAGGCGAGTCGACAACCGCCGGTTCATCAAAGCCTGACGCGCAAGCGAAGGCTCCGTTGCTGACACCCTTCGTTTGCGAGTTTTGAAGATGCGCTGTTTTGGATTTCCGCCCCAACGGGGCAGCCCTAAGTTAGCCCAGGGCAAGCGACCAACGGGAGCGCCGCCCTGGGTTTCGATCGTCACAGAATCTCAAGCCCTGAAGGGGCGGCACTATGTTGCTCGTAGGAATAGTGCCGCCCCTTCAGGGCTTGAAATTCATGGTAAACCGCCAACCTAGGGCGTTGCCCTAGGCTGGCATAGCGTCGCCCCTTTGGGGCTGAAATCCCAAAGAGCGCAACTTCAAAACTTGCGATGCGGGCTTCGATGAGTGGTCGAACGGCACCCCATGTTTCTCCCCCCAGCCAAATCAGACGACCTCTGCAAATCACCATGCTCACCTTGACCAGAACACCGTTGATCCCGATCGGGCTGCATCTTGGTCTGCGCACGGCGACTGTTGCGCAATTGAGCGGGACGGCAGATCGCCTCGAATTGCGTACGATCGCGCAGTGCCGGTTGCCGTTCGTCGAAGCGGTCTCCCCCAGCGAGGCCGAGCGGACGATGGCCGATGCGCTGCGGAAACTGGTAATCGAACATCGCCTCACCGGGCAGAAGGTTGTCGGCTGTCTGACTGCCGACGAGTTGTTCATCGAGACCGTTCGTCTGCCACAGCTTCCTCACGATGAGATCGTCAAACAGATTCCCGCAGTGGCCGCCGAACGCCTGCCCTATCCGATTGCTGACGCGGAAGTGCGGTATCTGTTGGCAGGCGAAGTGAAGCAGGACAACGTGTCGAAGCAGGAGGTGATTCTGATCGCCACGCCGCGCGAGGCCATTCACCGCCGGTTGCGTTTGCTCGAACACGCGGGACTCAAGCCGGTCGGCATCGACATCGAACCGTGTGCGTGGCTGCGCTGCCTGCACCGTGCGAGTCATTCCACGGCAACCACACGCACGGCGTACCTGTTCTGCGGTGAGACGACTTCCACGGTGATGTTTACCGAAGGTTCGCGGGCACTGTTCATGAAGTCCTTTTCGATCGGAGGACGGGCATTCGACGCGGCCGTGGCACAATCGTTGGATGTTGACCTAGAGACGGCAGCGAACATGCGAGCTGACGTGTTTGCTGAGAACATACTGAACGGAGAAGACGACATTCACCGTGCGGTCATTGATGCCCTGCGTCCCAGCTTCGACGCTTTGGTCTCCGAATTTGAACTCTGTCTGCGCTACTACAAGGTCACTTTCCGTGGACGACCGCTCGAGGGGCTGGTCTTGTGTGGCAGCGAGTCTGCGCCGTGGTTTGCCGAATACCTCGGCGATCGCGTTGGCATGAAGAGCCACACCGTCAACCCGCTCGATGACCTGCACCGAGCGCCGGCAATGCCCCGTCTCATTGGAAATCCCGGTCGCTGGTCCACGGCGCTCGGACTGGCTCTGAAACGAATCCCCTAACCACACCAACCCGCCGCGTGAGCAAGGACACCTACCCGCAGTGCGAGTTTTGAAGTAGCGCTGTTTTGGATTTTCGCCCCAACGGGCAGCCCTAAGTTAGCCCAGGGCAAGCGACCAACGGGAGCGCCGCCCTGGGTAGAGACCGTCCCAAGTTTTGAAGCCCTGAAGGGGCGGCTCTAAGGTGATCAACTGAATAGTGCCGCCCCTTCAGGGCTGGAGATGCACCGCAATTCGCCAACCCAGGGCGTTGCCCTGGGCTGACATAGAGTCGCCCCTTTGGGGCTGAAAACCCAAAGAGCGCAACTTCAAAAAGTGTGAGTGAAGACTTGGAACGTTCGACTCCTTGCTCACGCGGCGGGTTGGTGTCCGCTTGGAAACCCTGACTTCCGTCGTTTGATGCTCTCCATTCCCGATCCGCGCCATGCACGACATTGACTTCCTGCCTGCCGATTACGTTTGCATCCGCGAGACGCGGTCCAGCAACAACTGGCTGCGCGCGCTCTGGGTCACGTTGGGGACGTTGATGGCGGTGAGTTGGATCGCTCAGGCGTCCACGATGCGCCAACTGGTCGCTCATCGGAATGAATTGCAACGGCAAACACGCGAACTGCGGGCGCAGTTGGGATCGCGCGATGTCCGATTCCATGAAATGGCCGCCGCCGAGAATCGGGAACGGCTGCTCGACGCATTGCAATTCCATGCGTGTCCGTCGCAATGGCTATCCGCACTCAGCAGCGCGTTGCCGCCGCAGGTCACTCTTCGGGAAGTCCGCTCGGCGCAGGAAGTCCTCGCGAATCCCGAGGTCCCGCCGATGACCACCGACAACTCATCAGCCGCTCATGACGACGAGCAAACGGACTCCGTCGAACGTGACTTGGAACGCTTGGCCCGCTTGGCGGAACGGCGTTCTGTGGTGATCTCGTTGCGCGGTACGGCACCCGACGATCGGGCGGTCTCGAGTTACTTGAAAGCCCTGCAACAAACCAAGGTGTTTGACCGCGTGCATCTGCTCTTCACTGACCAGGAACATCCGCGCGACGGAGCGCGGAGGACGTTTGCGATTCGACTGCGAGTCCTGTCGATCCCGAATCGGCTCGCCTGCCAACAGACCGTTTCGGCCGTCGCTCCCCGATCCACGGTCACTCAAGCCAACCAACGATGACAAGAAGACAGGGAATAGGAATCAGGGGTCAGGGATCAGGGGACCGCAATCTCCTCTTCTGACCCCTGACCCCTTGCCGCCGGAACCATGCCGGAAGTTGTTTTAAACGTCCTCCAACAATCTCTTTCCGAATTCCGCCATGACCTTCTTCACTCGCCATGACCGACTGATTGCCACCCTCGGAACGGTGGTTGTGACGCTCGGCTTCATTGTCGGGATCGTGCGACCACAACAAGGGAAGGCCGTAGCAATCGAGGCCGAAGTCGCACAGATGCACGAGGTCCTCTCGACGCTGCCTCATCAAATTGCCGACCGTGAACGGATGCAGGAGCAACTTAACCACCGGCAAGAACGGACTCGCAGACAGCACGACCTAGTTTCGTCACACGTCGCCATGGCGGAAGTGCTGCAAGAGGTGGCGGAACTGGCGCGGCAGTCGGATGTGGCCATCACGCGGTTGGAGCCATTGCCACAGGAAGACTTCGCTTCGTATGCCGACCACCCGTTCTCACTGACATGCAAAGGCGAGTTTGGCGGCCTCGCCAAGTTCGTCACCGGGTTAGAGACGCAGCCAAAATTGATGACGTTTGGTGAGGTGCGTCTCACACACGATCCGGCATCCCAAGACCGGCAGGTTCTGGCAAACATCCGCTTTAGCGTTTATTCGCGGCACTCAAATTCTGCCCGGTCTACCGCAAATGCCAACAGCCCGGTCTCGCTGTCGTCCGATAACTGATTCAACCCGCAAAGTCGGACGAGGCGACTTCGGCTGCTTCAATGAAGTTCGGCGTTTCCAGCCGTTCGCGTTTGTCGATTGTTCAACTTGACCTCAAACAAGCAAACCCCACCGGGCTTGTCCCGGTGGAAACAGGTCTTTGCACTACTTGCTCAGTCATTCGAATTCGGCGTGGCGAGTAGTGCAAAAACCCGCGAGCCACCGGGGCAAGCCCGGTGGGGTCGCTTGTTTAAGCACTTGAGATCGCCCTGAATCTACGGACCATGTTGCCATGCCAAAATTCGCCACACGACTGCGGCTCAGCCTGACCTCGCAAGGAACGAAGGCGATCACGTTCGGAGTTCTCTTCTTGTTCGGGTGTTGTTGCTGGGTGCCGCTGCTAATGCGTGCGTCTTCGTCACGCCAGACGACTCAAACAGAATCTTCTGGTAGAGCCGCTCTCGACATCACCGCGAGTCAGACCAGACCGGCCCCGAATTCAATCCGCCTTGACGGAGAACGCTCTCCGTTTTGGAGGAGTTTGGCGGAGTCATTGGAAACCGATCCGCTGTTCCGCCCGGCCGACATGTCGCTCGTGACACGCGACCCCTTCACTCCGATGGACGATGCGCTTTCGGTACAGATGCAGACGGAAATCAGTCCGTTGGATGTGGCGGAAGCCAAGCCAACTGTTTTGGAACGCCCGGCAGCGACGGGCTTGGAACTTCAAAGCACGATGGTCGGTCGCACTCGGCGCGTGGCCATCATCAACGGTCGGATGTACAGCGCAGGCCAAGTCGTGACGGTCAACGGTCAGCGTTATCAGCTTGCGTCCGTCGAATCACAGCGTGTCGTGCTGACCGCGGGTGATTCGGAGTTCGCACTGACAATGCCCCGTACGCAGTTGCGCGACGCCTTGAACCAAACCGAAGAGGTCCGCGAGTAGGGTGCGTGAAGTTTTCGTAACGCACCCTCTTGGCTGAAGACGGTGCGTTACGAAGACTCCAGCGCGGGCTGCGTCTCAGATCCAAGTAGCCTTCATCGCTCCGCGTGAAGAGAGCCGAGTCAGTGGGAGGTCGATTGAAGGATCAGCGCCGAACTCGCGCACGGCTGTCTTCACGCGGAGCGATGAAGGCTACTTGGAAGGCGAAAACGAAAACTTGACTCAACGAGTCACGTTTTAAGCTCGAAGAAATCCACGCACGCTACAAAGACGACGACGGCCACTAGGCACGATTTGTCACGGCAATCACTTGGTCACGGATGACCCATGAATCGACACTCTCCACTCTTCCGCGTCGCGTTCAATTCGCTCTCCTTGGCGATTGCGTTGCCGTTGCTGCTCTTCTGCTTCGCGAATGTGAGGCACCGTCAACTTCAGGCGAAGGGAACTCGCTGGGGTCAGATCGCGAAGGTCAATGGAACAGCGGCGCAGGCGGTAACGAAGCCGATAACAACGCCCGTGATCACCGCCTCGAAGTCCGTCCCATCCACGAACGAAGCCAGTCTCAACGACGCGCCGGGCGTTTCGGCACGCGCGGTGAGCCACCTGCGAGACCTGACCGGCTCTGTGACCGGAAGCACTCCCATTGAGATGCCGGTCGCGAAACCGAACGTACTCGTCGCGCAGAGCGAACCCAGCCCGACGACTGCTCCCGCGCCACCCGTGGTCGAAGTCCAACGCCGGTTGCATGTGGAGTTTCAACCTGCGAACGACGCGGCCACTTCCAGCCAAACAGCATCAGAACAGGTCGAATCGAAACTGGCGGGGATGCAGCGTCGGCTCGATCAACTGGCTCAAGCGCAGGTCGATGGCAAGCTGTCGGAATTGGATCGCGCGGCAAAGCTGCTCGAAAAACTGGAACAGTCACGCCCGAAGGCGGTCGTCAGCCAACTCGACTCTTCTGCGGACCTCATCCCAACACCAGTGCCTAACGCCGAGCCGCCAGCCCCTCGCGCAAGAACGTCCGAGCCGAATAGCACCAGCGGTCGTGAGGGAACGGGCCGCGACGGCGCGATTCGAGAAGGCACGATCAAAGTCATTCAAAGCGAAAAGGGCGTTCACAGCGAAGGAAGTCTCGCCGACGAAAAGTTTTCGCTGCAGGTTCACGATGCGGAACTCACGCAGCTGCTGGACATGCTGGCTCAATTGGCGGGCGTGAACATCCTGCCGAGTGCCGACGTGCAGGGCCGCGTGACACTCAACCTGCAAGACGTGACGGTCGATCGCGCGTTGGAGGCCATTCTCAAATCGCGCGGCTTCATTCACGAGCGGGAGGCGGACTTCATCTACGTTCGATCTGAGGCCGAAGTCGCGCGGATCAAACTGCGAAACCGCCAGCTCGTGTCGAAGCTCTACCAGCCGATGTACATCAGCGCGAGTGAACTCAGCAAATTGCTGACTCCGCTGCTGACACGGGAGATCGGCCAGCACTCCGTCACCAGTCCGATTCCCATCGGCGACACTGCGGGCGATGAATTTGCCCAACGCGACGCACTGCTCGTGCAAGACTATCCCGAGGTGATCGCGGCGATTGACCGAGTCATCATCGAAATGGATGTGCCGCCGTTGCAGGTGCTCATTGAAGCCAAGATTCTGAGCGTCACGCTGTCGGACACGATGGAGTACGGCGTCAACTTCACGCTGCTCAATGGTCGTCATCCAGGTGTCGGCGCGACTCTCCCGACGGCCGATCGTGTCGGCAATACGTGCGGACTGAAACACGGCTTCGTTTCCGATGTCGCCGGTTTCATCAAGTCGCTCGAAAGCATCGGCGACACCAGTCTCGTGTCGGCTCCCTCGATTCGCGTCGTCAACAAGCAAAAAGCCGAGATGATCATCGGCGATCGCCTCAGCTACAAAACGCTCGCCTTCAACGGCGCACAGACGATCGAAAACGTGCAGTTCCTCGACGCGGGTACGAAGTTGATGTTCCGACCTTTCATCTCGCAGGATGGACTCGTTCGGTTGGAGGTTCATCCGGAACGGAGCTCCGCCACGATCAACAAGGGGACGGGACTACCCAGTCTTTCGACGACCGAGGTCACGACGAACATCATGGTGCGTGATGGCTGCACCGTGGTGATCGGCGGCCTGATCTCGGAAGAGACGATGGAGTCGATCGACCGCGTGCCGCTGCTCAGCGCGATCCCACTCGTCGGAGCCACCTTCCGCAACAAGGCCGAACGGACCAAGCGGACGGAACTGATCGTCCTCCTCACGCCCCACATCGTTACCGAACCTGAAGCGGTGATCGAAGGAGCGGCCTTGCAGGCGGAGACCGAAGACCGGGCGGCCCACTTCCGCGACAACCTGTCCCACGTCAACCGGCACAACCTGACACGCGGTCACTACGAGCGTGCTCAAGACTATTTCGATCAAGGCAACCTGCTCAAGGCGCGACAGCAAATCGACGCCGCGTTGAAGCAGAACAAAGCCGACCTCGAATCGCTCCGACTGAAGGCTCAGATCGAACAGGCCACACACGAGCAACACGGCACGTTCTGGAAACGTCCGGGGACGTTGAAGCCGGGTAGCCGGAGGTAAGCGTTCGCTGAAAACGTAGGACGGGCACTCTTGCCCGTCGTCTTCCCAGCTCCCCCTATTCAAGTGGTTAGACTCCTCACGGCCCCAAGTGAGAGGTTTCTGAGCGGGGTGGCGTCAGCC
>JAYTQJ010000201.1:0-11087 GCA_043746775.1 Schlesneria sp.
CGTGGCACCCCATCTCCCTGATTCAACAAGGCGATGGCCTGGGGCTGGTCCCACCCTGCATTGAAAATGGCGATGACTCTTTCCGCCAACGTCGCTGGAGTTGCTCTGCGGCCTGTGAATCGACGATTGTGTCCAGCACTTGAAGGGGGAGTTGCGATGGATCATCGAATGAGTGTGACGTTGTGGACGATGACGCTGTTGCTGGCGGTCGTCGTGAATGGCGGTTCTGGGCTGGCGGCTGCGGAGCCGGTGGATGTGGCCTTCATCTCGAAGCTCGATCAGACCGAGCAACGGTATGTGGTCGTGTTGCCCGAGGCGTTCGATGCGGCGATGTCGCACTCGGTGTTGATCGCGCTGCATGGACATGGTTCTGACCGCTGGCAGTTCGTGAAGGACGGCCGCGATGAATGTCGGGCGGCACGCGATGCGGCGGTCGCGGAGCAGATGATCTTCGTGTCGCCGGACTATCGCGCCCGCACGTCGTGGATGGGACCGGCGGCGGAAGCGGACTTGCTCCAGATTCTGGATGAGTTGCGCGGCAAGTATCGCATTGCGCGCGTCGTGCTGACGGGCGGTTCGATGGGAGGGACCGGCGCGTTGACGTTCGCGGCGTTGCATCCCAATCGCATCGACGGCGTGGTCTCGATGAACGGGACCGCGAACCTTGTCGAGTACGATCAGTTCCAAGAGGTGATCGCGGCATCGTTCGGTGGCACCAAGCAGGAGCGGCCCGAGGAATATCGTCTGCGATCGGCCGAGTTGAACGCGGCGCGGCTCTCGATGCCGATCTCGCTCACCACGGGCGGACTGGATCGACTCGTTCCCCCCGACAGTGTTCAACGGTTGGCGGCAGGACTGGCGAAACGAGACCGTCGCGTGCGGCTCATTCATCGGCCCGAGATCGGGCACGAGACGAAGTATGCCGACGCGATGGAGGCGTTTGGGTTTGTCTTCACGCAGATGCAGGCTGCTCCGCCGTTGGTCGAGTTCGGTGCGTCGCCGATCAAGATCGTGTGCCTCGGCGACAGCGTGACGGGCGTGTATTACCACACGGGGGGAAGGCGGGCTTATCCCGAGATGCTCGAACTGGCTGTGCGAAATGTGGACCCGCACGCGAACGTGCAAGTGATCAATGCCGGGATCAGCGGACACACCACGACCGAGGGCTTGGCTCGACTGGACCGCGATGTCCTGAAGCACGAGCCGCAACTCGTCAGCATCAGCTTCGGCCTGAACGACATGACGCGCGTCACGGAAGAGCAGTTCGTTCAGAACCTCACACTGCTCGTTGAACGCTGCCGCGCGGCGAAGTCGCTCGTGGTGTTCTGCACTCCGAATGCGGTCATCAACACGAGTAGTCGTCCCGTCGAGAAGTTGATTCGCTACTGCGAACTGATCCACCAAACTGGTCGTGCGCTGAATGTCCCTGTCTGCGATCAGTTTGCTGCGGGCGAGCGGTTTCGGACGCGCGATGCGTGGGCGTGGCGAACGACGCTCAGCGATGAGATTCATCCGAACATGGACGGACACCGCCTGATGGCCGAACAGTTGTGTCGCACCATCACGGGTCGAGACGCGGCGCTCGATGACGTGGGTCCGCCGCGCGACTTTCTCGTCAAGACGACCGGTCTGCTGAAAGAGGGCAGGGCGGTCCGAGTCCTCGCGATGCCGCCGTTCGACACGCTCATTGGTCCCGCTCTGAAACAACTCCATCCCAACGCCACTGTTGAAGTGACGCCGTGGCCGACGGAAGGCAAGTCGCTCGTGGAATTGGAGCAGGACGCGAAAACACTGGTGCGGCCGATGAAGCCCGATCTCGTTGTACTCGCGATTCCCACCAGTGCGACGGCTTCATCAGAGGAGGAGTTCGTTCGAGCTTACTCGTGGGTGATGAACTGGTCGCTCAGCTTCGGGAACCAAGAGTGGGACTGCGTGGTCGTTCATCCGACGGTCGCCGAACCCGATGTCGCGGTTCCGCGCGGCGAACTCATTCGGCAATTGGTCCGCGCCCAAGACCTCACGCTGATCGACCGGCCCACGGGCGACCGGTCGTCTGCGGAGAGTCTATTCGTCAAGGGGCTTGGTCGCTCACGGTGATGCGGAAGTCACAGGACCAATGCCTTTTTGAAGCGGAGCAGGTTGTAGGGTGGGACCAGCGGCGCTTCGCCGCGCCGGCCCACCATGATTTCCAGTGATGGCACGATGGTGGGCCGGCGCTCGAAGCGAGCTTGTCCCACCCTACGTTGAAAAGGCGAGGCCCTGCGGAAGTCTCGCTACTCGTTCTTGCTCGGCAACATTCCCGCCTTGATGAGGTCGCCGTAGACCTTGCCGTCGGCGTTCTTCTCGGTGATCGACTTGTCCCACGCGGCCTTCATCAGCTTGATCGCTTCGTCGGCCTTCTTCTCTTCGTTGGCGGTCTTGTACTTCTTCGCTTCAAACCGGTCGTGATAGACCTTGCCGAAGTCGTTCAGGCCGTGACCGCGCGCCTTCTTCTCGGCTCCCGGTTTGTGACAGACATCGCACTTGTTCTTAAGAGCCTCGACCGTTTCGAGAAACGGCTTGTAGTCCTTGTCGTCTTTGAACGCCTCTTTGATCTGACCGGGGATCGGCGGAAACGCGAAGGCCGAAGTCCCGCTCATGCCGCTCAGGATTGAACCGCTCAGGACCGCACAACTGAATACCGCTCGCAGCTTCATTATCTTTGACCTCTATGTTGATTTTCGGAAGGACTGCCAAACCAGTGGTCGATCCAACGGACGAACGTCGTTGGGAAACCATTGACCCTGGTTGGGCGGGAGTATGACGGGGTGGTGTAGATCATCAAGGGGGCGGCGCTCGATTGCCTCCGGTCGCTTTACTAGATGGCAACGCCCTCATCTGAAAATTCCGATCCGATGGTTGTGTCCGTTTGATGGCCAGTTAGAATCCCCGCCGCTTTGAGTCGGTCATCGCCTCTCTTTCTTGCGGCGATCTCTTTCTTGCGGCGATCTCGCGCTGACTCAATTCGATTGCAGCAAGTCGATCGCAATGGTCGAACTTGGCATCGAGTAGGGTGCGTGGAGTCTTCGTAACGCACCGTTTGTGGGCCGAATGCGGTGCGTTACGAAGACTCCACGCACCCTACAGGGACTTGATCCAAGTCGATCAGAACGTGGTGTTTGTTCCAGTGATGTGTGCGTGACTCCAGAACTTCAACCGGAGGGAGAGCCGCTGATGGACCGTGAACCAGTCAACCGCAGTGACCAAACAAGTCGATCCGGCGAGGCCGGTCGATCCGACTCAACGAACCGATCCAGCCCGGAGTTCAACCGGCGCGATTTCTTGCGAGGCTCGGGAGCGGCGATGGCAGCGACCGCGATGGCTGTCGCTGCGACAGAGCAGCAGGCGGAGGCTCAACAGCAGGCGGCGAAGGTCGTCAGTGCGGCACCTCAAGCCATCACGCTGAACGTCAACGGCGTGGACCAGAAGTTGAACGTCGAGCCGCGCGTGACGCTGATGGATGCGTTGCGGAACGATCTCAACCTGACGAGCTGCAAGGATGTGTGCGACCGCTCGAACTGCGGGGCCTGCACGGTCCTGATCGACGGCAAGCCGGTTTACTCGTGTACGCGATTTGCGATTGAGGTCGTTGGTCAGAAGATCACGACGGCCGAATCGCTCTACACGCCCGCGAAGACCGATGACGTGGTCAATAACTTCTGCAAGCACGACGGGATGCAGTGCGGATTCTGCACGCCGGGCTTCGTCATGGCGGTGCGCGGTTTCTGCAATCAGAACCCGAAAGCGACCGTGGACGACTGCCGCAAGGGGCTGGGTGGAAACATCTGCCGCTGCGGAACGTATGCCGGTGTCCTGCAAGCCGCGTTTGACACGGCTCAAACCGCAACTGCTGCAAAGGGAGGTGCATGATGGCCGAACGCAAAATTGGGTGGGAGCCGCAAGGCAAACACACGCTGGTTGGAAAAGAGATTCAACGTCTCGACGGGCCGGTGAAGGCGTCGGGGCAGGCCAAGTATGCGAACGACACGAACCCGCCGGGGACTCTGTTCGCGAAGCTCCTCACATCGCCGCATGCTCACGCCAAGATCGTGACACTGAACCTCGACAAGGCAAAGGCCGTGAAGGGTGTGAAGGCTGTCATTGCGATGGCCGAAGTCGGTCAAGAGGTCCGTTACGAAGGCTGGCCCATCGTCGCGATTGCCGCCGAGCGACCCGAGTACGCCGAGGACGGACTGCGAGCCATCGAGATCAAGTTCGATGTCCTCTCACACTTCGTCGATGAGGCCGATCTCAAGGGAGCACAAGCCGCCGACGTGACCGATGCGGGCGAGAAGGTGACGCTCACCAAGTCACTCGGTACGCAGAAGAAAGGTGATGTTGAGGCTGCTCTCAAGGAAGCCAAGCACGTTCACAAAGGCTTCTACGGCGTGAACACGATCACGCACATGTGCCTCGAACCGCACGGGTCGCACGCCGCGTGGGATGGCGACAAGTTGAACGTCTCCCTCTCGACGCAGAACGTTTCGGGAACAGCGGGCCAGTACGTCAAACCGCTCGGCATCGACGAGGCGAGTGTCTCGATCAAGTGCGACTTCATCGGAGGTGGCTTCGGTTCCAAGTTCGCCGTCGATGAATGGGACGTGGCGTGTGCCAAGCTCGCGAAGGAGACGGGCAAGCCGGTGCGGTTGCTCCTCAACCGCGCGACCGAAATGCAGATCGCGGGGAATCGTCCGTCGGCCTACGCTGAAGTGACTGTTGGCTGCGACGCGGAAGGGAAGATCACCGCGTGGGACAGCCATCACTGGGGGACCAACGGACCGAAGGGGGGAACGGTCGCGCTGACCGTCACGCCGTATGTCTTCGATCCCCCAAACCGAACTCGCACGGCAACGGGGATCATCACGAACTGCGGTCCCGACCGTGCATGGCGTGCTCCGAATCATCCGCAAGCGTGCGCGTACAGCCAGACGGCGATTGACGACTTGGCCGCGAAGGCGGGGATCGACTGCTTGTCGTTCTTCCAGAAGAACCTGTCGCTCACCAACCTGCCGCACATCTACGGTCCCGAGTTGGAGATCGCCGCCAAACTGATGGACTGGAAAACGAAGTGGCATCCGCGAGGGCAGGGGGGCGGCAACGGTCCCGTCAAACGCGGGATTGGTCTTGCGCTTCATACGTGGGGCGGCGGGCCGCATCAGTCGAACGTGACCATCAAGGTCCATCCCGATGGCTCGGTCGAAGTGATGATGGGAAGCCAAGACATTGGGACCGGGACTCGCACCTGCATCGCTCAAGTTGCTGCCGACACGTTCGGTCTGTCACTGAATGCTGTGAAGGTGAGCATCGGTTCCAACAAGTTCCCGAAGGCCGGACCATCTGGCGGCAGCACGACGATCGGTGGCGTCACCGGGCCGACGCGCCGCACGGCTCAGCAGGCATTGTGGAAGATCTGCGATCTGGCAGCGGCCAAGTACAACGTCGAAGCGACATCGCTCACGGCGAAGGATGGCAAGCTGTGGTCGGGTGACAAGGAAGCCTGCTCGTGGAAGCAGGCGGCAAGTCTGGTCGGCCCGATGGCTCTCGAACTGCAAGGTGGTCCCGTCACCGAGGACGAGAAGCTGACCGACAAGCAGGTCGGTGGAGTCCAGATGGCCGAAGTGGCCGTCGATACCGAGACCGGTGTTGTTCGCATGGTCAAGATGGTCGCGGTGCAGGACATCGGCCTGATCGTGAATCGCCTCTTGGCCCGCAGTCAGGTGTACGGTGCCCTCATCATGGGGATCGCGTACTCACTGGTTGAAGAGCGGATCATGGACAACAAAACGGGGCGATTCATCAACGCGAACCTCGTCGATTACAAGCTGCCGCGCATCGGTGACATCGGCGATCTGGTGGTCGAGTTTTACGAACCCGAAGACCAGTACAAGCGCGGTGTCATCGGCTTGGGCGAGCCGCCGGTGATCGCTCCCGGCGCAGCGATCTCGAACGCGGTGGCCAACGCCATCGGCGTGCGCGTCCCCGTTCTCCCCCTGACCCCGAAACGAGTCCTCGACGCACTGAAAGGAGCACGGGTATGAAGTCTTTTGAATACGCTCGTCCCGAAACTGAAGCCGAGGCCGTGGAGTTCCTCGGAACGAACCCGTCTCAAACGGCGGTCCTTGCGGGCGGAACCGACTTGGTCAGCCTGATGAAGGCCGAGCTTGTCACGCCGTCGCGCGTGGTCGATCTGAAACGCATTCCGTCTCTGCGTGAGATAACCCGCGTGGACGGCGGCGTGCAGATCGGATCGCTCGCCACATTGAGTGACCTCGCCCAGCATCCGTTACTCGGCGGATACCGTTCGCTGTTCGATGTCATCGACGGCGTGAGGGCCATCCAAATCCAAGGGAGCGGGACGATCGGCGGCGATCTGTGCCACTTGCCGAACTGCTGGTACTTCCGTGGCGGTTACGGAATGCTCGCGATGGACAAGGGCGTCTCACTGCCTGAAGTGGGCGACAACCGCTACCACGCGATCTTCGGGAACAGTGGTCCGGCGAAGTTTGTGAATGCGTCCCGGTTCGCTCCCGCCTTGATCGCGTGGGGTGCGAAGGTTCGAGTCATCTCCAAGGTTGATGGTCGATCGTCGAAGGTGGAAGGTCAGAAATCTCTGTCCCTCAACCCTCAACCTTCCACCCTCAACCTCCACGAAGAATGGTTGCCGCTGGAGTACTTCTACCTCAGCCCGAAGACAAACGCTCAGGGCAACACGGTGTTGAAGCCCGGCCAACTGATCTCGCACGTCTGGCTGCCGGATGCGGGCAACATGACGAGCGCCACGTATGAAGTTCTCCAAACCGAGGGCCTCGACTGGCCGCTCGCCTCGGCTGGCGTGTGCGTGGATGTGGAAGGTGGCCTCGTTCGTCGAGCCAGTATCGTGATGGGGCACGTTGCTCCGACGCCGTGGCTCGCCGATGAAGCGGCTCGCCTGCTGATCGGCCAGCCGCTCAACGATGACACCGCAGGAATGGTCGCCGACGCCGCCACGTCCAACGCCACACCGCTTTCGATGAACGACTACAAAGTCCAACTCGCCCGCACGGCTGTGAAGCGGGCGCTGCTCAAGGCAGTCGGTAAGCTGGACGTGTGATGAGTCGCTACGTCTCGTCTTGCTTTGTCCCCTCTCCCCGCAGAGCCGGGGAGAGGGGACAAGAATCAGTCAACTAGTCCAAACGTTACTCACCCCACTCTCGAACGGAGAGCATTGCCATGTCCGCTCAACTCGAAGTGCTTCAACCTGGTCCCCGTTGCAGCAGCCTGCTCTCGAAGGGCCTCTACATCAACGCCGGTCTGCCCAAGGGGAAAGAAGTGACCGGCGACGGCAACTTCTGGTGCGGTAAGACTCAAAAAATCTACGGCCCCGACGACCGCATCTGCGACGGTGATCGTTGCACCGATGCCACTCGAAGCTGCTACGAAGAATGAGCCATTTACGGTCTTGCTTGTGAACGACAACGCGGCGGAGCATTCCTGCTTTCGCCGCGTTGTCGTTTCAGCGTCGCACCGTTCTCTCTGCGGAAAGCCCTCCTCCGGCAGGCATTGCTGGTCTGAGTTGTCGCCCTCGTGGCAGGCTTTCCGGGTGAGCGGCAAAGTCGTTAAGCCCGGTGCGACCGCTTCCCGATAGCAACTCAGCGCGGCAGACATTCTGACGTGACATGAGACTGGCGGGTGCTTCGCGATGGCGGGCGAGAGAACGAGCGGACTGAGTGAGCGGCTTCGGCAATTTGCGCCGCAAGTTGCTTCGTGCGCGATGGCTGTCGTCCTGTTTGATCGTGTTTCAAAACGGATTCGCACAGGAAAAACCAGCCCGACGCGCGAGCGAGGGCATCGGAGACATCGAGCGGTCAGGGGCTGTGCAGAATCTATCTCCGAAAGTTCGCGATTGACGATCAGTCCCCAAACCGCAGGACGGCACGAACTCCCATCTTTCTACCACACATTTTTCTGCCGCTTCCTCAAAGAAGTCGGCAGAAAAATGTGTGGTAGAAAGATGGCTAAGAACAGAGCCTCCGCATCGCAGCAACCCTTGGGAACGACGCCATCACTTCCGGATTTCTCGGACGTAATGGATGCACGGCCCCTAAGCCCTCGCTTGCGCGCCGGGCTGGTTTTGATGTGTGCTCTGGCCGGGCTGTTGGCGAGTGGTTGCCATCGGGGGCACTATCGCGAGCAGGCCGATGTTGCCGCTTATGCCGTCGTCGAGGGAGCGACCTCGAATCCGCAGTTTCATCTGCCAAGATATGGCATCGCGATTGATCCTCGATCGCGGCTGTATGACCCGACCGATCCCGACTGTCCGCCGATGCCGCCTGACGATCCTGAGTCGCACCGGTTGATGGAGTGCGTGGACGGGCATCGCGGCTGGAAGCATTGGGAGCGGAACGGCAACTTGGCGGATGTCGAGGTGAGCGACTATCGCGCGTGGTTGCCGATGGATGAGCGAGGTCGGGTGAAGGTCGATCTCGGCGGCGCGGTCGAGCTGGCGCGGTTGCACTCGCGCGATTATCAGTCTCAGTTGGAGACGCTCTATCTGTCGGCACTCGATGTGACGGCGGAGCGGTTTCGGTTTCAGACGCAGTTCTTCGGCGGCAACGTGTCGCAGTTCACGCGCATCGGGAGCATTCGCAATGGAGGCGACGATGCGACCTTCATCGGGACCGATTCGGGGCTGCGGATGAGCCGCATCACGACGACGGGCGGGACGCTGGCGGCGGGGATCGCGAACTCGATTGTCTGGCAGTTGGCGGGGCCGGATACGAACACGCGGTCGTCGTTGCTCAGCTTCGCGATCTCGCAACCGCTGCTTCAGTTCGCCGGTCGTCCGCGCGTGATGGAGACGCTGACGAGGTCCGAGCGAAACCTGTTGGCCAACGTGCGGCAGTACGATCGCTTTCGTCAGGGCTTCTATTTGGATGTCACGACGGGGAGTGGTGGCGGTGGCGGGTTGACGCGCGCGGGTGGTCTGTTCGGTGGCTCAGGATTGAGCGGCTTCACGGGCGTGGGTGTCGGTGGATTCGGGGGCGTCGGCGCGGTCGGTGTCACGTCGAGCGGTGGCTTCGCGGGGGGAGGGGGTGTTGGTGCGGCGGGAGCGGGCGGGTTCCTCGGCTTCCTCCAGCAACAGCAGTTCATTCGCAACCAACGGGCGCGGATTGCGGGGCTGCGCGATACGTGGCTGCAACTCGAAGCGGCGTTCGACGCGGGACGATTGGAGAACCGCTTTCAGGTCGATCTGACTCGGCAAGCGTATTACTCGGGACAGAGCGAGCTGCTCAATGCGACCGCGCGGTACGAGAGCGCGCTCGACATTTACAAGATGCGACTCGGGTTGCCGCCCGACATTCCGTTCGAGTTGCAGGACTCGTTCTTCGATCAGTTCAACTTGATCGAAGCCAATCTGACGCGGCTTCAGAACGACGTGGCCGAACGGTACGAAGCGTTGTCTGCGGCGAAGGAGGATGCGGCGGCAGCGGTCTCAACGCCAGCGGTTTCTGAGTTATCGAGCCGACTGCGCGGGATGATCGAGGTCATGACGAATGACCTCGCGGTGGTGGCGAGCAACCTGCCCGAGCGGCGTCGCGTGTTGGAAGAACTCTCACAGCGACCCGAGTTACACGAGAGCAACTTCGATAGTCGCGCGATCTCACCGGCGGCACTCGATGAGCGTGTGAACTTCCTCCGCAGCGAGCAGACGCGGTTGTCGAACGAGCTGACGGAGCTGGCTGCGCGAGTCGAGCAGTTGCTCGCCGATGGAGACCTCGAACCGTTGGAACGCGTTCGCGCCGAGCGAACACTGTTGGCGCGCGTCTCGTCGTCGCTGCTGGAGTTGTCGCTGTGGCAGGCGCGGACGCGGCTGCATGGCGTGACACTCGTACCGGTGCGAGTCACTCCCGAAACGGCGTTTCAAGTGGCGTTGGCTCGTCGGCCCGATTGGATGAATGCGAAGGCGTCGCTCGTCGATACGTGGCGGCTGATCGAGTTCAACGCGAACGCGCTGAAGTCGAATCTGTCGGTCAATGTGACGGGAGACGTGGGGACGACGGGGAACCATCCGCTCAAGTTCGACGATGCCAACGGAACGCTCCGCGCGGGAGTCGCGTTCGACGCGCCCCTCACGCGACTCATCGAACGGAACCAGTACCGCCAGTCGTTGATTGACTATCAACAGGCGCGTCGGTCGTTGATGGCTCAGCGGGACGAGATTCATCGTGGGCTGCGTGCTCGGCTGCGGCAAATTTATCTCGATCAGTTCAATCTCGAGTTGCGACGGCTGGCCGTCGATGTGGCGATCACGCAGACCGACATCGCGCGGTTGAAGTTGGCCGAGCCGGAGAAGCCGGTCGCGGTCGGCGGCGTCGCGCCAGCCACGTCGCCAACGGTGGCTCGCGATCTGGTCGAAGCCCTGTTGAACTTGCAGCAGTCGCAGGAGACGTTCGTCACGGTGTGGGGTGATTATGAGATTCAGCGGCGGTTCCTCGACTTCGACCTCGGCACGATGAGTCTCGATGAGCGGGGCTTGTGGACCGATCCCGGCTCCGTGACGGATGAGACTCTGTTGGCGCGGTACTACGAGTCATTGCCGAACCCGCTGATGAACACGTTGACGATCAATGGCGATCCCGATCAGCCGGGCTTCATGACGCTGTCCGGCGCGATGTCGGCGGACGGCGCGACCGTGCCAGCCGGATCATCGACAGTGTCTGGCGTTTCCGTGCTGTCGGTCGGTGAGTTGCCTCCCGCGCCCGAGTCCTTGGACTCGCCCGCTCACGAAGCGCCCGTGCCATCGTCACCGTCGGCAAGCCCGACGCGGCGCGAGTGATTGCCGGACGAGGACTCAACTCGGCGGAGAGTTCCCGCGCGTTCCTGCCGACGAACGAAGCTGTTCGTTTGTGCCGCTGACGAATTGTCTCTGGGGGCGGTGCGAAGAACGCGGCGGCAATACCAGAAGAATGGGGCCACTCGATTGGGGTCAGGCACCGCAGACTTCAGATTTGGCGGGTGGTGATCGTGTTCCCAAGCCGAGCTGACTCCCGCCAAATCTGAAGTCTGCG